>JAWLBS010000075.1:0-17131 GCA_041687575.1 Phycisphaerae bacterium | reverse complement strand
CGGCCGGATGGCAGGAAAACGCTCCGGACGGGTGACGTCAGCATCCCGGGCTCCGTGGCAGAGCGGCCGCTGCCGGGGGGCCGACCCCGACAACCGTCCCGCGCCGAACTCGCCGGGGGGCCGCTTGACTTTGGTAGCCCGGGGTGCTAAAAGGACCGATCAGATATCTTTTCACGGGAAATCATCTTCGTTTCAGGACTGTGGCATGGATTTCCTGGTTGGCAGAAACCTGCATCCCATAGAGGACTTGCGATGTTTGGCATTGAAGACCCCGGTGTGTGGACGGCGTATCTGCTGTGTGTGCTCAGCGCCATCCTGTGCGTCATTTACGGGCTGATCGGCTGGAATCGAGCCTCGGATGCCGTCGAACCGGTTGACGTCACCTGGGCGGCCCACGAGGAACAGGCCAAGCAGGACCTCTAGCAGCAAGCCGGCGCGTCTGCCGGGTTGGAACATATGGTGACGCGGCTGCGCCGCGGATACGTCTGGTCGCCGGGGGGCGAGAGATCATGTTATGCTGGCCCAAACGGTAAATCTGTTCGACGTGACGCTGGTCGTCATCTATCTGGCTGCCATCGGGTATCTCGGCTGGTTGGGGTTCCGCGGGACCAAGACGGCGGCCGACTACATGCTCGCCGGCCGCAAGGCCCACCCGTACGTCATGGCGATGAGCTACGGTGCGACGTTCATCTCCACCAGCGCGATCATCGGCTTCGGCGGGGTGGCGGGGCTGTTCGGCATGAGCGTGCTGTGGCTGACGGTTCTGAACATCTTCGTGGGCATCTTCATCGCGTTCGTCTTTCTGGGCGGGCCGACGCGGCGGCTGGGGCATCGGATCGACGCGCACACGTTCCCGGAGCTGCTGGGGCGGCGGTTCGACAGCCGGTTCATCCAGATCTTCGCCGGCCTGATCATCTTCCTGTTCATGCCGCTGTATGCCGCTGCGGTGCTGATCGGCGGGACGGAGTTCCTCTCGACAGCGTTCTACGTCAACTACCAGTTCGCGCTGCTGGTGTTCGCCTCGCTGACGGCGATCTACGTCTTCTTCGGCGGGCTCAAGGGCGTGCTCTACACCGACGCCCTGCAGGGCTCGATCATGACGCTGGGGATGCTGTTCCTGATCGTCTGGGCCTACTGGTCGGTCGGGGGCGTGGTCCAGGGGCACGCCGACCTGACGGCCATGAAGGACCAGGTGTTCGTCGGCTTCAAAGGGATGGGGCACCAGGGCTGGACGGAGATGCCGTCGTTCGGCTGGGGCGACAAGGGATACGACCTCTGGTGGATCGTCATCGGCACGATCGTGCTGGGCGTGGGCATCGGCGTGCTCGCCCAGCCGCAACTGGTGGTACGCTTCCTGACGGTCAAGAGCGGGCGGGAGCTCAATCGCGCCTTGGCGATGGGCGGCACGTTCATCCTGCTGATGACGGGCGTGGCCTTTACCGTCGGGGCTCTGAGCAACGTCTACTTCTTCAAGCATGAGGCGATCGTCGGCAAGCAGATCGGCGACCTGGAAGAGGTGATGATCATCGCCAAGCAGGAGCCCGGCTCCGACCCGGTGCGGATCCCGGTCCACCTGCTCCACATCGACACCAACCAGGATGGCGAGGCCAACGCCCACGTGGTCGCCGCCGGGCTCGGCAAGGCCGCGGCGATCATGCCCAAGGCCGAAATCGAGACGCTGGACGACGGATTCATCCGCGTGATGCCGCGCGCGACCAGTTTCACCCGCGCGGTCGTCCGTGACGGGCCGAACTGGCGATTCAACAGTGAAAGCATCATCCCGACGTTCCTGAACGCCGCCATGCCCGGGTGGTTCCGCACGCTGTTCCTGCTGTCCATGCTGGCCGCGGCGATGAGCACGATGTCCAGCCAGTTCCACGCCCTGGGCACCGCCGCCGGGCGGGACGTGTTCGAGCAGATCTTCCGCGGGTCAGGCAGCGCGAACCGCAGCGTCCACGTGGTCCGAATCGGGATCATCGTGGGGATGACCCTGGCGATCGTGATCGGCTACTATACGCGAGGCGGGTACTTCATCGCCCGAGCGACGGCGATCTTCTTCGGACTGTGCGCCTCGGCGTTCCTGCCGGCTTTCATCGGCGGGCTGTTCTTCCGGCGGATGACAAAGGCCGGGGCGATCGCCTCGATGATCGTGGGGGCCTCGGTGACCTCGTTCTGGCTGCTGTTCGTCAAGTCGGCCGAGGCGGGCGCCATCGGCTGGGTCCGTAGCATCACAGGCGGCAAAAACAGCATCCTGGCCGACAGTCCCAACTGGCCGGTCGTCGACCCGCTGCTGGTGGCGCTGCCCCTGTCGATCCTCGCGGCCATCGTCGTGTCGATCTTCACCCGGCCGCCCAGCGAGCAGCACCTGGCCCGGTGCTTCGGCGAGGTGGAAAAGGCAGCACCGGCGAAGAAGGTCCCTGCACCGGCCAGTCTGTAGGCCGGCCCGCGGCACCCGCGCCGGCGAGCGGCAACGAAACCAGAAGAGATTGAACCCGGACCGGAACCCTTTGCGGTTCCGGTCCTGCTTTTTGCGCCCGGTTCAGTCGGGCCATCCGGACGGAAACGCCGCGGACCGACAGGTCGCCTGCGCACAGGACCATCCCCCCCTCGACCTTGGGCTCGGACCCGAAGGGAGCTCGTCGAAGGGTGTGGCCGTGGAATTGTGCGGCTATGCCGTTGCGAAGGTGCAGATCACGACCGTCCCCTGCCCCTTGTTCGACCGCACCCGCAAGGTCCCCCCGATCGCGCTGGCACGATACTCCATGATCTGCAGGCCCATGCCGTCCTGCTTCTCGTTGCGCTGCATGCCAAGCCCGTCGTCCTGGACCATAAGCATGCCCCGGCCTGGGTCCTGCTCGGTCACCTGGATAAGCACGTTGCGAGCCTTACCGTGCTTGACGGCATTGTTGACCGCCTCCTGGGCGATGCGGTAGAGGTGCACGGCCGCGTCGTCGTCGGGAATCCGCAGGTTCGGGTCGCACTCGCACGCGCACGAGATGCTGAAGATCTCCTGCACGCCGGAGGCGAATTCCCGTATCCGCGCGTCAAAGTTGTCCGCCATCAGATCCACCGGCGCCAGACCCCGCGCCAGCGAACGGGCCTGCTTGTTGGTCAGGGTAGACAGCCGCCCGATCTCGGCGGCGTCCTGGGCCTCGGGCATCGACAGGGAGGCGAGCTTCTGTTCGAGGATCTTGCTCAAAAAGCTCATGCCGGTGAGGTTCTGGCCGAGCACGTCGTGCAGGTCGCGGCCGATCCGTTGCTGCTCGAGGTTACTGATCTCGACGATGCCCTTTTCGAGGGCCTTGCGATCGGTGATGTCGGTTGTCATCAGCAGCGAGCCGGCGTACCCGCCCGTTTCGTCGAAAATCGGGGCGCCCGCCACGATCGCCCATACCTGCCCGCCGTCCCGCCGGCGCAGGCGGACATCGTGGCTGTCCTTGATCCCGGCGCGGCGCCGCTGCAGTGCCCCCTGCATCACGCCACGATCCAGATCGTCGACGAACGTGAGCATCGGCTCGCCGAGCATCTCCTCGACGTCATAGCCGAGCATCTGCCCGAGCCTCTGGTTGACGAAGGTGATGGTATCGGCCTCGTCGAGGACCCAGATCCCCTCCTCGGAGGTCTCGACGATCCGCCGGTACTGCTCCTCGCTGGCCCGCAGCGCCTCGACGGCCCGCTGCCGCTCTTCACGCAGCCGCAGTGACGAAATGCCGAAGGACACGTCGTCTGCCAGTTCCTGCAAAAGGCGGACCTCTGCGTCGTCGAAGGCGCCGGCGTCGGGGCTGTAGATCGTCATCGCGCCGAAGATCCGTCCTTCGACCACCAGGGGCACCGAAATGGCCGCGTGAATGCCGAGCCGTTGTGCCTCCTGCTGCCAGTCCAGGACCGGCGCACGCTCATGCAGGTCCCGCTGCACCGAAGGGTGGCCGGTACGAATCGCGGTGCCGGTCGGGCCGCGCCCCCGTTCGCTTTCGTCCCAGGTGACGTGCAACTCTTCTACGAAGGCGAGGTCGCAGCCGGCACAGGCGACCGGCCGCACGGTCCGGGCCTCGTCCTGTTCGACGCGGCCGATCCAGGCGATCGTGTAGCCGCCATATTCGGTTACGAGCCGGCAGATGCTCCGCAGCAGGTGCATCTCGTCGCTGGTGCGCACGAGCACCTGGTTGGATTCGCTGAGGATCCGCAGGGCGGTGTTCACGCGGCGCAGTTCCGCCTCGGCCCGCTCGCGTTCGACGATCTGGCCCTGGAGAGCCTGGTTCGTCTCGGCCAGTTCGCGGGTCCGCTCCTGCACGCGGACTTCCAGTTCATCATTGGCCCTTCGCAGCGCCTCCTGCGCCCGCTCTCGCTCGGTCACATCGTGCCAGACCGATACCGCACCAACCACGGAACCCTTGCTGTGCAGCGGTGCGCCGGAGATCAGGACCTTCAGGTCCTGCCCGCCCGCATCGGTCAGGGTGTACGGCTGATCGACCGTCGTATGGTCTTGCAGGGCGAGACTTGACGGAAGGGTCTCCGCCGGGACCAGACGGCCCTGGCTATCGCGGATGTTGAGCCGCCTGATCAAGGTGCTGCGATCGTGCCCGGCCAGGTCCTCGCCGAAGATCCGCCTGGCCGCCGGGTTTGCCTTGAGCACGTGGCCGGCGGCGTCGAAGATGACCACCGGCTGTACCAGCGACGCAAAGACGGTTGCCAGTTCCTTCGCCCTGCGCTCCGCGTCGCCGCGTGCCTCGACGTGCTGCAGGCCGAGCGAGCCGATCGTCGCCAGCTGCACGAGCGTCGCCTCGTCCTCGTCGGTGAACTCGCCCGCCGGCCTGTCCGAGACCATGACCACGCCGCCGGGTTGCCCATCCCGCCCGATCAGCGGCGCGCCGAGCAGACCCCGCAGGGGTATGTGCCAGTCGGGCAGGCCTCGCCAGGCAGGGTGACTGCGCAGCTGCTCGTCCGTCAGGCGGAGCGGCGCCCGCTTTTCGAGGATCTCCATGTAGACCCCGCCCTGCTCGATCTGGAAGACGGCGCCTTCCGGCATGGGCGGCAGGTCGTCATCCTGGCTGGCCACGCCCGCGCGAAATGACCCGTTCGTAAAGCCGTGGCCGCAGATGCCGATCCGTGCCCCGGTCAGCTCCCGCGCCGCATCGGCGATCCGCCGCAGCACGCCGTCCATGCCGGTCTCGGCCAGGATCGTCTTGGAGACCCGGACCAGCGCATCCAGCCGCGCCAGGTGCTCGTCGCGGAGCCGCTGGGCCTCACGCCGCCGCGTGACGTCCATCGAAACGCCATGTATGCGGACCGGCTGGCCCTGCTCGTCGTAGAGGCCGCGCCCCTTGTCCATGATCCAGTGCACGCTGCCGTCGGGCCAGACGGTGCGATATTCGCAGCGGTAGTCCTTCCTTTCATTGATGGCGTGGCGAATCCTCTCATCGACCGATTGCCGATCCTCCGGATGCAGGGTTTCAAGCCACTGGCGGTACGGGACCACGGTCGCCGACGGCGACAGGCCTAACAACTCCGCGCACTGCTCGGTCCAGGTCACCTCGTCGCTGGACAGGTCCCATTGCCACACGCCGATCCCCGCGGCCTCGGTCGCCAGCCGCAGGCGGTCCTGGCTCTCTCGCAGCGAGGCCTCCGCGCGACGCCGATGCGCCCGCTCGTCGGCCTCGGCCATCGCGCGACGGACGGCCGGGACGAGCCGTTCGAGCCGCTGCTTGAGCACGTAGTCGACCGCCCCGGCCTTGAGCGTCTCGATCGCCTGTTCCTCACCGATGGCACCCGAGACAAACAAGAATGGCGTCTGCGGACAGACCCGTCGGGCGATCCGCAGGGCGGACATGCCATCGAAGTCAGGCAGGGAATGGTCGGCCAGGACCAGGTCCACGTCGCCGGCCTTGATCGCGGACGCAAACCCGGCCTCCGAATCGACCAGCGTGACATCGCACGCAATCTCCCCCTGGCACAGCTCGGACGCGATCAGTTCCGCGTCCAGCGGGCTGTCCTCCAGGTGGAGCACCCGAAGGACCCTGGGCTCGCGCGGACCTTCATTCGACGGATTCTGTGAAAATGGCATCGGTCTTACTGCACCTCATGCAACATGGCCGGACAACCGGCCCCGCCGATTACTCAGGTTGCCACTTCGTCGGTCGTTCCCGGCGGCGGCTGGTTGATGACCGCCCAGAACAATCCCACCTTGTTGAGGGCTTCGACGAAGTCGTGGAAATCCACCGGCTTGACCACGTAGGCGTTGACCCCCAGCTCGTAGCTCTGCACCAGGTCGCGCTCCTCGCGGCTGCTGGTCAGCATGACGACCGGGATCATCCGCAGGTTCTCGTCCTTCTTGATCTGCGAAAGGACCTCCAGCCCGTCCACCTTGGGCAGCTTCAGGTCCAGCAGGACCACCGCCGGATTGCCCTCGGCCCGCAGGCGCCACACGCCCCGGCGGTAGAGGTAGTCCAGGGCCTCCTCGCCGTCCCGCGCGACGACCACCTCGTTGGCGAGATGGTTTTCCTCCAGCGCCGACAGCGTCAACTCGATGTCGTTCAGGGCGTCTTCAACCAACAGGATCCGCTTGAGCTCCGATGTCATTCCTCAACCTCATCTACTTGTTTGGGTAACGAAAAGTAGAACGTCGCGCCCGCATCGACGGCCGCGTCTGCCCAGGTTCGCCCCCCGTGCCGCCGGACCACGCGCCGCACGTTCGCCAGCCCGATGCCGGTGCCTTCGAACTGCTCGGGCCGGTGCAGCCGCTGGAACACGCCGAACAGCTTATCCGCATACTTCATGTCGAAGCCCACGCCGTTGTCCCGCACGAAAAAGACGTATTCGCCGGCGCTGTCGCCGCTGCCGTCACGGCAACCCACCTCGATCCGGCCCGGCTGCCGCTCGCGCGTGAATTTCACGGCGTTGGCCAGCAGGTTCTGCAGGACGATCCGCAGCATGGCAGGGTCCCCCTGCACCACGGGCAGATCCTGCAGGCACCACTCGATCGCACGGCCTTCCATGTCCGGTTCCAGGTCCTGGCGCACATCAGCCACCAGCCGCGCCATGTCCACCCGCGATCGACGCATCTCCGCGCGGCCCATCCGCGAGAACGCCAGCAAATCGTCCACGAGGTTGCCTGCATGCTTAACGGTATTGACGATCACGTTCAAGTACCGCTGTGCCTTGGCATCAAGATTTTGACCCATCTGACGGGCGAGCAGCTGTGCAAAGCCGTCGATGTGCCGCAGCGGGGCCCGCAGATCGTGCGAGACCGAATAGCTGAACGATTCCAACTCCCGGTTGGCCTCCTGGAGCTGGATGGTCCGCTCGGCCACCCGCCGCTCAAGCACCTCGGTCTCGGCCTCCTGCGACTGCATCCGTCCGACCGCGACCGCCACCTGCTCGGCCAGCGCCTGCACCAGGGCCAGTTCGTCCGCCTCGAAGCGATCGCGCATGGTCGCACCGAACGAGAGCGTCCCGATCACCCGGTCGTCATTGATCAGCGGATGGCAGACGTACGCGCTGATGCCCAGGCTGCGGATCAGGTCGGCCCGCGGGTCCCGGCCCCGCTGCACGTCCTCGATGACGATCCGCTTGCCATCGCGGGCGACGCAACCGGCCACGCCCTCGCCCAGGTCCAGGTGCTCGACCCGTTTCGCCTCCTGCTCGGGGATGCCCGCGTACGAATTCAGCCGCAGCCGCCCGTCGTCGAGCAGGTACCCCAGGAAGACCTCGCACTCGAGGTGTTCCAGCACCCGGCGAGACAAGGCGTCAATCAGGTCCTCCGGCTCCTCGCTGCCCAGCAGCCGGCTCGTCGCCTCGTACAGGATCGCCAGCCGCGCATTGGTCTGCCGCAGCGCCTGCTCGGCCCGCACCCGCTCGGACACGTCCATCGCCAGCGACAGCATCGACAGCAACTTGCCATCCCTGTCGGTCAGGGCCGAGTTGTGCCACTCGCAGTAGATGACCGACCCGTCCTTGCGGTAATTCCGGTTGAGGCTGAAGGTGTGGTCACGCCGGCCATCAAGCATGTCCTGGACGACCCGCCCAACGGCCTCGGCATCGCCTTCGTGGATCCAGTGGATCTCGTCGATGCGACGCCCGATAACGTCATCGGCGAAAAACCCGAACATGCTTTCGGCCGCCCCGGTCCACTGCGTGACCCGCATGTCCGCGTCATACTCCACGACCGCCAGCGGGGAGCTGTTCACGTGACTGCGCAGCCGCTGGGACGCCGCGTGCAGCCCCCGCTCGGCCAGCAGGCGCTCGGCGGTCTCGCCCTCGCGCTGCTCTTCCAGCACATTGAGCAACCGCGCGTTCCGCCAGATCAGGGTCGTGAACATCACGACCAGCAGCACCACGAACGTAGTGATTCCGATGTCGTCGCCGTAAAGGCCCCGCCGCTCGCCGACGATCCGCAACCATCCCAGCACCACCGGCACCAGGATCGTCGCCAGCAGCAGTCGCCGCGCCATCATTCCGCCGATGCGGTCGGCCGTCACCACCGCCATCAGCCCCTCGTCCGGCCGGGCCAGCATTATGGCGGCCCCCAGCACCACCAGTGATACCGCGGCGTGTACGGCGATCCCGGCGTAGCTGGCTTGTGCGTACAGCGAGGGGACATCGTAGATGTAGCCGATCAGCGGCAGGAAGGCGATGGCAGTGCCGAGCAGCGTCAGGCCCTGCCGGGCGATCAGCAGCCCTCGGCGCCGCGCCTGCATCATCAACAGCGCCGCCCCCAGCAGCAGCAGACACAACGATGTCGGCGGCCCCATCCGCCCGGGGCTCATCGTCCCGCGAGATCCCGGGGCGTCGCGGAACAGCAGCTCGTCGATCCGCAGGTTCCAGCCGGACAGGTGCTCCAGGAAGGTCAACCCGCCGATCACCGCCACCAGCACCGCCAGGGCCTGCCCGGTACGGTTGCGCAGCACGCAACGGCCCGACTGGAGCAGCCACAGCGAGAGGCCTGCCGCCACCAGGCCTGCCGCGGCGTTGGCCTTCATCGTGATGCCGTCGGTCAGCACCCCTTTCAGGCGCGGCACGTCGAACGCCCACCCCGCCAGCACGAGCGCCCCCACCGCGATCACCGATACGGTGCATACCCTCGCCAGCGTCCGGGCCGTCAGCAGGACCCAGGGATCGAAACGAAGCCGGCCTGCGAGGGTCACCTCCTGCGACACTTCCATCCGCTCCGACGCCTCGCGCAGGCTCGACTCGACCAGCGCCTTGTAGATCAGGAAACTCGCCACGATCAGCAGCAGGTGTCCGAACAGGTTGAACGGGTCGCTTACCGAACGGTACAGGATGAACGGGATCTCGGCGGCGAAACTGGCCACCAGCGCGCCGGTGATCAACCGCCGCATCCCCGGGTCGAAATGCTCGCGCTTCCAGTACAACAGCGGAATGGCCGCCAGGAACATCAGCGCGATCAGCACCTCGCTGACCTTCTTGAACGGTGTCAGCGGGCTCGGCTCCCCCCCTTCGACATAGCAGGTCGGGAAAACATCCCACTGGAAGATGGAAAGCAGGACCAGGACGCACGCGGCCATTCCCAGCCCGAAAACCAGCCCCGGACGCAACCTTCGCCCCAGAAGGAACGGACCGATCACGAACGCCAGCGCCAACGCGTACCGGGCCGCGATCCACGTCTGCGTCGCCAGGTTCGCTCCGAACCCCTCGAATACGTGCATCCCCTCGTATGCCAGCAGATGCAGAAGATGCAAAGCCCCCACAAACAGGTACGCCACGCCGACCACCAGGAGGTAGTTGTTGCGGAGCTGCTCCCGGAAATTCCACGCCACGACGAACACGCTGAAGGCGACCACGACCCCGAACAACTCCGACAGGCCGTGCACGTATATATAGGGAATCCTGCCCGCCAGATAAGCCAGATACAGCGCAACAAGGCCAAGCAGGAAGGCCAGCAGCGGGCCGTACATACCCAGTAAAGGAGTCCGCCTGTTCATCAACGCAAAACCACATCCGTTTTCAGCAAGGTTTACATGCCAGGAAACGCCGAGGCCCCCTCCTCCTCCGGGGGAACCGACGATCGCGCGCCTGGCCCCACGGCCGGCTGTCGCCGTACCTGTAAGCCTGGGCGCTGGCATGCTTCGATTGCTCTGGCTGGGCACGCACCGGCACATCGATCAATCAGACAGCGCCGGACCGCGGCCGTAGCACATACCGGTCGCGTACCTGTTCGATGGTAATTCTAGCGCCTTACCGCCGGAAGTCCCGGCGCCGCCGGGAATTTCCGCTCCCGCCCCGCACCCTTGCCCCAAGGCGCCTTGAAGCCCTACCATGGATCGCGTCGACAAGAGGCGGCCGGCACGGCCGCAGAAACGCAAGCCTTTGCCGTTCATCGGGGTTTGGCCGCGGCGTCTGGCCAGCCCCATGATAAAGGAGTCAGCAGTGATGACAAGCCGGTCTCTCAAGCATCTCTGCGTGTTCTGCGGGTCCAGCAGCGGGACCCGGCCGCAGTACGCCCAGGCCGCACGCCGGCTCGGACGGGTATTCCTGAGCGAAGGGATCGGCCTGGTCTACGGCGGCGCCAGCGTGGGGGTGATGGGGCAGATCGCCGACACCGTCCTGGCGGGCGGCGGCAAGGTCATCGGGGTCATCCCCCGCGGCCTTGCCCACAAGGAAGTCGCCCATGCGGGCCTGACCGACCTGAGGATCGTCGATTCCATGCACGAGCGCAAGGCCCTGATGGCCGAACTGGTCGACGGCTTTATCGCCCTGCCCGGCGGCCTGGGCACGTTCGAGGAGTTCTTCGAGGTGCTCACCTGGTGCCAGCTCGGCATCCACCGCAAGCCCTGCGCCCTGCTGAACACCGAGGGCTACTACGATAAGCTCGTCGGCCTGATCGACCACGCCATCGACGAGGGCTTCGTCCGCAGCGAACACCGCAGCATGGTCGTCGTCGACCACGACCCGCAGACCCTCATCGAAAAGATGAGATCGGCCGAGCTGCCGCACGTGCGGACCTGGATCACCCGCCAGCAGACATGAGCCCGGCTCAGCCCGGCATCTCGAACGGCAAATGATCCCCCGTCCGCTCCATCCACGCCCCAAGTCGCCTGGCCAGGTCGTCGCGGACGGATCGGTGCGCCGGGTCGCTCGCCAGGTTGTTCGTCTCGAATGGATCCGCCTGGCGGTCATACAGCTCGAACTCTGCCCGCGTGTACGTCTGTGTGCGACAGTAGATGAACTTGTACCGGTCTGTCATGATCGCCCGACTGTAACTGCCCCGGCCGGCGTTGCCGTTGAACTCGCTGAAGATCTCGTCGCGGATCTTGTCCGTGCCGCCCTCGATCAGCGGCCGCAGCGACAGGCCGTCCGACGCCTGGTCAATGCCGATCCCGGTGTAGTCGTACATCGTGTTCATCAGGTCGACGTGGCCGGTCAACCCCGACACCCGCTGGCCCGCCCGGCTGCGTTCCATCCGCGGGGCCTTGGTCAGCATCGGCACGCGGATCGACTCCTCATACATGCACATCTTCTGCCACAGCCGGTGCGAACCGAGCTGCTCGCCGTGATCCGGGGTAAACATCACCAGGGCATCGTCCCAAAAACCGCGGCGCTTCAGCGCGTCGATCACCTGGCCAACCGATTTGTCGACCAGCGTCACCATGCCCAGGTACATCGCCCAGGCCTTGCGCCAGTCCTCCTCGCTCACCTGCGCCCCCAGAAAGCCGGGCAGGTTCACCAGCTGCATCGCCGACTGCCCCGGGTACCACGTGCCGACGTTCTCCGGCAGATCGATCTTGTCCGGGTCGTACATGCTGGCGTACGGCTCCGGCGCCGTCAGCGGGCAGTGCGGCGACCAGAAATTCGCGAACAGCAGCAGCGGCTCATCCGGGTCGGCCTGCTCGATATACTCCACCGCCCGCCTGGCGATCCACTGGTCGTAGTAGTGCTCCGGCGCGTGCGGCCAGACGCCCGCCCGGGGCGAGGTGTACTCCGCAACGACCATCTGCCCGTCAACGAAGTCCGGGCAGGGCGAACGGTAAGCCTTCGTATCGGGCGTGGCGAGTCCATTGTCACGCAGGTACTTCGCGTACTCGTCACGGTCGACAAACACGCCCCCCGGCACGCGGTCCGGCAGTTTCGGCTCGGCGTTGACGTGCTGCACGCCGATCTGCGCGACGCGATAGCCTTCTTTCGCAAAGCGTTCATAGAGGGTCTCGACGCCCGGGCGGAGCGTCCCGTACTGCGCCTCTTCGGGGATCCAGTAGTTGATCAGCACGCCGGTACGGTTAGGCCACATCCCGGTCGCCAGGCTGGTCCGCGTCGGCACGCACAGCGGGCAACTGGTGTAATGACGGTCGAAGATGACGCTCTCCCGCGCGAGCGCGTCGAAATTCGGCGTCTCGCACTGCCGATCGCCGTAGGCCTCCAGGGTATCGTAACGGTGCTGGTCGGTCATCAGGACGATCACATGCGGACGCTTCGCCATCTGTCAGTCACTCCCAAGCAGGGCGGGCTCCGCCCGCCACCTTGTTCCGAACGTATAGGTCCCCATATCCTGCACCGCGCCCAAACGAGCCCGAAGCGTAAGCGAGGGCTTCTTTTCCGCCGTTGCCGTTTGCCGCTGCGCCGGGTGCCGCAGTCCTGGCAAACCTCACTTCTCCGCCACCGCACCGCTCTTGTCGATCGCGAACACCTCGTCAGCCGGCACCTTCAGCGTCGGCTTCTCATACAGGTACGCCGCCAGCTCGTTTCCGTCGGGCAGCCACAGGTACGTCGCCACCGGGTACCCGGTCTCGACGTCGATGTACACGTCCTGCCTGTCCGCCCGGGTAAACCCCTGCGGGTACCGCACGCGAATGTGGTGGGCTTGCACGCCCATCTTCTCCATGGCGACCACGCCATCGTACGTGACCTCCGCCCCGCCATGTGCCTGCGCCTCCTGCACATGCCCCAGCGTCCGGCGAAGCATCGGCGCCAGCCCGAAGTCGGTGATCGGCCGCAGCGACTTGCCCCACTGCACCGCGGCACCGGGGTCGACGCTGGCCGGGCTGGCGGGCAGTCCGAACAGCCCCTTTCGAGGCAGCACGGTGAGCTTGTTGTCGTTGCTGCCCTCGACGTAGACGGCCTGGGCGTATTCGCTGTCTTCGTTCAGCCAGACCGCCTTGATCGAACTGGGCGACTTGCGATAGGCGACCTGCATCCGCTCCCAATCGCTGAGCCGCGACAACAGGCCGCGCCGCTCCTGCCGGTGAAAGACGACCGTGTATCCCGAGAGGGCGTCGCACCGCGACAGGGCGTCTCGCATCATGGTTATCGGGTCGACCGCCGCGGCCGGCCGGCTGGATGCGGCCACTGCACTTACCGGCGATAGCGGCGTCCGCCCCGCCGCGGAACAACCCGCGACCAGCCCCGCCGCCAGCCCCGCGATCCCCGTCACCACAAGCGGCATCCGGCCGCCGGAAAAACATCTGCCCATCTACTGCCTCCACCCGCCTGCAATTACGACTTTCCGCGCAAACGAGCGGGCATTGTAGCAGACATACCTCGGCGTCTCACCCTCGTGCATGGGGATTCTGTGCATGTGTCAGACGCTGCGGGCGCCAAGGTTCTGCGTCCTCACCGCGGCGGAGTCGTCTTCTCTCGAAGCCTGAAGCAGGGCCTCGCTCTTCGGATGAGGGTACCTCCCCGAAACATCATCCAATGTTGTATCCTGAGAGCCTGTGAATTTTTCGGCTTTTACCCGCGTTTTTGACCCTGAGAACGCGGTTTTTTGTCAATTCTTTCACAGGCTCTAAGCAGGATGACAACGGGGGACGTTTCTGCAGGCAGAGATCCTCTTCCCCAAACGATACCCACTGCCAGAAACGCTCTTTCCGCCGATACTCAGTGATCGGCCTCCCCCGCCGGCTGTGTCGCGGCCGGGGCCTTCAGGAACCGCTCGAAGAAACGGTACATCTGCTCGTTCGATTCGGGTGTCGGCGTGTGGGTCGCGCGGCTGGTCATGGCGACGCGATCGTGGTAGCCGAGCAGTTCGTTGACGGCCACGGCGTGGTTCAGTGCCACCCACTGTCGCGGCCGATCGAACGCCCCGCCAGAAACCAGCAGCGGCCTCGGCGCCATCAGGGCGTGCAGTTCGTGCAGGTCGTGCCCTTGCTCGACAAGCTGCCTATAGGCCCCGGTTCGCGGGTTCTCGGAAGTGACCAGGCCGGGTGTGCGTTTTTTGCCCGATTCGTAACCCAGGTACCACGGTTCCCACCAGTTGGTGTTGGGCTCGCTCTCATCCCAGACGACGCCCGCGTCACTCCAGCAGGCGCAGGCGAACTTGTCATACAGGCACGAAGCCATCATCGCCCACTTGCCGCCGAAGGAGTGGCCGACGATGCCGATCCGGCCGGCGTCCACCTGCGGCAGGCTCGCCAGCAGGTTGGCACAGTTGGCGGCATGATGGGCCAATTGCGAAATCGGCTGGATCGTCCCGGTGTACCGCTGCTTGCGGTCGGTCACGCCGAGCGTATCGCCCAGGCACAAGGTAACGAAGCCCCGCCGGGCGAGGTCCTGGCCGAACGCCCTCAGATCCGCGCCCTTCCACCTGGCCAGGCCGGCGCTGGACTCGGCGTCATAGAAGACCGACAGCACCGCCGGAAACGGCCCCGGCCCGTCCGGGATCAGCAGGTACGCGGTCTGCAGGTCGCCGGCCTGGACCTCGACCTGGACCTTGCAGCGGGTGAAGTTCTCGACGCGCTCGCTGGAGAGGTACCGGATGGCGGGGTGCTCGAGCAGGTCCGGCCACTCGCCCATGACCCCGTGCCAGTATTGCAGGATCTCCCCGCGACGCTGCTGCCAGTCGGCGGCTGTGCGCACGGGGCGGCCGTCGTCGAACACCAGCACCGACCGGAAGTCGCCGAGCTTGCCGCGAAACTCGGCGGGCGGGGAGAAGAACCGGTCAAGACTCACGGCGGGTGCCGTTGCGTTCGATTCCACAGTCGTCTGCCCCTCCGCAATCGCTACAGCAACCAACGAGGCAACCAAGCCGCCGACGATCAACAAAGTACGCACAATCACTTCACATTCTCCACACAACAATGCCCAGGATGACAACGGGGCTGTTTTCCCTGAAAACCACCCAACGCCGTCATTCTGAGCGCAGCGAAGAATCTCGAATGGACAGCGTGCCCATGGTGTGGCGCCCCGCTTGGCAGAGATCCTTCACTTCGTTCAGGATGACAACGTTTGAGGGGCGCAGCCCGCCCTACGCCTCTGCAAGCTAGTACTCGTACATCTCCCTCAGCGGCCGGAAATCTGCGACCTTCGGGATCTCCGTCTCCACCACCCGGCCGCGGCAGCGCCGCACGGAATAGACCTTGCACCGGCGAGCGACGGAAATCACCCGATACCGCCCGCCCCGCACGATGATCCCTGCCCCGTCGTCCATCGCGATGCCGTGCCCGCCCCGCCGCAAAATCATCTCCTGGAACCGCTCGGCCCGGTCCTTGTGGTGGTAATGCGGGCAGTGAAACCCCCTAAGCAGGCCGAATCCGCTGACCTGGATGTAGTCCCACGGATCGTGGCCGTAGCCCCGCATCGAATCGCTGTGACCCGACTCGAACCAGCAGATCGACCCGGCGCTGGCCCCGGCCAGCACGGTGCCGCGGCGGGCGGCCCTGAGCAGTTCGCGATTGACCCCGAGAAACTTCCAGCGTCGCATCATCATCAGCGTATTGCCCCCGCCGACAAAGACGATGTCGGCCCAACCGATCCGCTTGCGGATCTCGGCCGGCGAAGGCACCACGCCGATCGTGCGCAGGACCTCGACCTCCGTGCCGAGGCGGGTGAACGTCTTATAAAACGTGGCTATCGACTCCGGGTTGTCCCTGCCCGCGGTCGGCAGGTAGACGATGCGCGGCTTCGGCCGATCGACCAACCCGAGCAGTTCCCGCCGGATCGGCCCCAGCTGCACGCCCTCCCCGCCCCCGAACGCGAGGATCGTCATCCGAGAACCGGCCATCTATCGTCACCTCCGCCCATCACCAGCAAAGGCGACAGCATGGCCCGCGCGAGCGCCCCGGTCAAGACCGCTCGATTCAGTACCGTATCCCCGGCGCCTGCCCCACGTACCTATCGCCCTCGATCTGCTTCAACATGAAATCCGCCACATCCGCCCGCGAGACCTTCGAGAAAAACGTCATCCCCACGTCCGCCCCCGCCTTGTACGCCCCCCGCCTCTCGCCGTTGGTCAACCGCGGCGGCCGGACGATCACGTGTTGCAGCCCGCTGTCGCGGATCGCCTGCTCCTGCACGTCCTTGTCATCCATGAGGCTCTTCATGACCACCCGCAGCACCTTGCTGTAGGCCCCCGCATCGCGGGTCTCGCTGGCGCCGTAAGCGGTCTCGGTGATCAGCCGGGAGACCCCCTCGGCCTTCATCGCCTCGATGATCGTCTTCGTGCCAGCCGAGCAGATGTCCCGCGGCGAGCCGCGGCTGGTGCCCAGGGCATTGAGGACCGCGTCCTGCCCGGCCACCGCCTTGCGGACCTTCTCCAGGTCGCGGACGTCGCCCTGGACGACGTTGACCTCCGGCCGCTCGACCACGACGCCTCGCGGCCGGCGGGCGAAGGCGGTCACCTCGTGACCCCGCTGAAGCGCCTGCCGCACGATCTGCTGACCGGTCCCGCCGGTCGCTCCGAAAACCGCAATCTTCATGATGTGATGCTCCTGCAGGGGCTGTTGGATATCGGGCGCCCTGCAGGAGATTATATCGACCAGTCCGACAGGCCGGGCTCCAGTCCGCAGTGGCCGATATCGGCCTTGCGCAGCGAGATCGCCTCGGTCGGGCAGATCCGGTAGCAGTTGCCGCAGCGGATGCAGTTGTCGCTGTCGATCCAGATGTACGTCGTCGCGTCGGCCTGGTCCTTGGGCATCTCCGTGTAGCCGGTGGCGGCGCCGTCGGCGTCGGTCTCGAGCGTGCTCAGCCGGCGGATGCAGTCCCGCGGCGAGACGCGGATGCACCAGTCGCAGTGGATGCACTTGTCCTGGTCGATCTCGAACTTGTAGTGGCACAGGTAGCAGCGGGCGGCGTTGACCTGCGTCGCCTCGGGGCCGAACCCCTGCTCGACCTCCATCCCCCGCGTCCGCCGGCCGACCGGCAGGACCGGCATCGGCTCGGGCACCAGCAGGTCGTCGTTGCGGAT
>JAWLBS010000074.1:0-17155 GCA_041687575.1 Phycisphaerae bacterium | reverse complement strand
GCTTCAGGTGCCAGTGGCCGCAAGGTCGTGGAGGTTCGAGTCCTCTCATCCGCATTTCTTTTTGCGCTGAACACCTTCCGGTACGATATCTAACCCCATGAGCGACGATGCAATTCAACTTCATGAGGCGTCGCTGGCGCTTCTGGAAGACCCGGGCATCCGTATCGAGCACGAGCAGATCGCCACCACACTGTGGGGCGCCAGGGCCACCGACGACCACGACGCCGACGTGCTCCGCCTGCCCTACCAAATGGTCGACGAGTACCTCGCCTCGGTTCGCGGGCAGGACCCGTGAACCGACCGCCCCGGCAGCCAGCCGGTCCACTGATCCTGCCTGGGAATGGAGATCTGAACGAAATGAGCGCTTCTGCCGCGACTATGCGGCCCCCCCACAGGCCCTTGGCGGTCGCACGGAAAAAGTCACCGCCTGGCTCCCCACGGGAGCCAGGCGGTGAGTGGTAAGTCCAGGTATCGCGCCGCGGCAATTACGGGGCCTCGGCACCCAGTGCGTTGGATTCGAATGTCGTGTTCGACTGGCTGAACGTCGGTTCCGCGTCATTCGTAACCCACAGGCCATAGCCGCCGCTATTGCGGAGCGTGCAGTTGCGGATGTCCGCTCGGGAGGTCCCCCCTACGTAAAGATTCGCCTGCACGCCGTACGTATTGTGCCCGCCGAACTCGACAGTCACGTACTCCAGCACGTTCGCCAGCGAATTCGAGTCTTCGAACCAGACCCCGGTCCACCAGCCGGGGCTTGCCGTCTGGCCGGTCAGCAGGATCGGATCGGCGGCGGTGCCATTTGCCGTCAGGGCTCCGCTGCTGCCGATGTAAAGCCATTCCTTGTCGGGGAAGCGGATCGTCACGCCCGCCATCAGCGTCAGGTTCGCGTCGACGGTCAGGCTGCCCTCGAGGTAGTACTCGGCGCCCAGGTCCTGCCAGACCTGATCAACCGTCGTGTGCCCCGACTTGACGTGGACGATGTCCTTTGTGTTGCCGGTGTAGGTCGAGGTGGTCGTCAGCACGCCTACGCCCCTGGCCTCGACCTGGCCGGCCCCGGTGGCATTCCGCGTGACCGTGTTGCTGTCAAAGGTGATCACCGGATCGTGCGCGAAGTTGAAGCCCAACCCCGAGCCGTCGCTCAGCGTGCAATGCCGCACCGCCACCCGCGACGTGTTCTCGGCGTGGAGGTTGGCGGACACCCCGTAGGCCGAGGACCCGCCGTACTTGATGGTGACGTACTCCAGGACGTTATTCGGCGAGTTCGAATTGTCGAACCAGACCCCGATCCACCAGCCCGGGCTCTCGGTCCGGCCAGTCAGCACGATCGGAGCCGTAGCCGTACCGACCGCCTTGAGCGCCCCGGAAGGCCCGACATAAAGCCAACTGCCGGTGGAGAACCGCAGCGTGACGCCCGGCGAGAGCGTCAGTACCGCGTTGTTGTCGACCGTGATGCTCGAATTGACGAAGTAGTTGCCGGCCGGAATCGTCGTGTCGGTCTCGATGGTGGTCTGCGTCCACTCGACCAGTTGCTGGCTGGCGACGAAGACCGCGGTGACCTGCGTGTCCGCGTCGAGCGTCACTGTGGCCGGATTGGTGTTGCCGGTCAGGTCGCCTTCCCAGCGATCGAAGACCCACCCGGTCGCCGGGGTGGCGGTCAGGGCCACGTCCGTGCCTACGGCGTAGGAGGTCGCCTGCGGGTTGGCAGCGACCGTTCCAGACCCGGTGGTGCTGACCGTCAGGGTCACGTCGGTGGACGGATTGCCCGTATCATCGGGATCGGTCGGTGGACACCCGCCTGGCAGCAGCATAAGACCTGTCGCCACAATAAGATGAATCGCCACGCCCCTGGCCGCGAACACCATTCGCCCGCGGCCGGTGGGGTTTGCCAGAGCACGGTCAGTACTCATACCTGCGCCTCCTGCTTATGCGCCTCGCCTGTTGACATATGGCCCTGGCGCACGCGCAGCCGGGGCCCTTTAACCACCCGGTCCCGCCACACGGCGGACCGGTGACCTGCCGATTCCGGCGCCGATGATCGGCGCCCTTGATCCACTTTCAGTTCATCAAAAACGCACGGCGATGGCCCGCCGCGCCAAACCTGAGGATTGAAATCGCACGCAACCGCACATGGCCGCCAGCAGTGATGCGATTCGTGCGGATGCAGTATCCCGCGACGGGCTGATCGCGTCAAGGTCGCGGCGCGATCCTTTGCCTATGCCCTACAACGACTTTCGCCGTCGCGAACCTTCCCTTCGGTCCGAAACCGCAGCGGGTATACTGGCCGGCGAGGCGCCAGGGATGTGCGACAATGGCGTCATCCACGCTGCAGCGCCAGCCGCACCCCGGGCCCGTTCACGTCCTGTAACACGACCCGCACCCCGTCGGCCGCAATCTCGACCTCGCCCGCATCCGCGATCCTCGCCGAAAGCACCGCCACCTGCACCGGCCCCGTCCCTTGCACGGGCCTTACCTCCCAGGCCTGCACGTACGGCCAACCACCGCCCGCGGCGCCGCCCGCCCTGTCGCCACCGGCCGATCCGCACCGCCTGGAATACACCGCCACCGGCCGGTCAACCGTCCCCCCCGCCACACACACGACGTCCTGTTGCACGGCCAGCGAGAGGTTCGGATCGGTCAGCAGCGGCCGGACCTGTGCGTTCGCCTCGCTTTGCGACCAGTTCAAGGCCCGGCAGATCTCCGACCAGCCGTACAACGCCCCGCCTTCGCCAGCCGCGTCCCGATCGTTCGGTACGTGCAGCCGGACCGGCGCGTCCGGCACGTGCTGCGAACGGATGGCCAGCCCCTCCCGCGCCACGTCCATTACAGGCGTGTGAAACGCGAACCGCGTCTCGATTGCCTTGCACGCTGCAGGCGCCTCCGGCGTCTGCGGGGCCGGGCGGACCGTATCGACCACGGCAACCACGCCCTGCTGCTTCAACAGAACCGCGAACCGGCGGATCGCGTAGTCCATGTACAGCCGGTTATCGAGTCCACATGCAATGACGTCGTCGTCCTCATGCCACAGCAGCTCCCGCGTGCAAGCGTCGTTGTGGATGTGCAGCGAACCGGGGTGCAGGCCCGCCAGGTGGATGCTGCTGTGGCGCTGGGGCTGGCACGCGTGCTCGCGCAGGCCGGCCGAATACGAGGCAAAGCCGGAATCGCTGATCAGCGTCCGCCCCAGCCCGTAGACCTCCAGGTGCAGCGCGTCGTGGTGGCCGTGATTGCGGGGGCTGAGGCCCCAGGTCTGCACGCACAGCGCGTCCATGCCCCGCCCCGCCCGCAGCGTGTAGAGTTTGCACTCGCTTCGCCCGGCCGGCAGCGACCGGTCCTGCAATCGCGCGGCAGGCATCGTCTTGTAGCGGTCGTAGTCGCGCGGGTCGATCAGCCAGAGCCAGTCCGAGGCGAGACGGTCGTCGTTGAGACTGCCGGCCGCCGCGCGCCAGTCCGGCCGGTCGAACAGCGCCGCCCCCAGGTGCAGCATCTCGTGTTCGAGGATGTAGTGCTCGTGGGCGTTGTCGGGGGTGGTCTCGCCCTGGCAGGGGTGCGAGCCGTCGGGCTTGATCGCCCGCGCCGCCAGGTCGAACATCGCCTGCAATCGCGAGACGTACGCCTCGGGCACCTCGATGCCGTGGGCCCGGCACAGCAGGTACCACTTGGCCGTGACGTAGGCGTTGACGCACTGGTAGCCGAGCGACTCGCGGGTGTAGCCGTCGTCGAGGCAGTCGGGCGGCTCGGTCATGTCGCCGAAGAAGCGGTCGATGCCCAGCTGCAGCCACTTGCGGGCGTCGCGGAACATCGGCAGCGCCAGCCCCACCCCGGCCGCCGCGCGGACGCCGTGGCGGGTGTAGTTGTGAAAGAACCCGTGCCGCCAGCAATTGAGGTGATAGTCCGCCCCGCACGCCAGGGCCTTGAGGAAGACCAGGCAGTCTTCGTCGGACAGGTGCGGGACGAGGATCGGCAGCGCCAACAGCCAGTTCTCCATCACGTGGCTGGCCCGGATGACCTCCATGCCGGTGTAGCCTGCCATCCACGATGCCCAGGCCGGCGCCGGCCCGTCCGGACACGGCGGGGCCTCGCGCACGAAGGTCCGGATCAGGTCGACCGCCAGGTCGAGGTAGCGGCGGTCACCGGTCAGGGCGAACAGCCGGGCGGCGGCCCGCATCGCCTGGTGGCGATTGGTCTGCATTGCGCGGAGGTTTCTGCCGGCGATCCAGGTGTAGTCGGGTGGGGTATCGGATGAGTCGGTCACCGATTCGGCCCGACGATGAAAAGCGGCGTCTTCGGCGCCGCAGTCCAAAGGCTGTCGCCCGCACAGCGGCCGCTCTCGACGGGTGCCAGGGTCCTGCGGCTGTTCCCGCCCTGCGTAGCCTTGGCGGAGCCGGGTGCAGGGCCGTGCTTGTGCCGCCTGGACCCGATTCCTGCAACTGGTGCCTGCATCAAAGAACACGGTCTGCTCGAGCAGGTCTTGGCAAGCGGCGATGTCGTCGGGGTAGTCTGTCTTCCAGATTTCCAGGATGCGCGGCACACGCGCGGGCACCGTCAGCGTCCGCGGCACCTGCCGGCAAATCGCCCCAGCCGCCGCCAGCGCCCTCGCCGCGGCCGGGGTGCTGCCGTCGATCCCCGCCAATACCGGGTGATCCCACTCCAGCAGCCCGCAGAACTGCTCGTCGGGCATGTTCCACTGCATGTGCCTGCTACTCCGTACCGCTGCGGCAACCGATCAGCCGAAGGGGTACTGTAGCACCGGGCCTGTTTCTACGCCAACGCTCGATTGACGAGCCCACATCACCCGCGCAGGGCCGCAACCGTCAGCAGCGTCCAGCCGGCCAGAAACGCCGCCCCGCCAATCGGCGTGACCGCGCCCAGCCACCGCTGGCCCGTCAGCGAGAGCAGGTAGAGACTCCCCGAAAACACGACGATCCCCGCCACGAACAGCCACCCCGCCGCGGGCGCCATGTTGCCGCGAAAGCGCGTGCACGCCCACGCCGTCGCCAGCAGGGCGAGGGCATGGTACATCTGGTAGCGGGCGCCCGTCTCGAAGATCTCGAGCATCCGCGGCTCGATCCGGTCGCGCAGGCCGTGCGCGCCAAACGCCCCCGCCCCGACCGCGATCAGGGCGATGACGGCACCCAATGCGAAGAATAGACGGTCCATTGAGATCCTCTGCCTCGTTCAGGATAACGGCACCGCAGCCATCCCGAACGTCACCTGCCCTACTGCGCCGGCGCCTTGCCGGCCGCCAGCACCGCCAGCATCCCCTTGCAGAACTCCGGCAGATCGTCCGGCCGCCGGCTCGACACGAAGTTGCGGTCGACCACCAGCGGCGCATCGTGCCAGACCGCCCCGGCGTTCTCCAGGTCGTCCTTGATCGCCGTCGTGCCGGTCACCTTCACGCCCTTGTACACCTTCGCCGAGATGGGGATCCACCCGCCGTGACAGATCGCCGCGACGAGTTTGCCCGCCTCGGCCATCTCCCGCACGATCCGCAGCACGTCCTTGTCGCGGCGCAGCTTGTCCGGCATGAACCCGCCGGGGACGATCACCCCGTCGAAGTCGGCCGACTTCACGTCGGCTGCCGCTACGTCCGCCTTTGCCGGATAGCCGTGTTTGCTGGTGTAACTCGCCCCGGCCTCGAGCCCCGCGACGACCACCTCGGCCCCCGCCTCGCGCATCCGCAGCACCGGGTACCAGAGCTCCAGGTCCTCGTACATGTCGCCCACAAACGCCAGCAGCCGCTTGCCCGAAAGAGGCGTGTCATTCGGCATCGAAAACTCTCCCTTCGTCTCGATGTGCAACGCATTTGACTCGTACCGATACCGATTATATCGCGCCGGACGACAGATCCGCCGCCTTGTCTGGGGTCTGACCCCTGGCAACACGCCCGTGTTCGGATCCACGATCCGATTCCCTTGGGGGCACCCATACCTGAAAGATCCGACGGGGTCTGACCCCTTGGGGACAACGCCCCGGCGGGGGCCACGGTCCTGCGCAGCAGGGCCGTGCTGGTGAGTCGCTATGTCCCTGCGAACCCTCCGGCCCCCGCGCCACGGGGTCAGACCCCGGTGACGTGCACAGGCATCCAGGCCGCCATAGGATCCCGGCGTTGATTCCGCTGGGAGACGTGCGATCCGGGGTCAGACCCCTGGAAGCATCAGCGGACGGGCCTGCGCAACAACCAGTCGGCCGCGCTTCGCAAGAGCACGTGATGGATCGCCAGGATCTGCTCGTAATTCACCCGTGCCCGGCCGTCGGTAAATCCGTGGGGACACTCGAAGGTCATCGGCAGCGCCGCGCCGACATGGTACATCATGCTCGTCAGGTTCATCGCCGGCGGGACCTCGCCCCTGGCGCCGTCGACCCGCGGCCAGGGCAGGTCGTCCGGATGCGGCAGGTCGGCCCGAGTCAGGTTCGTGTAGAGCTTCAGGGCGAACGCCGCGACGTTCTCCTTGACCGCCTGCGGAGCGTAGGCGGTGTGCAGGATCGAGGGGACGTTCGCGTGGCTGTGGCAGTTCAGGACGATATCCGGCGCCTCCTCGCGGATCAGCCGCAGGACCGCCGCCGTCACCGGGCTCATCGACGCCGACCACTCGTCGTGCATCATGTTCACGCCGGCGTCGTCGAAGTAGCCGCCCAGCCCGCCTACATCGCCCGCCATCGGATGCACCGCCTTGCACGCCGGCCAGCCGTACGAGCTGCCGTCGCGCCGCGTGCCCTGCCCCACCCGGTGCATCTCATCGCACGGCAGTCCCAGCCACCCGTCGTACGGCACCCGCACGCGCCCGTCGGGATTCGCCAGCGGGATGACGATCACCCGCAGCTGCCGCAGCCTGTCGGCCAGGTCCGGCTGGGGATTGCCCGCGATGTCGCTGCCGGTCTGGAAGACATTGATGGCCGAAAGGGCCCCGATCATCCCCTCGACCTCCGCCCCGTGTACCCCCGCCAGGATCATCAGCACCGGCCGCTTCCGCTCGCGCCGCCGGCAGTATGCCTCCGGCTGCTGCGCCCCCAGCGCCGCATTGAAGTTGGCCGGTCCGAGAAGCTCCGGCTCGGCATCCCCGAAAAACGCCGCCCTCACCGGCCGGCCTCCCGGGGAGTTTGCCAGCATCCGCACGCGGTCGGCCGGCACCTGTCGATCGAGGAACCCCTGGATCTGCGGCTCACGCGAGGTCCACCAGTCCGGAACGGGAACGGTGCTGGTCAACAGCTTCTCGAATGGACGATATTCAGCCTGTGCCACGTTTGACTCCGTCAAAACTCCAGCAGCGCCGCAAACACGCTGAACCCCGCCCCGAACGAGACCATCACCCCTCGCTGGCCCGCCTGCGGCCGCGAGTGGCACAGCGTCCGCTTGAGCACAAACAAGACCGACGGCGAGGACATGTTGCCGTACTCGCGGAAGATCTCATAGCTGACGTGCAGCCGCTCTTTCTCGAGTCCGAGCTTGCCTGCCACCTGATTGAGCACCTGCGTGCCGCCGGGGTGCACCGCCCATACGTCGATGTCCTTCACCGACAGCCCGTGCCGCGCCAGCAGCCGCAGCACCACCTCGCTGACCGTCCTGCCGCCGAGCACCGGCACCCGCCGGCTCAGCACGTTACGGAGCCGGCCGTCCTGCGACCGGTATCGCAGCTCCTCACGGTGCCGCGGATAGAGCCCCGTCTCGAAGTCCACCAGCTGAGCCCGCGCCTGGCCGTTGGTCCTGGCCGGATCGTCGACGACCACCGCCGCCGCCCCATCGCCGAAAATGCTGTTGCTGATCACCAGGTCCGGCTCGGGGCTCATGAACATCGTCGCCGAGCAGACCTCCGCCGCGATGCTGATGACCGGTTTGCCCACCCCCCGCGCGAGCATCCCCGCAGCCGCCTCCAGGTTGGGGATCGCCCCGCCGCAGCCCATGCCCATCAGGTCGAAGACCTTGGCATCAGCGGGCAGCCGCAGCTCCTCGCTGATATACGAGCTCAACCCCGGGCACAGGTATCCGGTGCAGGTGTTGACGACCAGACCGCCGATCTGGTCGGGTTCCAGGCCTGCCGCGTGCATCGCGTCCCGGGCGGCCTGCGCGGCCATCGCCGTGCCGTGCCTGTTGAAACGGTCGATCAGGGCGTCCGGATTCAGGTCGGCGCCCTGGTCATCGTAGTCGACGCCGAAGTACCTGCCCTGAATTGGCCCGTCCAGCAGCACGCGTCGGTACAGGTCGTGCTCCTTCGGCGTCAGCCGGAAGTGGTGCATCAACCATTCGTAGAACTCCTGCTGCGTCACGTAACGACGGGGGTTCGCCGTCCCGATGGCACGAATGACCGTCCTCAAGTCGTCTTGCCCTCCGTGAAGTAGACAGTCGCCTTGACACGGAACAGCCAGGCATTGCTCGCCTCTACGCGAACATCCTTCAGCTGCCGGAGCAACGCGTCGAGCTCGTTTGCTCGAAAGCTCCGCCGGATCGACAACAGGGCATCATGCTTCAGACCTGCCGACATCGGCAGCGTAAGAAACCAGCCGCCGAGATAGTCCGCCCAGCTGCGCCCCAGGTCGCTGATCAGGACGCTGCGGCGGACAAACCCGCGCAAATGGCGGATCAAGGCCAGGATCTGCTCCTCCGTCAGATGATGGAAGAACATCGACCCGGCTGCACAATCATAACCCCATGCGGGCGAATGGGCAAAGGCATCCTCCGTTACTACGCGAATCCGCTCGCGCAGCCCCGCCCGCTCGATCCGCTCGCGGGCGATGGCCGGGGCGTGCGGACTGACCTCCAGGCACGTGAACCGCACGTCGAGCCCCCGCCGGCCCGCCCACTGGACGACCTGAATCGGAATGTCGCAGATTCCCGAGCCGATATCCAGGACGTGCAGCGGCTGCCCCGGCGGCTGGCGGCGGGCCTCGGCCGCGACAAACCGCCGCACCGCCCGCACCCCACCGAACCAGCGGTTGACCATCGCCATGAAGCGGTAGGCCTCGATCGCCAGAGCCGGATCGAAGTCCGGCTTATCAAGCAGCTCGGGCTCATAGGAACGATCCTTGAGGCGCACACCACACCTCCGACGCTGTCACTGCTCACCGTCCACGAAGTTCGCCCGATAATCCGCCATGGCGGCCTCGGCCGTGACCGGCGACGCCTGCCCGGCCACCCCACCATCATGCAGGTCGCGAAGTAGTGACGCAAGCCCCCTCCGCCCCCTCTTGCCACCTCCTGCTGATTCTACGCCGCGCCACGCAGACTTCGCGGGCACTTGCAGAGCGGAACGAGAACGGCCTTCCGCAGATTACGCAGATTACTCAGATTGGAAACAGCAACAGCAACAACAGCAATGTCAGCCACGGATTGACACTGATGAAACGCGGATGAACAACAACCACTCCTACGGCTGTAGCCGCTGCCATGAAGGGCCGTGACAGGGCAAGGTTCGGTCGCATTTAGGGCGGGGCATCCAGCCCCTGTGCGCCGCAACGGGTTTCCTGTCAATTGTCGTTGTCCCCCTGTCCCCCTGTCCCCTGTCGTTGCGGTTGCTCTTTACTGACAACTGGCAACTGCCGTTCTCGTTTCTCATCTGAGCAATCTGCGGAAGGTCGTTCGTCTCCCTGTCGGGCAAGCCGGCCTACATCCCCCACATCGACCCGTCTGCCAGCGACCGCTCCACCTGGCGATACCGCCCCAGCGACTCCTCGCGAAACGCCGGGTCGATCCGCACCGCCTGCTCGGCGATGCGGTGGCAGTGCCCGCACTCGCGGCAGTCCGACTCGGCGCAGTCCCGGTACCGGAACGGCCTCAAGAAATCGGCCGGGATCGCCCCCGCCTCGATCCGGATCGGCTGGGCCTCCCGCGGATAGAGCATCCCCTGCGACTTGATCAGCTCGAGAAGCGTCCTGCCGCGAAGCGGATTGAGCTGCCACGGCCGGATGAAGTAGCGCCACAGCCAGAACCGCTCCTGCCGCACCGGCTGGCCCCAACCGTACGGCAGCACCAGCTCCGCCAGGTTGCCCTCGAACCGCCGCTCGGCGTACGCCCGCACCCGCCTGACCAGCTCCCCCGACGGCATCCCCCGCTCGATCAGTTTGAACGTCGAATAGCCCACCGCCTCGTACGCGCCGATGTCCTCCGGCCGGATCCACCCCGCCTTGATCAGCAGCGACGGTTCCTCCAGCCGCATCCGCGAGCACCGCAAAAAGCAGTAGTCGACGAACACGTTTCGTGAGCCGTCCGAGGCGTGGGCGATGCCGTTCATGTGGTAGGCCTGCAGCGGGCAGTTCGGCAAACACGGGTGGTTGGCGATCAGCTGCAGGTCGCAGCGGACGGCGTTGCGAATCGCCGCGAGGCGCAGAAAGTCGCGGTTGATCGAGAAGCTCTCCAGCGTGATCGCGTCGGCCCCGAGATCCTCCCAGAACCTTGCCCGCAGCACCGTGTCCACCTGGGCATAAATGCCCACCTTGACCAGCATCCCGGGAAACCGGGCCTTGACCAGCTCCAGCAGGTACGGCGTGACGACCGTCACCCGCTGCACCCCCCAATCCGCCAGCCGGTCCAGCAGCCGCATGAGGCGCTTCTGGAAACCACGTGTCCACTCGCGGTTGGACTGGCAGGCGCTGTTGAGCAGGTAGTTGAAGGCGATCCCGTGGCGGGCCAGCAAGGCGACGTACTCGCGGAGCTCCGAACGACTCAGCGGCGTGCCCATGTAGCTCGGCCGGCCGCCGCCGACGATATCGACCGGAAACTTGCCGTACACCTCCTCGACCGGGTACCGCGCCAGCGCCGGCACGACATCGGGATCGTAGTTGGCTGGGACCGTCAGTCTCATCATACCGTTCCTGATCCATCGACATGGTGTCCCTTCGGACCGCGACCATTATACCCGGAAGATCACGACTGCGAAACACGAAGATCCGCCAAGGTTCCTTTGCATCCACCCGCCCCCTCGGCTAGATTTGATGCCCTATGGACGCACAGACACGAGACACGATTCTCGATTCGATCGCCGACGGCGTATTTACCGTCGATCGCGACTGGAAAGTCACCTCGTTCAACACCGCCGCCGAGCGGATCACCGGCGTGGGCCGCGACGACGCGATCGGCCGGCGATGCTGCGAGGTCTTCCGCGCCAGCATCTGCGAGGGGGCCTGCGCGCTCGATGCGACCCTGCGGACCGGTCGGCCGGTGGTCAACAAGGCCGTCTACATCATCGACGCCCGCGGCGAGCGGATGCCCATCAGCATCTCGACCGCCATCCTGAAGAACGCCCGGGGCGAGGTCATCGGCGGCGTGGAGACCTTCCGGGACCTCTCCCAGGTCGAGCAGCTGCAAAAGCAGCTGGAGGCCCGCTACACCTTCGCCGACATCGTCGGCCGCAGCCAGCCCATGCAGCGCCTCTTCGACGTCCTGCCCGACATCGCCGAGAGCGACACCACCGTCCTGATCGAGGGCCCCAGCGGCACGGGCAAGGAGCTGTTCGCCCGGGCGATCCACAACCTCAGCGGCCGCAGCGGCAAACGCTTCGTCGCGATCAACTGCGCCGCCCTGCCCGACGCCCTGCTGGAAAGCGAGCTGTTCGGCTACAAGGCCGGCGCGTTCACCGACGCCCGCAAGGACAAGCCCGGCCGATTCGAGGTCGCTCGCGGCGGCACGATCTTCCTCGACGAGATCGGCGACATCTCGCCCGCGATGCAGGCCAGGCTGCTGCGGGTGCTGCAGGAGCGCGTCTACGAGCCGCTGGGCTCGGTCGAGCCGGTCGACGCGGACGTGCGGGTCATCGCCGCGACCAACCAGAACCTGGCCGGCCTGGTCCGCGAAGGCAGGTTCCGCGAGGACCTGTACTACCGCGTCAACGTGATCCGCCTGGACCTGCCCGCCCTGCGGGACCGGCGCGAAGACGTCCCGTTGCTGGTCGACCACTTCATCGCCCGGTTCAACCGACTGCAGGGCAAGGACATCGTCGGCGTCGGCGACCGGGTACTCGCCCGGCTGATGGAACACGACTTTCCGGGCAACGTCCGGGAGCTCGAAAACATCGTCGAACACGCCTTCGTGCTGTGCCGCGGCGGCCTGATCGACATGCACCACCTGCCGCCGGCCCTGCGCACCGACGACGATCAGGCCCCGCTGGCCGTCCGCGGCGGCATGACGCTCGAGGCTATGGAGCGGGTCATGATCACCAGCGCCCTGCGGCGCCACAACGGCAACCGCGCCGCCGCCGCCCGCGAACTCGGCGTCAACCCCAGCACCCTGTTCCGCAAGATCAAGTCGATGGCCCTGTAGACGCAAGGCCATGTCACTGCCAGCGCCACGGGGTCAGACCCCGGTGAGGTGTACAGGCATTCAGGCCGCCATCCAATCCCGGCATCGATTCCGTTGGAGACATACGACTCGGGGTCAGACCCCTGGAAACTGTTCCGCAAGATCAAGTCGATGGCCCTGTAGCCGCAGGTGCAGTCCTGTGCGTACGTGTGCCGGCCGCGACGGATCTGGCCTGGTCCCCACCGCAACCGTTTATAGGCAATTTCCCTAAAATGGCCGCCGAACCGGCGTTGCGCGATGACAGGAGCAGCGGATGCCCTATAATGCGCGAGATAGTGTTTACCCGATGACCGCCGCAGCATTCAGGGGCGGACATACTGAGCAGGTGCGGTTGCAAGGATGTCACGACGAAAAAGTGAGAAATTCCAGGACCCCAAAGGGCCGGCATGGCCCGTTTTTATGCGCCTGCTGAAGATGGCGTGGCGGTTCCGGAAACAGGCAATACTCCTTATTTTTTTGGCGGCCTTGGGGATCGGGCTGGAAATCGCCCAGGCCCGGTTCATCGCCAAAGGTATCAACAGCATCGGCGAGATCGACCTGACTGAAGCCCGCCGCGCCGGCGAGGCGGTCGGCTTCACCACCTTCGCGAAGGCATTGATCCACCCGCAGTCCGAATTCATCGCGATGATCCGCCGCCTGGCCCTGATCATCATCGGCCTGGCCGTGGTGCGCGGGCTGACCGACATGATCACCCGCATCCAGCTCACCCACTTCCGGGAGAAAGTGGTCTGGCAACTCCGCTCTCAGGTGTTCCAGTCCCTGCAGCGAATGTCCTTCGGCTACTACGACCGCCACTTTTCCGGCCACATCATCAACCGTGCCACCGGCGACGTGCAGCGGATCCGCGGCTTCATCGCCAACGTCTGGTACAATGCCGCCCAGACCATTCTGCTGGTGATCGGCTGGGCCGCGGCGATGTTCTTCATCAACATCACGCTGACGATCCTGGCGCTGGTGCTCGTGCCCGTAGCCGGGTTCCTGATGTATCGCCTGGCGATCTTCGTCCGGCCGGCCTACCGCGAGGCCCGGACCCGCGAAGACGACCTGATCACCGCCCTCCAGGAGAACATCGCCGGCACTGCCGTCGTCAAGGCCTTCAGTCGGCAGCGCGAAGAGAAGGACAAGTTCCACAACCTCAGCGAGGCGTTCTACGAACGGACGATGGTGACCGTCGACCTGTTCCGCCACTACATGCCCCTGGTCCGCGGCCTCATGCGGCTGGACGTCGTGATCGTCCTGGCGGCCGGCGGCTATATGCTGATGCTCGACGCCGCCGACGGCGGCAACCGCCTCAATGGGGCGGGCGACCTGATGTTCTTCATGGCCGCCCTGGGCATGATCGGCGGGCGGATCGTGATGGTCATGGACCTGACCAACCTCGTCCAGGAGGCCATCGCCAGCGCCGAACGGGTCTTCGAAGTCCTCGACGAGCGGCCCGACGTGGCCGAAAAGCCCGATGCCCGCCCCCTTCCCCCCGGCAACGGCCACGTGGTGTTCGACAACGCCTCGTTCAGCTACGTGCCCGGCACGCAGGTCCTGACGAATGTCAGCCTGGAGGTCAAGGCCGGCGAGGTCGTCGGCATCGCGGGGCTGACCGGCTCAAGCAAAACAACGCTGCTGACGCTGCTGCCGCGGTTCTACGACCCGGAGCAGGGGCGCGTCCTGATCGACGGGATGGACCTGCGCGATACGAAGCTGCAGGCGCTGCGCCAGTCGATCGGCATGGTCTTTCAGGAGTCTTTCCTGTTCAACGACACGATCGCCAACAACATCGCCTACGGCATGCCGGCCGCGACCCGCCAGCAGATCGAGCGGGCGGCGAAGATGGCCCAGGCCCACAAGTTCATCATGGAGATGGAGGACGGCTACGACACGATCGTCGGCGAACGCGGCGAGACTCTCTCGGGCGGCCAGCGCCAGCGAATCGCGCTGGCGCGGGCGCTGATCAAGGAGCCGCGGATCCTCATCCTCGACGACGCCTTCGCCTCGGTCGACGCCCAGACCGAACACGCGATCGTCAGCGGCCTCGACGAGATCTTCAAGGACCGCACCGTGTTCATCATCTCGCACCGGGTGAGCCTGCTGCGGCGGACCGACCGCATCGTCGTGCTCGATGGTGGCTCGATCGTCGAGATCGGCACCCACGACGAGCTGATGAACCGCCCGGGCATGTACCAGAAGACCGCCACGCTGCAGCTGGGCGAGCCGGACGAGGAAGCAATGGAAGACCTGCTGAGCATGATGGGCGAAATCACAAGCACCCGAAGCCACGGGGACGGATGAAGTCGATGGCCTCCACCGCCACAGCCAAAACCAGCCCGGCCAAACCGCACGTGCCTCCGCTCGACGACCAGGAGCCGCGCTCGAGGCCGCTCGACAGCCAGATCATCAAGCGGATCTGGCAGCGCATGCGACCGTACCGGCGAACGATCTTCGTGAATCTGATGTTGAGCATGGCCATCGTTGCCCTGGAGCTGGTTCCGCCCCTGGTCATCGAACAGATCATCGATGTCAGCGTCGCCCAGCAGGACGTGCAGAGCCTCGTGCTGTACAGCCTGGCGATGCTGGCGACGGTCGGCGCCATCATGTATGGCTGGCGCCTGGTCATCTGGCGGGTCGTCTCGATCGGCAACCGCATCATCTTTCAGCTGCGAGAGGACATCTTCCGCCACCTGCAGGACCTGAGCATGTCCTACTTCGACCGGACCAAGGTCGGCCGGATCATCGCCCGGGGCACCAGCGACGTCAACGCGATGCGCCAGACCGTCGTCTGGACGTTGCCGCATCTGGCCAACATCGCCCTGACCATCTGCGGCGCGGTCGCGCTGATGGCCTGGAGAAACCCTCACCTGTTCCTGGCCGTCATCGTCGTCGTGCCGCCGTTCTACATCGCCAACACGATCTTTCGAAGGTATGCCAGCGCCGCCTGGCGCAGCGCCCAGGAGGCCCAGTCCCGCGTGACCGCCAACATCGCCGAGAACATCTCGGGCATGCGCGTCGTCCAGGCCTTCACCCGCGAAAACCAGAACCTGCAGGTCTTCAACGATCTCCAGGACGACGTGTACAACTCGCAGCTCCGCGCAGCGCAGGTCTTCGGCATCTACGCCCCCACTCTCGACCTGATCGGCTCCGGCGGCTCGATCGTCATCCTGCTCTACGGCGGCTGGCTCGCCTGGATCGGCCAGACGGAAGTGGGCACCCTTGTCGCATTCATGATGCTGCTCAACCGGCTGTTCATGCCCATCCGGCAACTCGGCGAAATTTATCAGCAAACCATGCACGCAATGGCCGGCGGCGAACGGATCTTCCGCCTGCTGGACACCAGGCCCGACATTGCCGACCACGCCGAAGCCATCGAGCTGCCGTCTGTCGACGGGAACATCCGATTCGAAGACGTCACCTTCGGCTATGCCCCCGACGTGCCCGTCCTGCAGGATATCAACTTCCAGGCCCGTGCGGGCCAGACCATCGCCCTGGTCGGCCCGACCGGCGCCGGCAAGAGCAGCATCATCAACCTGGTCTGCCGCTTCTACGAACCTCAGCACGGACGCATCACCATCGACGGCTGTGACATTTCCCGCGTTACGCTGGAAAGCCTCCACCGCCAGATGGGCCTGGTCAACCAGGTGAACTTCCTGTTCTCCGGAACGATCATGGACAACCTGCGATTTGGCCGGCCCGAGGCCACCGACGAGCAGGTCATCCAGGCCGCAAAGGACATGGGGGCCGACGAGGTCATCAGCCACCTGTCCCAGGGCTACTATACCGAGGTCTCCGAGCGTGGCCAGAGCCTTTCGCTCGGCCAGCGGCAGCTGATCTGCTTCACCCGCGCAATGGTCGCCAACCCGCGGATCCTGATCCTCGACGAGGCGACCAGCGCCGTCGACACCGCCACCGAAACCCGCATCCAGATCGCCCTGAACCGCCTGATCGAGGGCCGCACCAGCTTCATCGTCGCCCACCGCCTGAGCACCGTCCGCCGCGCCGACCTGGTCCTGGTCATCGACGACGGCCGGATCGTCGAACGCGGCACCCACGGCGAGCTGCTCGCCCTGGACGGGCGGTACGCCCAGCTCTACGAACAATTCATCCGCGCGGAGTGATTCCCGAAACCGTAAACCCCACACTTGCGTTCATGACACGCCGAGGATACAAACTCTCCCATACGCCCGTCGAGGGCACTTCGGATTCCTGATAACACCGGCGGCCGCCGCATCTCATCACGCCGCCCTGTGAAACGTCGTCGACCAACTATGGCCGTCATCGTCGAACCAGTCCCAACCGTCGCGCATCCCCGGGCACAGAACCCCGCGCCCGCCCGCCACATCCTGCTCTGGATGCCCCTGCTGCCAATCGCCGCCGGGCTGGTCCTGGGCATCGCCTTCGACCGGCACGTCCCCATGCCCTGGCCGGTCCACCTCGCCGCGTTTGCCCTGGCCGGCGCGGTGCTGCTGCTTGCTGCCAGAAAAACACCGGGAGGCGAGGGGCCCGCGATCCTGGCCCTGGTGCTCGCCGCGGCCGCGGTCGGGGGGATCCGCCACCAGGTCGACTTCTGGCGTGTGCCCCCCGGCCATGTGATCAACCGCCTCGGCCCCGAGCCGACCTTGGTCCGCCTCCGCGGCCGGCTGCTGACCGAGCCCCGTATCCGCGTGCCCGAGCGGCCAGCCTACGGTATTCCAGTCGGGCGGGAGCCTTACACCTCGTTCACGCTGGAGGCCGACCAGGTGCTGACCCGCCGGGGCTGGGCGCCGGCCGAGGGGCTGCTGCGCGTCCGCGTCAGCGGCGCCGTCGAGCAGGTCCGCCAGACCGACCGGGTCGAAATCTATGGTCAGGCCCGCCCGATCGACGGGCCCCGCAACCCCGGCCAGCCGG
>JAWLBS010000073.1:15606-17419 GCA_041687575.1 Phycisphaerae bacterium | reverse complement strand
CCGGCCGATCAACGACGAAGCAGCGGTCCCCCACGGCGACCCGCAGGCTCGCGCCCTCTGCCGCCAGCTCCACGCCAGCCCGGCCGGCAAGCGGGGCGACCTGCTCGATCAGCCCCTCGAGGTTCAGGATGCGGACGGTCCAGCCGGTCACCTCGGCCTTGCCGGTCGCGCCGGCGGCGAGCAGATCGCCGACGACGGTCGGCCAGGCGGTCGCCAGCACCCGCCACTCAAGCCCCGCAAGCCGACGGCCGGAGATCGCGCAGCCCGCCAGGGTCCCCGCCGCCCGCGGTTCGCCCAGAAACTGCATGACCCTGCCCTGATCGGTTGAGGTATTCGGGCCGTAGGTCGGGTGGTTGATGCAGACCAGCATCGCGGCGGCAGGTCTGCCGGCGCGGTTAGCCAGCAGGCAGATCCCGCCGAGCTCGAGGAATCGTTCGAACGAGATGCGGTCGCGGTCGGTCCATTCGTACCGGATGGCGTCGCCGCGGCTCAGCTCGACCAGAACGGGCCAGTCCGCGGGCTCGCAAACCCGCACCTCGTAGCCCTCGACAGCGGCGGCAGCGGCGGCCTCGGGCGTCACATTGAGACGCACCTGCGGGCCGATCCCCACGGCCGCCCGGCTGGCATAGAGCCGGCGGTCGCCGCTGATCGGCATGATCAGGTCGCCCGCTTCGGTTGCCAGGCGGATCGCCTCGTCCATCAGTCGACCGGCCATGCCCATGCCGCGGTAGTCCGGGTCGGTGCAAACCGAGCCGATGCAGGCGGCCGGCAGGGCGAGCCCGCACGTATGCATCTTCTGGCGGAGGATGCCGACGTGCGAGACGAGTCGCTCGCCGTCGCGGAAGATCAGCAGGTTTTCGGCGTTGGACGGGCTGAGCAGGGCGGGGAACTCGCGTCCCATGTCCCCCGGGCGCGGCGCCGGGCGGAACACGCGGTTGGCCAGATCGATGATTCCGGGGACATCCTGACTACGGGCCTGAAGGGGGCCCCGCAGCTGTTGACCGGCCGGTTGGTCCGGGCTGGTTTGCTGACTCACGTGTTTCCCTCGAATGACTGCAGCGGGGCGCGCCGCACCGCCGCCGGCGGACAGGCGGATCCGTCGAACGTGTCACTAGAGTAGGGAAAGTGCAGACCGCTGGCAACCCGCCTGCGGGCGGGCCGCCAGCGGGCGGCGGGTGTATCTTGGGATCAGCGGACGGGGCTGCGCTTGGCGGGGGTCTGACCCCTGGCAGCACGCCTGCATTCGGGCCCCAGATTCAATTCCCTTAGCGGTACCAGTACCTGAACGGTCCAACGGGGTCTGACCCCCTGGGCAAAACGCTCCGGCCTCCGCGCCGCGGGGTCAGACCCCGGTGACGGGCACAAGCATCCGGGCCGCCATCAAATCCAGGCGTTGATTCCGTTGGGGAACGTGCGATTCGGGGTCAGACCCCCCGGGATGCCCCCCGCTCTGTTCGAACCGGCTGCGCCCGGCGGCTTAGCGGTTGTCGGTGCCGGATCGAGACGGCGAGTCGGCCCTCGAATCGGCCGACGAGTCCGCCTGTTCGCTCTCGCGGAAACCCTCTTCGATCCCCTTCTGGGCGTCGGTCAGGCCCTTGCGGAACTCGGTGATGCTGCGACCCATGCCACGGGCGACCTCGGGCAGTCGCCGGCCGAACAGCAGCAGCGCCACGAAAAGGATGATCAGCCATTCCGTACCGCCCGGCATGCTGACAAAACCCAGCAACGAGCTGGTTGTTGATTGCATCGTCCAACCTCCTGGCCGGCCATGCATCGCCGACCTGTTGCGTCATTTCTTACGCCGATTGTAGCA
>JAWLBS010000073.1:0-15506 GCA_041687575.1 Phycisphaerae bacterium | reverse complement strand
GGGCCCCCGCTACGGACCCGTGACGGCAGGGGCCGGCTGCCACGTGAACCCCAGCGGATACGCGATGCGGTGCGGCGAACCGAAGTAGAAGTGGCGCTTGGGCTTATCGATGGGCTCATGGAACGTCAGCCGCAGGCTCGTGACCCCGTCACTGTCCGGGTCGGTCTGCTCGATCGTCACGTCGAAGACGGGCCCCGGGATGATCTGCCCCGGCTGAAAAGGCCACGTCGTCCCCGACAGATCGGCGAAGACCTGGCCCGCCGTCCCGCTGAACCAGCCGGGCGGATCGCTCGCCAGGCGCAGCTGGTAACGGTCCAGGGGCACCACCTGGCTCGGGTGGCTCATGATCAAGGGCGTATCGGCCAGCGTGAGGGTGTACGACTTCAGGCCGTGCAGGCGTCCGCCCGAGCCGACCTCGATCGCCGGGGCGGGCCAGCCGGCGATCAGCGGCTGGTTGATAAAGAACAGCTCATCTCCCGGCTGCACCGAATGGGCCTGGCTCAGAACGTCGTGGACAAGCTGCTTTTCGCTGGAGATGCCGAGGATGAAGATCCAGCCCCAGATCAGGCAGGCACACACGCTGGCCGTGGTGCCGATGCCGGCGGCCACCCGCCACAGGTGCGGTTCGGCCCGATCCAGGACGGGCAAGGCCCGGTGCGCCGCCCGCCAGAGCCCCAACAGCAGGGCCGTCAGCAGCAGTGCCGCGCCCACGCCGGGCAGGTACAGGTGGTGGGGCGATGGCGTGACCGGCAGGATCGGCAGGAAGGCCAGCAGGATCCACGCCGGGGCCAGCAGAACGAGCCGCACACGCCACAACAGCAGCGCCGCCACAAGCACAATCACACTCCAGCCCGTCCCGATCCACAGCAGATTCGTCTGTGTGGCGAAATACGTCGCCGCCGAACCCGGCACGATCGGTACGTACAAAAACAGCCCCGCCAGGTAATACAGGACCTTGCGGCCGGCAAACGCGGCGAACCCCGGATCCCATGGATACAGCAGGTACGGCCGGTGGGGCAGGGCAGCGTCGGCCAGGGCGAGCTGGCGGATCAGCAGGTAGCAGCCCGCGACCCCCGCCAGCAACAGCCAGGCCCACAGGCAGCGGCGCGGAGCCCGCCGCCCGGCTGTCAGCAGGTCACCGACCACGATGATGCCCGGGAGGATGATTGCGTTCTCCCGGCAGCCGAATGCCGCCGCCATGGCCGCTATGGCCAATACCAGGTGCCGGCTGCGTCCGGATCCGATCGAGCCGAACCATCCCGCCCAGCGCCCATAGGCCAGCACGGTGAGCACGATGAACAGCGTGACCATCAGCTCCGTCTGGCAGGCGATCCAGTAGACGGTAGCCACGTGGTTGGGCATCGCCGCGAACAGGATCGAGGCTATCGGCGCTGCACGCGGCTCCCGCAGCAGGCTGGCGACCAGCGAACCGACCAGGTATGCGACCGCCACGTGCCACAGCAGGTTGAATACGTGCATGCCCGCCGGGCGCCAACCGACCAGAGCATATTCCGCCTTCATTAGTCCGAATGCAGCCGGCCGGAAGAAGTGGAGTTCGTTCTCCACAGTTCCCCAGAAGCGGACGCGGTCGACGCCGGCGTCGAGGGTGGCCGCATCGACCAGGTCGGAGAAGGTCCAGTCGGCCGCCTGCAGTTGCTGGTAGTGCAGATAGTCGTCCAGCCACAGGTCGGTGGTCAGGCTGGCGCCGTGGCAGATGGCGACGAGCAGTGCGATCATCCCGAGGCGAACGAGTGGCCGCGCGAGAAACGGCGTGTGCGGCAGGCCTGTTGGCTGGGCCGCGGGGGGCGCTGTGGTGATCTGCGTTTGCTCCATGGCGGCACGAGGATACGCTGCGCTGCACCGGTGGGCAAGGGATGCTGTCCGAGTTGCAAACGGGGCTCCGGGACGATACGCTACCGCATCGGTCTGACATGTATCCAGTGGCCACGGGACCTCGCCTGTTGCAGGAGTCACGAAGCGATGATCGTTGGTGTTCCCAAGGAGTTGAAGGCGGACGAATACCGCGTGGGGATGACCCCGGCCGGGGCGGAAATGCTGGCCAGGGCAGGACATACGGTTCTGATTGAGGACGGGGCGGGCCTGGGCAGCGGAATTTCCAACGAGGAATATGAGGCTACCGGCGCCGAGATCGTCGCCAGGGCCGACCAGGTCTGGGCCCGGGCGGATATGATCGTGAAGGTCAAAGAGCCGGTCGCTCGCGAATATCCGTGCATGCGGGCGGGGCAGACCGTCTTCACCTATTTCCATTTCGCCGCCGATCAGACGCTGACCGATGCCGTGATCAGAAGTGGTACTACGGCCATCGCGTACGAAACCGTTTACGATCGCAATCGCCGTCTGCCTCTGCTGACGCCCATGAGCGAGGTGGCCGGGCGGATGAGCATTCAGGAAGGCGCCAAGTACCTCGAGCGGCCGATGCTCGGGCGGGGCATCCTGCTGGCGGGCGTGCCGGGCGTGGAGCCGGCGACGGTGATGGTCCTCGGCGGCGGCGTGGTGGGCACCAATGCGGCCCGGATTGCCGCGGGGCTCGGGGCCAACGTGTTCCTGCTGGATATCAACCTGGACCGGCTGCGGTACCTCGACGAGGTGATGCCGGCCAACGTGACGACGATCTACTCCGACGTGCAGACGATCCGCAAGTACCTGGCCCAGGCCGACCTGGTGATCGGGGCGGTGCTGATCCCCGGGGCGCGGTGCCCGGTGCTGGTCCGACAGGAGCAGCTGAAGACGATGAAGCCCGGCGCGGTCATCGTCGACGTCGGCGTCGATCAGGGCGGCTGCTGCGAAACCACCCGGGGAACCACGCACGCCAACCCGACGTATGTCGTAGAAGATATTGTGCACTACGGAGTAACGAACATGCCGGGCGCGGTCGGCCGGACGAGTACCTTTGCCCTGACCAACGCCACGATGCCGTACACGTTGCGGCTGGCGAACCTCGGCTGGCAGAAGGCGGCCGCGCAGGACCCGGGCCTGGCCGAAGGTGTCACCGTGGTGGCGGGCGAGGTGACCAACCAGGCTGTCGCTGAAACATTCGGCCTGGCGTACCGTCCACTGGAGAAGATGGCGAAGGCACGCCAGTAATCTTGTTGTCGTTTTTGCACGGGATTTGCCCATGAAACGCTGGATCATCGGACTTCTGCTCGTCGGACTGCTGGTTGGCGGCGGGTTCTACTACGTCAGCAACAGCGACCTTCTGAAAATGGAGTTCGTCCAGGTCCAGGGCAAGACGGCCAAGGCCGAGCGCAAAACGCTCAGTATTCCCATCCGTGCGACCGGGCTGATCGAGCCGGCCCGTCCGCCGGTCGAGATCAAGAGCAAGGCGTCGGGCGAGGTCGCCGAGATCTACGTCAAGGAGGGCGACCTGGTCCGCCAGGGGCAGTTGCTGCTGGAGCTGGACCCCGTGGACGAGCAGCGGAACCTCGACCGGGTCAAGGCACAGATGGACCGGAGCAAGGCGCAGTGGGAAAAGGCCAAGGTGGCCCTGTCGCAGATGCAAGAGGACTGGCCCGCCGGGGTCGCCGCGGCAAAGGCAAGCGTGGCAAAAGCCGAATCTCTTTACGAACAGGTCAGTGCGACGTTCGACGACCTCAAGAAGATCGATGCCCGCGGCGGCAGTACGACTGAGGAGATGCGAAACAAGAAGCTGCTGCTCAATCAGATGAATGCAGACGTCGACTATGCCCGGGCGCAGCTGACAAAGGCGCAGAATGCCGAGTTTCAGATCGATGCCGCCCGCCAGGATGTCGCCATGCTCAAGGCGGATTACGACGCCGCCATCAAGAGCCTGGAAGACGCGGAGGAGCGGTTGGCCGAAACGAAGCGCTACGCTCCCATCGACGGGATGGTGACCAACATCAACGTCCGCGTGGGCGAGATGATCCAGTCCGGCACGACCAGCCTGACCGGCGGCACGGTCCTGATGACCCTGGCGGACATCTCGGACCTGTATGTCACCGCCCAGGTCGACGAGGCCGACATCAGCACGGTGCTCAACCTGGCCCCGGTCAGGGCCAGGCCCGGCGTGCAGCGGGCCGAGGCAACGATCCTGAACGCCGCCATCACCGCCTCGGCTGCCCATAGCGACTTGCCCCAGCTGGATGTGGTTCAGCTTGCTGCGGCGTCGACACAGCCGGCGCCGGATGCCCTCGAGCAGGGCGAGCCCGTCAAGATCACGGTCGAGGCCTTCCGCGAGGAGGAGTTCCAGGGGATGATCGAGCACATCTCGCCGCAGCCGCTGCGGCAGCAATCGATCGTCACCTATGACGTGCGGATCCGCCTGATCAGCCCGAATCGCTACAAGTTGCTGCTGGGGATGCAGGCCGACGTGGAGTTCACCCTCGAGACGGTCGACGCGATCGTGATTCCCATCGATGCGGTCCGCATTCTGGAAGGCGACGTCCAGGACGCCGTCGGCGGGGAGCGGGGGGTCTGGATTCCGGCGCACGAACAGGGCAGTCCCGTTCCGGGCAAGAAGTGGCGCAAGTGCCGCTTCGGCCTGGACGACGGGGCGGAGATCGAGGTCATCAGCGGCCTGAAAGAAGGCGAAGATGTCTTCACCAGGGAACCGATCGACATCAACCGGGACCGGTAACCAGCCGGCAGCGGGGCGGCAATACGAGCGGCCGCCCCGATCGCTCAGATAATGCCGTTGGATTGGAATCGAGATTGAGTACGCAGTCGGCTTTTAAACCATCCACGACAACCGCCAGCGGCACGCAGGTGGCCGACGAGGTCATCATCCGCCTGTGCGGCCTGACCAAGCACTACCAGATGGGGCGCTCGGTGGTCAAGGCGCTGGACGGGGTGGACCTGCAAGTCAAGCGGGGCGAGTTCGTCGCGATCACGGGGGCCTCCGGTAGCGGCAAGAGCACGATGATGCACATCATCGGGTGCCTGGACCGGCCGGGCAAAGGCACCTACGAGCTTAACGGCGAGCTGGTCAGCAGCCTGTCCGACCGCAAGCTGGCGATCGTTCGGAACCGGCTGATCGGCTTCGTCTTCCAGACGTTCAACCTGATCAACCGCACCAGCGCGATCGACAACGTCGCGGTGCCGCTGATCTACGCGCGCAGGCACAATACCCGCGGGGCGGCGATGGCCGCCCTGGAGCGTGTGGGGCTGGGCGAGCGTGCCCGCCACCGGTCGTCGGAGCTGTCGGGCGGTGAGCGGCAGCGGGTTGCGATCGCCCGCGCGATCGTCAACGATCCGGTGCTGCTGCTGGCCGACGAGCCGACCGGCAACCTCGACACCGCGACGGGGCAGCAGATCATGGGGATCTTCCACGAGCTCCATCGCAGCGGCGTGACGATCATCATGGTCACGCACGAGACGGACATCGCCATCCAGGCCGACCGCATCGTTCGCATGCGTGACGGCAAAGTCCTCGAGGACCGCCCGGTCAGCGAGGAAGAACGCCGCCGCCAGTCTTCGCTGCAGGATTGATCCTGCCGGGATTTGCCTCTTCTCGGGGTCTTGCCGCTCACCGGGGTCTGACCCCTTTTCGGACGCCGATGCGCCGGCCACGGCTTCATCCTTCCATGGACGCCGAGAAACCGTTCACCCTCACCGGGGTCTGACCCCATGGGGTGCCGCGCTCAGACGGTGAGCGGTTCATGGGTATGGCGTCGGAGGCATCGCTTCCCCCCGTGCAGTCGTGGTGCCCAAGGGGTCAGACCCCGATGAACCGGGCTGGGTTTCAGGCCGCCTTCCGGTTTGCGACCTTGTCCGGCGCGGTGAGTGCCGCGTCGGGGCTCTTGCATGTCGTCCACGTTTTCATATAACCTGGATATCTCGGGTGCCGTTCACCGCCACCGGGGTCTGACTCCACGGGGTACCGCGTCCGTATGCAAGCACGACGTTCTGGCGCACCTATCGTATTCGTCACTTGGTTCTGCATCAGGAGGAAGTCTGCCATGCCCAGATCGCCCAGAGAGATCATCCCCGGCCAGATCTACCACGTGCTGAACCGGGCAGCCGGCGCCTTGCGTATCTTCGATGGCCCTCGCAGGTACAATGCCTTTGAGGAGATCCTGTCCGAGGCACGCCATGAGGCGCCGATACGGATCCTCGCCTATTGCATCATGCCGACCCATTGGCACATGGTGGTCTGGCCGGAAGTTGAACGCGATCTGTCGCGCTTCGCCAAGTGGGTGACGCAGACACACACTCGCCGGCTGCATGCGGAACGCAATACGGCCGGGGCCGGCCCGATCTATCAAGGACGATTCAAGAGCTTCGTCGTGCAGTCGGATCTGCACTGCCTGACCGTCTGCAGGTACGTGGAGCAGAACCCCCTGCGGGCCGGCCTGGTGCGTAGGGCGCAGGACTGGCAGTGGGGGAGCTTGTGGCGGCGGACGTGCGGCGGCAGCGATCAGCGGTCGCTCTTGACCGATGGGTCTGTTGGGTGGCCGGACAACTGGCTTGATACCGTCAATGATTTGCAGCCACGGCAGGAGGTGAACCGACTGCGCACGTGTGTTCAGCGGGACTGGCCTTTCGGGGACAAGCAGTGGATGCTGGAGGTGACGGCACAGCGGCGGCGTGAGCGAAGGTGACCGGAAGCGGGGAACGGTCCGTACCCATCCGGCGGCGTCGCCCAAGGGGGTCAGACCCCGGTGAATGGGGCTAGACTCGAATCTGCCTTCCTGGTCGCGGCGTTGTCCGGCGCGGTGGCTGCCGTATCGGGGTCAGACCCCCGGCAGCTCGCAACGCTTACGGGTCGCCTTTCGCCGCTGCCGTGCTAAGATATACGGATTGCACGCGGCAACCGCTGGACGCTGTATGGAGTATCCACCCCGGACATGGACCATTTCGAACTGACAACCGATATGAAGCCGCGGGGCGATCAGCCCCAGGCGATTGCGCAACTGGTCGAGGGTCTGAGCGAAAACCGCAAGTACCAGACGCTGCTCGGCGTGACCGGCTCGGGCAAGACTTTCACCATGGCCAACGTCATCGCCAGGACCAACCGCCCGGCCCTGATCATCAGCCACAACAAAACGCTGGCGGCACAGCTCTACGAGGAATTCAGGGACCTGTTTGCGGGTAACGCCGTCGAGTACTTCGTCTCGTACTATGACTACTACCAGCCTGAGGCCTACATCCCCCAGCGGGACATCTACATCGAAAAGGATGCCTCCCGCAACGACGACCTCGACCGCCTGCGCCTCTCGGCTACCACCAGCCTGACCAGCCGGCGGGACGTGATCGTGGTCGCCAGCGTCTCGTGCATCTTCGGCCTGGGCTCGCCGGAGGACTACAAGGCCAGCGTCGTGAGCGTCCGGGTCGGCACCAGCATCGACCGCGACGAGATGTTGCGGCGGTTCATCGACCTGCAGTACCAGCGCAACGATATCGACTTTCGGCGCGGCACCTTTCGCGTCCGCGGCGACACCGTCGAGATCTGGCCCGCTTACGAGGAGTTCGCCTACCGCGTCGAACTGTGGGGCGACCAGGTCGAGCGGATCGAGATGATCAACCCGACCTCCAGCGAAACCCTCGCGGCCGACACGCAGATGTTCATCTTCCCGGCCGTGCACTACGTGATGCCCGAAGAGAAGATCGCCCCCGCCCTGGAGGGGATCGAGCAGGAGCTCAACGAGCGGCTCGGTGAGCTGAAGCGCCAGGGCAAACTCCTTGAGGCGCAGCGCCTCCAGGCCCGCACGAAGTACGACCTGGAGATGATCCGCGAGGTCGGCTACTGCAGCGGAATCGAGAACTACAGCCGGCACCTGGCGGGCATGCCGCCGGGGTCGCGGCCGTACACGCTGATCGACTACCTGCCCGAGGACTACCTGCTGATCATCGACGAGAGCCACGTGACGATCCCGCAGGTGCACGCGATGTACGCCGGCGATCGCAACCGCAAGGAGGTGCTGGTCGAGCACGGGTTCCGCCTGCCGAGCTGCCTGGACAACCGCCCGCTGCGGTTCGCCGAGTTCGAGAAACTCTGGAACCAGGTGGTCTTCGTTTCCGCCACGCCCGCGAAATTCGAACTCGAGCGGTGCCAGGGCGAGGTCGTCGAGCAGATCATCCGCCCGACCGGGCTGGTCGACCCGCAGATTGCCGTCCGCAGCGCGCGGGGGCAGGTGCAGGACCTGCTCGAGGCGGTCAAGCAGCGCAGCAGCGTCGGCGAGCGGGTGCTGATCACCACGCTGACCAAGCGGCTGGCCGAGGACCTCGCCGGCTACATGGAGCAGCAGGGCTTCAAGACGCAGTACCTGCACAGCGAGATCGACACGCTGGAGCGGGTCGAGATCCTGCGGGAGCTTCGCGAGGGCAAGTTCGACGTGCTGGTCGGTGTGAACCTGCTGCGCGAGGGGCTCGACCTGCCGGAGGTGAGCATGGTGGCGATCCTCGACGCCGACAAGGAGGGGTTCCTGCGCAGCGAGACGTCGCTGATCCAGACGATCGGGCGGTGCGCCCGCAACGTCAACGCCCAGGTCATCCTCTATGCCGACAGGATCACCCCGAGCATGCAGCGGGCGATCGACGAGACCAACCGCCGCCGCACGATCCAGATCCGCTACAACGCCGAGCATGGCATCACGCCCGAGACCGTTCGCAAGGAGATCCGCCGCGGCCTGGAGATGGAGCTGGCCGGCAGCCGCAAGGCCCGCGAGGTGGTCCACATGGACCAGAAGACCTACGACCGCAACGAGATCATCGAGACGCTGACGCAGGAGATGCTGGCGGCCGCCGAGAGCCTGGAGTTCGAGCGGGCGGCCGCACTGCGTGACAAGCTCCAGCAGCTCAAGGACGCGCCCGTGCTGGTCGGGGCTGACGGCACCGAGTGGGTCGACCCCGATGCCCTCGAGGCGTCCACCCGGGGGCGCGGCAAGGGCGCAAAGGGCCGGCGGGGCCCGCGCGGGGGGCGCCGCGGCAGGTAGCGCGCGTGCCGCTTCAAGACATCCTTTCGGACGCATACAATCCTCTGTGCCGCCCGATCGAGCGGGTGGAACGGCTGTATGTCTGTAAGGAGCACGTCATGAACATCTTCGTCGGCAATCTCGACAGCACCGTCACCGGCGACGACCTCCGCGAGACCTTCGGGGCCTTGGGCGAGGTGACCGCCACCTCGGTCATCATGGACAGGGAGACGGGACGCTCGCGGAGCTTCGGCTTTGTTGAAATGCCCAATGAAGAGCAGGCTCGCGCCGCCATCGAACAGATCAACGGCAAGGAACTCAACGGGCGGGCGCTGCGGGTCAGCCAGGCCCACGCACCCACCCGCGAGCGGCCGGCCCCAAGCGCCGGCGACCGCAAAAGCCGCCCGCGCCGCGGTTCGTTCGGCGGACCCGGGTCCGGCAGGCGCGGGGAAACGGGGCTGCGGCGGGGCCAGGCGGGTCCCGCGCGGCAGGGCGGGCGTGGCAGTGCCGGGACGCAGGAGTAGACGGGACAGGAGCGCGCCGGGTCGCGCCCTGGCGCAAAGGAAGGTCCGCCCATGGTCGAGCTTCGACCATGGGCGGACGGGCGCGGGTCGGGTGCTTCTTTCCCTGCTCCAGAAAGCGACTCGGTGCAACTGTGGCTGCTTCCCCTCCGGAAGCGCCGGTGCGTCTACCGCATCGTCATCTGGGGGCGTACCTGGCAGTGCGTCGGTCCTTCGTCCGACCCCGTTGGCCCCAAGCTTCGTGCCGGGTTGCGTCCTGCGTCGTTCCCGTCACACCCGAAACCTAAGATACGCCTGGTCGGCAGGCAAACAAAAAAAGCCCGGACCGAAGCGCTGTGGGCACAGCGATTGGCGGTCCGGGCTTGTTGTCCGCTGATACGCCTGGCAGAGAGCTTGTCGCGAGAGCGTTGTTAACGCAGGTGTAGCGCCCAAGTCTTCGGGCGCCACGGCCCTGCGGCCTTGCCACGGCGTAGCCGTCGTCTGGCGAAGCCGGATACAGGGCCGTGCCAGTCGTAGACGACACCCGAGACCCGAGACCCGATCCCGGGTGCCAGACGCCACACCTGGACTGGGGATGCTCTAATCTTCCTGGATTTCGCGGCCGGCGTCCTCCAGTGCCTCACCGGTCCTGTTTACGCCCTCCCGGGTGGCCCGGCCGGCCTCCTGCAGTCCTTCCCGTGTCGCCTCGCCGGCCTCCTCCAGGCCCTCTTCGGTAGCGCGGGCGGCGCTGTTCAATCCTTCTTCGGCCTCGTCACCAGCCCGTTCGAGAGACCGCTCGATGGTATCGCCCGTCCCCTCGGTCGACCGTTCGATTTCCACCTCGCCTTCCTCGGTTTCGATCTCGACCTCCTGGCCGTTGTCGCAACCGGCCAGCGCCAGCGGAACCAGCATGACCAGCGTCGAAAGCATCAGAATTTTGCTGAACGTCCTCATCTCGTAACCTCCTGGCATGCCTGCCTGCAAGTCAGGGACTGCCCCGGGCACCTCGTTCAATCTTGGCCCGAGTCCGGGACCGGCCCCCTCCTGGCTGGATGCCGCGTTGTACCTCAATCCTCGACCTCTTCCTCAACCCACTCACCGGCATCCTCGATCTCTTCGCCGGCCTCTTCGAGTCCCTCATCGACCGCCTCGCCGGCCTCCTCCAGCGCCCCTTCATCCTCGACGAGTTCAACCTCGCCGTTGCGGTCACAGCCTGCAACGCCCATCGAAAGGCCGGCACTCAGCCCGAATACCATCAACCACACCCCTAACAGTCGTGTAAGCGGTGTCATAGCACTCCCCCTTCTGTTGATACGACGGGCCGCGAACCGGTGCGGCCCCAAACCGTACTGTGTTACACGTCCCTGTCCAAACTCGATCCGTCTCATGCGATTATAGGGCGCTTCAACGACGCAAGTCTGTGCTGTCGTTGCGAGGCGAGCCGGTTGCACCGCATTGTGCCACTCGGCCAGATGGCGGGATCGGGGGGATCGCTGCACCTTCGGCCGAAGTGCCGTAGGGGCGCTGCCCCGTGGCTCGCGAAAAGACAGGGCCATGCCGGGGGCTGCGCATTGATGCACGGTCAGGCATCGCGCCAGACGCAACTGGGAACCTGAAGATAGAGCCTAGCAGTGTCGTGAATAGTGTTCAGCAGGGCCAGATGGATCGCGCAATGAAAAGGGCCGCGACCCGTAGTCCGGATCGCGGCCCTTTTTCTTTGCATCCTTTGCGGCCAAGGCCTTTGGAACGTCAGGCCATGACCACGCCCGGTCTTTACCGGCGGCGACGGATGATCGCCAGGCCGCCCAGCGCCAGCAGCGCCATCGTGGCCGGCTCGGGAACCACGGTGATCGTGGCGCCGGTAACCTCGCCCAGACCGCCGTAGCTGCTGTCCAGCGGCATCCAGCCGGCGAACACGCCTTCGACGAAGTCAAGGACGACCACGCCCTCGGTGGCCGCCTCAACGGTGTACGTGGCGAACGGCACCCACGCCAGGCTGCCCCAATCGTCGGCATTCGTGACGCCCGTGCGGACCGAACCGAAACCGGCGACGCCACCGTTGGCGGCGGTGCCGATCGCAAACGGGAAGCTGCTCGAGGCCAGGTAGGCCCCGTCGAACGCCAGAGTGCCGACGTTGCCGAGCACGCCGTCCTGACTCGGGACCACGTTGCCGGCCAGGGCGTACACGCCCACGCCCGCTGTGCCCGTCGTCACTTCGATCGTCACAACCGTCTGATCGCCGACCAGCAGCTCGGTATCAGTCGGCACGATCCGGACATTGACCGCACCCAGACTCGGGGCCGCCAACAGACCAACCACCACCAATGCCATCACAAAGTTCCGCATGTCAAGCCTCCTAAAAGACAAAGGTACATTATCATCACCAAGGCAACACCGCACCCCCGCCGCCTCTGGCGGGCTGTACTGTCACCCTTCTTACCCAACGAATTCATCAGATGCGTTCACATGAGATGCTGGCAGATTCGAGGCACTCCCGTCCTCATCTGCCTCGAAGCTGCCCGACATCGATATTGTCAGACACAAGGCACGCGACACCATCGATCCGCGAATCACCAGGGGATCACTGCAAGATCCGTGCCAAAGACGCTCCTTAACGCCGAGCGGACGTGTCACAGCCACAACACGTGAAACCATCAGCCGTTATAATCGCCCGAAATTGCCTGCCCGTTCGACATGCCAATTTCCACCCCGCCGACATGTTGATTTCCGGCAACATCTGATGCCGCGAATCACCAAAATGAGGCCGCCGCCGCCCCACAGCACCGCCCGGTCCGTCAATACATGAGCCACATGTCAGGCGTGCGCTAAGATGCGCCGGGGCAAACGTTTGCGACAGATCATGACGGAGGGATACCGGACGGCATGCATGGCCCGGTGCGCCCGCCCGCCCACCGCATCAGGGGACGATCAACGCCTCTTCCCGTTTCAGCCGGTTCGGCAACTTCGCCGTGTCGGTCCCCGACGGAAACCAGTACACCGCCTGCCGGCTGGCGGGCTCCGAGAGCGTCTCGACGTGGCCGTCGAAGAACAATACGTCGATCCCTCCGGGATGCCGGTACGACATCTCCACCAGCCTCTCCAGCCGGTACGCCTGCAGGACGTTGCTCGGCCGGTCCCGCCACGCCCCGTAATCGGCGAAGCCGTTGGTTGCATGATCGAACTGCAGCCCGACGGCCGTGTGTCGCACGCGGGTGCCGTCGGCGAGGTAAATCTTCCTGGCCGGCGGGCCGATCCGGTCGATCCGCGGGCGAAAGCCCGGCAGGTAGTCGAAGCCGTTGGCCTGCTCGTAGCCGAACGCCGGGTACGTCCCGCCGCCCGGGATGTTGACCAGGAAATAGACGCACGTCAGGTAGCTCGGCAGTTCCTGCCAGCTGCGCGAGAAGTCGCTCCACGCCTCGAGCAGCGGCGTGGCCGGGCACTGGAAGATCGCCTTGCGATTCTCCACCTGCCGCTCGGCGATCCGCGTCTCCTGCCGCATCATCTTCGATCGCAGCGGGGTGCTCCAGTCGTACACGTGGGTCATCGGCCGCTGCTCGTAGGGCAGTTCGTACAGGCGGTAGTTGTCGGGCTCGGCCGGGGAGTTGAACGCGAACGACCCCCACCCGGTGGTGTTTGGCGAGCCGGGGATCCAGTCCCGTTCCTCGACGAGGTAGTGGACCATGGCGATGCCGAGCTGGTGCATGTTGCTGCCGCAGACGGCCTGTTTGGCCTGGGCCCGCGCCTGCGCCAGCGACGGCAGGAGGATCGCCAGCAGCATCGCGATGATCGCGACGACCACGAGCAGTTCGATCAGCGTGAATCCGCGCGTACGGGTGTCGATTCGCATGGGTGACACACCTCGCGCGCCGCCTCCCCGCCCCGAAGACCGCGCAGCAAACCATGGATGTCCTGCAACGTTATTACGGGTGCGACAACTGCTGCAACAGCAAACGAATGGATACCGCCAGCCCGACTGGCCCGGCCGAAACAACCCGGGCGAGTCGACGGAGTTAGTATATCATATTCGTGGTCGGGCGTGCAATCCCCGGCGAGGAAGAACGAGAGAAACGCGGATTGCTCACCTCGGATGAGGTGATTCGCTGAACATCGCTCGCGGTGGGCAGTGCCCCGCCCATCGGCAAGATTCGACGGCACCCGACTCTGGTGACGTGACAATAAGGCCGGCCCCTGCATGCTGCAGGGGCCGGCCATCGCGCGGCGTTCCGCCTTGCTCGGATCAGTACGCGTACTCGGGATGCTCCGTGATCAGGTCCATCCACTCGTCCAGCAGCCCGACCTCATCCAATGCCTCATACCAGCTTTGCTGCCGCTGGAGATATGGATCTTCCGTGGACGACGCAGCCATCTGCCCGCCTGCCAGCAGAGCCGTGGATTCCGAAGACGACTCCGGGCAGTTGACACCCATGTGCCACAGCCACGAATTGGCGACGGTCAGGAGGTCAATGCTGTTCACCGCGCCGTCGGCGTTGAAGTCGGCGGCCGGATTGTAGTCCAGATCACCCGCCACCGTAAGCCAGGCGTTGGAGACCACCAGCAGATCTTTCACGTCGACCACGCCGTCCACGTACGCGTCCCCAGGATACGGCTGAAGCACGCTCAGATAGGTGTTGTATCCGGAGATGACTTGCATATCGAAGTACCCTTCGATCTGCCCCCGCCTCGTGCCTGCTCCCGCCCGGCCGATGATCACCCAATGCCAGTCGCCTTGCAGGTTCTGCGGGTCCACCGGCAGCCACTGCAGCAGGGCAAGGCCCGCGGGGTCGGGAGTCTTCGGGCATGTGTCATCGGCGGGGCCGGTCACAAGATCATGGGTATCGTCGTACCGCACCTTGATTCGGGCCGTCGGAAAGCCAGGCTGCGTGAACTGCCATACCGAGATGAACGTGTAGCCGCCCGGTAGCACGTCGCCGGGCGGGACGGCGGAGTGATCCGAAGCCAGCAACGCCCCCTCAAGTGGGCCATTGATTGGAGTAGAGGCATTGATCTCGACGCTGTTGATCATATCCACGTTCTTGTCACTGGTCCGCACATCGCCAAGGTATTGGGTTTCGCCCCAGTTCACGTGTGTATTCTCATTGTTCATCACGACCGGCGGCAGCATCAGTCGCCCGCCATTGACGGCGAACCAGCCGTTGCTCGCCGAGTTGTACGGAGGAATATTCTCGATCGGGTTGCGGACAACCGACAGGCCGCTCAAATCCAGGTCACGGTCCACGCCCCCGCCGTCGGCGATGATCCGGCCGCTGTTGGACAACTTCGATCCGGCGTTGCCGGCAATCGTCCCCCAGCCGCGCAGTTCGCCATCGGCGTACATGTTCGCGCGGACCGTCAAGGCGTCCAGGCCCGTGATCTGGGCCCCGGTGATCTCCAGCAGGCCGGTCCCCTCCGTGCCGACGCAGATGCTCGAAGCATCAAGCGTCCCGCCCGTCAAGGTGTAGGTCCCGGTGGCCGTCGGGTACAGGCCCAGGTGCATGATCCCGCCGACCGAACACTCGCCGCCCGACTGCGTGACCGTCCCCGTCCCGTTCTCGCCCACGATCGCGTCGCCGGTGATCGTCAGATCGCCAGCCGTACCCGCCAGAGTAACGGTGCCCTCGGCTGTCTGGTTGACCGCCCCGAGGCGCAGGCTGTGGACCGTCAGGGAACCATTGTCGATATCCAGCTGGTTGTCACTCGTGCCCCTCCTGATAGACTCCTCCCTTGTTGGAGCCGATGGCCATCCCGTTCGCGGCAAGATCGCAAGTCCCGCCGGTATGCATGTAGCGCCCGCTGTAGACGCCGTCTCCGATCTGAAGCCGCGAGTAACCCAAAGGCCAATACGCGTGAACCACGCCGCCGGCCTGTCTGAACTCCCCCCGAACCAGGAAATCGTCGTCCCATACGCGCAGCGTGCCTCCTCCAAGGACATACGACCCCCAGCCCAAGCCAGCGTTGATGCCCAGAAAGTCCGTATTGACTTCCCCTCCATACTGCTCGAATTCACCGATCCCACCCTCCGTAGAGCCGACATTCAGTTTCGCGGTCGCCATCGCGATCTGGCCATCTATCAATTCATACCTGCCGTACCCCATCTTCCCGGTTCCCAAATCCAGAG
>JAWLBS010000072.1:0-17593 GCA_041687575.1 Phycisphaerae bacterium | reverse complement strand
GCGGTCCCGGGCGGATCTGCGGGACGTCGAGGGGACCGGGGCGCTGGGGCGTTTGGGTGAAAGCGGCGTCGTTGCCGCCGCAGTCCATATTGCCGCCGGGCGGTCCGCTCGGGATCGGGAGTGTTGGTGCCGATGGCGGCTTGAGTGAAAGCGGCGCCTGCGCCGCCGTTCGGCATGGCCCTGCTGTCGGCTTCGCCACACCCGGAGTTCCGGCGATCACACACCGGGCGTACACACCGAATACACCGGGATCTCTCCGCCCTGTGGGGGCCTCGGTCACGGTGTCGGGCACGACGTTTGACATGCCTGATTCCCGCGTTTCCCCGCCGGTTTCACAAAATCTCTGGCGTTCCGTATTCGTTCGTGGTACAAGTAGGTTCCAGGTCCGTACCGTTGCGTGCGGCCATCTTCAGGGCCTGCGATCGCGTCGAATTCCGGGCCGTTCCGTGCCGCGCCGCCGGTCCGTCGGTTTCATCTGAAAGTCTCCGCAATGGAGACGCATATGAGCCTGGGAGGGCATCACATGCTCGCAGCCAGTCCGCTACGCGGGTTGCTGACCGGCCTGTCGGTCGCGGCAGCCCTGTCCGTCACCTTCTGCGCGCACGCCGAAGCCGGCACCGCGCCCGACGCCGTCGACGACCTTCGCGTCGTCGCCATGCACATCCGCACGGGGTACCTGATGTGTACGGCCCCGTCCGATCCCGACGCCGACCTGGCGGGCTACGACGTCCGCTACTCGACCGCCCCGATCAACGAGGCCAACTGGGACGCCGCCAGCCAGGCCGCCGGCGAGCCCGCCCCCGTCGCCCCCGGCGAGCAGGTGCAGTTCGTCGTCGAGGGCCTGGATCCCGACACGACCTACTACTTCGCCATGAAGAGCTACGATGCGGACACGCCCGTCAACACCTCGGGCCTGTCCAACGTGGTCAGCGGCAAAACCATGCCGCCGCCCCGGCCGGTCGTCATCCGCAACCCCTGGGTCGCCAATGACCGGGTCGCCAACACCCGCAACATCGGCACCATGGGCGCCACCTACGTCAACGCCTACACCCCCGACGGCGTGGTCCCCCCGGCCGGCAACGAGGACAAGGCGATCAACATCTACAACAACCAGAAACGCCGCCTCTACCACTGGACCAACGAGCCGCCCGGCGACATCAGCAATCCCGTCTACAACCAGAACGTCTTCGGCTGGTCCCTGTGCGGCCGGCACGCCGCCCAGGCCTGCACGATCGTCGACGCCGCCGGCCTGACGCCGCGGCGGATCGGTCTGCCCGGCCACTGGGTCTACGAGGTGTTCTACGACGGCAAGTACCATTTCTTTGACACGATGACCACCTGCTACGTCTACACACGCGACAATCCGCCTTACGTCGCCGGCTGTCAGCAGATCAAGCAGGACAACACGCTGCTGACCTCGGCGGTGGTGGAGAACCGGGCCTGCCCGGGCTTTCTGTTGTGCGGCGACACCGCCAGCGGCATGGCGAGCATGATCAACAGCTACAGCACCTATGGCACGGGCGTGGTCGACACGACCGGTTACTCGACCGACATGGACCTGCGGATCGGCGAGACCTTCACCCGCACCTGGGAGGCCTGGGCCAACCAGCACCCGACCCCTTCGGCCGGCCAGCCGGACCCGCCCTTCCACCACGAGGCCGACCGGGACTGGAAGGACTACGCCAATTTCCCCTACTGGGAACCCTACAGGGTCGACCTGCCCTATTACGGCGGTTCAGCGCGGGCCACTTATCGCCGCTGGTCCAACGGCACCCACACCCTGGCGCCCGACTTCCGCTCGCCGGCCTATCAGGCCGTGCTGCACAGCTCGACCAACATCGCCACCTTCAGCGATGACGGGCTGGAGCCTGACCTGCACGCCGCGACGGCTGGCACGGTCGCCGAAGCGGTCTTCAAGATCGACGTGCCGTTCTACCTGACCGACGCCTCGCTGAGCGGCGAGTTCTTCCGCGCCGACAGCGGCGACAGCGTCAAGGTGTATGCCTCCAACAACGGCACGAGCTGGACGCAGGTCTGGGCGAGCAGCGCCGACGGCTGGACGCAGGTCGACAACCTGAGCCTCCGCGACCGCGTGTTCGGCAAGTGGGAGCTCTACATCAAGGTTCAGATCACTGCCAACGGCTCCAAGGCCGACGCCGGTGTCAGCAACCTCGTCGTCACCGCGACCTTCGAGCACAACAAGGGCGCGATGGCCTACCTCGACAAGGGCGCCAACAACATCACCGTCACCTTCGACAATCCGCAGGACCTCGCCGCCGGCGGGGCGGTCTTCAAGATCACCTACAACTGGAAGGAATACGACGGGGCCGACTGGACCATTGCCCGCTCCTACGAGCAGTACATCACCGGCAGCCCGACGACCTTCACCATCACCACCGGCGGGACGAAGGTACCCCGTACCGAATCGATCATCCTGGCCGTCGCCGAGCCGCCCGTCCCCGATGGCATTCCCCCGGCCGCCATCACCGACCTGGTCGCCGACGAGCCCGACTCCACCCACATCGATCTGGTGTGGACGGCCACCGGTGACGACGGCTTCGAGGGGCGCGCGGCCGGCTATGACATCCGCTACAGCACCGCCCCGATCACCGAGGCCAACTTCGACAGTGCCACGCCGGTCGCCCAGGGGCCCAGCCCGCTCGAGCCCGGGCTGACCCAGCGGTTCACCGTCACGGGCCTGGTCCCCAGCACGACGTACTGGTTCGCCATCAAGGTCCGCGACGAGGGCAACAACCTCTCCGAGATCTCGAACGTCGTCAGCGAAACGACCCTGCCCCCGGACGTCACCCCGCCGGCGGCGATCACCGACCTGGCCGCCGAACCGGGCGTCCAGAGCGGCTCGGTCCTTTTGACCTGGACCGCCCCCGGCGACGACGGCCACGTCAAGACGGCGACCTCCTACGACATCCGCTATGCCGCCATGCCGATCGACGCGAGCACCTGGGACGCCGCCACGCAGGTTGACGATGAGCCGGCCCCGCAGGCGCCCGGCTCGGCCGAGCAGATGATCATCTCGGGCCTGCCGTGGAACACCCGTTACTACTTCGCGATCAAGACGGCCGACGAGGTGCCCAACGTCTCGGGCCTGTCGAACATCGCGCCGGGCACGTCTTCGGGCATCGGCGAGAAGACCTTCCAGTACGGTGCCGACGGCTACTTCGGCGTGCAGGACAACTACATCGGCGGCGAGCGGACCAACAACTACGGCACCTACGAGCGGATGGTCGTGACCGGCTACCTCGACTACGGCGTCGGCGCCCTGCAGCGCGGCCTGGTCCAGTTCGACCTGTCGAGCATCCCGACCGGCACCCGCATCACCCGGGCAACGCTGCACCTCTACTCGTACTACCCCGAGCAGACCAAGGGCAGCGCCGGCCAGTACGGCGCCTACCCGCTGACCCGCAACTGGACCGCCAACAGTTCCAGCTGGTATTTGGCGGATACCTCGGTCAACTGGTCCACGCCCGGCGGCGACTTCGTGGCGACCCCGGACGCGACCACGCAGAAGAAGTCGGCCGCCCAGGTCCCCGCCTGGTACGAGTGGGACGTCACCGATCGCGTCCAGCAGTGGATCGACGGCACCAGCGACAACTTCGGCTGGCTCATCAGGTGCACCAATGAGATGCTTCACAACCAGGACTACTTCTACCAGTCCGACACCGCCAACGCCGAGCTGCGCCCCAGGCTCGTCGTGACCGACCTGGTCGATGACGAGGTCGCGCCCGATCCGGTCGTCGACCTGGCCGCAAGCAACCCCGACAGCAACACCATCGACCTGATGTGGACCGCCTCCGGCGACGACGGCATGCTGGGCACGGCCGACGCCTACGACATCCGCTACTCGACCGCGCCGATCACCGAGGCCAACTTCGACGCGGCGACGCCCGCGGCGAACCCGCCGGATCCCCAGCCGGCCGGCTCGGCCGAGACCTTTACCGTTACCGGACTGGAGTCCTCGACGACCTACTGGTTCGCCTTGAAGGTTCTGGACCGCCGGCCGAACTACTCGGCGATGTCCAACGTGGTGACCGCCACGACGCTCCCGCCGGATGTCACTCCGCCCAGCGCGATTGACGACCTGGTCGCCAGCACCGGCGAGATCACCCGGGTGACGCTCGACTGGACCGCGCCGGGCGATGACGGCGACGTCGGCCAGGCCGTCTCCTACGATGTCCGCTACTCGACCTCGCCGATCACCGAGGCCAACTTCGCGTCGGCAACCCGGGTCGCCGGCGTAGCGCCCCCCAAGGCGGCCGGACTGTTCGAGCGGCTCGTCGTCACCAACCTGACCGGCGACACGCTGTACTCCTTCGCGATCAAGACCACCGACAACGCCGGCAACGTCTCGCCGCTGTCCAATGTTGCCGCCGCGCGGACGGCCATGCCCCCCCGGATCGGCGAGGTGGTCCTCCAGAACGGCCTGAACGGCTACGCCGGGACGCAGGACACCTACATCGCCTCCGGCAGTCCCGACGCCAACTATGGCGATGTCGTCCGCAGCATGGTCGTCTCCGGCAGCTTCGATCCGGCCGGCACGCAGCGGATTCTCGTGCAGTTCGACACATCGAGCATCCCGCCGGGGACGAAGGTGACCCGGGCCACCCTGCGAATGTATGCCGATCTGGCAAGCACCACGTCGGGCGACAGCGGGGCCTACGGGCTCTATCGCCTCCTGCAGCCCTGGACCGAAACCGGCGCTACCTGGAACAGCTCCGGTGCCGGCGTCTGGGCGACCCCCGGCGGCGATGCCGCGGCCACGCCCGACGCGGTGCTGCCCAAGCGCTCGCCGGCGGAAACGCCGTGCTGGTACGAGTGGGACGTGACCGCGGCCGCCCAGGAGCTGATCAACGACCCGCAGGCCAACCACGGCTGGCTGGTCCGCTGCACCGACGAGGGCCTGCCCAACCGGGACAACTTCGTGCCGCGCGAGGGGCGCTTCTCGAGCCAGCGTCCGCAGCTGATCGTCACCGACGCGCCCGCCCATGTTCCCGGCGACATCAACCAGGATGGTGAGGTCAACGCCCTCGACCTGCTCATGCTGGCCCATTCCTGGAACAAGGCCCTCGGCGATGACGGCTACGACGCCCGCTGCGACCTCAACGGCGACAATGCCGTCAATGCCATCGATCTGCTCATGCTGGCCCACGCGTGGCCCACGAACTGATCGGGGGTGCGTTTCCGGCCGGCTCTTGTGGGGCCGGAACGAATGGCAGACGAATCCACCAGCGCCGCGGTTCCCGAACGGGGACCGCGGCGCTTTTGCTTTTGAGACGGTCTTTACCTTCGGGTGCCACGGGGATGACGACGGAGGGTGACACAGAAGGCAAGCGAAGAGCGTTCCGCTTGGCAGAGATCCTTCGCGTTGCTCAGGATGACAACTTGTGGTACGCGCTCGATGGTGTATGTCTCGAACGGCGAACCACCACCGCTCCCTGTCGTCACGGCTGCGCGATCGCCCGGCGGACCGCCACGCTGATCGCATAGGCGTCAAACGGCTTGACCACCAGGTCTACCCGCCCGTCATCGAGCTCGCTTGGGCCCCGGGCGCCGCCGGTGTGGCCGGAAACGAACAGCGTTCGCAGGTCCGGCTGCGCCATCCGCAGCTGCTCGGCCAGATCCGGCCCGCTGCCTCCCGGCATCACGACGTCGCTGAGCAGCAGGTCGATGTGCCCGACCCGAGCCGCCACCTGCAGCGCCTCCCGGCTGTCACGGGCCTGCAGCACGAAATAGCCGCACTCGTGCAAGGTCTGAGCCAGCAGGCTGCGGATGGCGTCCTCGTCCTCGACCAGCAGGATCGTGCCGCGCCCCCGTGGCAGGGGCTGATCCGTCAGGGCGGGCCTCGCCTTGCCGGCCGGGCCCGCGACCTGCGGGAAGTACAGCCTCAGCGTGGCGCCCTCACCGGGCTTGCTGTCGACCTCGACGTGCCCACCGCTCTGCTGCACGAAGCCGTACACCATCGGCATGCCCAGGCCCGTGCCCTGGCCGACCGGCTTGGTGGTGAAGAACGGCTCGAAGACCCGGCTGCGCGTCTGCTCGTCCATCCCCACCCCGGTGTCGCGGACGGCGACCATCACGTGCGGCCGGTCGCCGGTGCCGTTGCCGGCTGGCCGCGCCGTGTTGGCCGTCTCGATGATCAGCTCGCCGCCGTCGGGCATGGCGTCGCGGGCGTTGGCAGCCAGGTTGACCAGCGCCTGCTGCAGTGGCGCCGGGTCGATCCGCACCGCCGCCAGGTTGTCCGCGGGAACGATCGTCAGGCGGATGTGCTCGCCGCACATGGCCTGCAGGGGCTTGGCCATCTGCTGGATCTGATCGTTCAGGTCGATCGTCTCGGGGCGCAGGATCTGTCTGCGGCTGAAAGAGAGCAGCTCGCCGGTAAGCGTGGCCGAGCGGTCCGCGGCCCGCAGGATCTCCTCGACGTACTCCCGCGCGGCCGCATCGACCATGTTTCGTCGCAGCAGCATCTGGCTGTAGCCCTTGATGACGGTCAGCTGGTTGCGGAAGTCGTGGGCGACGCCCCCGGCCAGCAGGCCGATCGCCTCCATCTTCTGGGCGTGGCGGAGCTGCTGCTCGCTCTTACGCAGGGCCTCCTGCTGGCGCTTCTGTTCGGTTACGTCAACAAAGACCCCGACCGAGCCGCGGGTCTTGCCGTGCTCGTCGAACAGCGGCACGGCGTAGCCCAGCAGGTTGGTCACCTCTCCGTCCGCCCGGACGATGTCCAACTCGTCGTTGCTGGTGGCAACTCCCCGCGCGGCCGCGACCTGGATCGGCATCTCCTGCGGGGCCAGCAGCTGGCCGCGACGCATGACCTGGTAAGGCGGAGACGCGGCCGTTGGTGAGGTATTCCCAGCCGGGTCCATGCCCAGGACCTTCGCCAGGGACGGATTGGCGGTGATCCGGGTGCAGTCGGGGTCCTCGGCGATGCCCACACTGACCGGCAAGGCGTCAAACAGCGCCCTGAGTTCACTGACCCGCCGCTGCAGGTCGACGTTGAGTTGCCGGATCTGTCCTTCCGCCTGCCTGCGCTCGGTGATATCCAGCACGAAGCCCGACATCAGCCCCTCGTCGCCCGGCAGCAGGGCCAGCCCGACCAGTACCGGCACGTGGGTGCCGTCGGGCAGCACGTACTCCTTCTCGAACGGGGTGCAGACGCCGCGCCGGCGCAGCTCCGCAAAGGCCCTTTCGTTGCGGCCGCGGTGCTGCGGCAGCGTGATCGTGTGCCAGTTGACCCGTCCGGCCGCCAGGTCCTCGTGCGTTGCCCGGACCAGCCGCAGGTAGTAGTCATTCGCCTCGACGACCCGGCCATCCTCGTACAAGACGATGATGCCGAGCATTTCGGAATTCACGATGTGCTGCAGGCGCTCCCGTGTCGCGCGGAGCTGCTCGTCGGCCTGCTTGCGCTGCGTGATGTCCGTGGCCACCCCCGTCAGGCCGACGAGCCGCCCGTCCTCGATCAGCGGCCGGGTGGATGTCTGGATGTGCAGGACCCGCCCGTCGCGGGCAAACCAGCGGAACTCCGTCGGCCCGAGATGGCCCGCCAGCCGCTTGCGGAACACCTCGCGAACCCTTGCCGCATCGTCCGGGTGCATGAAGTGCGTGAAGTGCTTGCCGACCGCCTCGTCCGCGGGATAGCCGGTGTACCGCTCGAAGACCGGGCTCATGTAGGTGAAGTGGCCCTCGACATCGAGCGTGAAGATGGCATCGTTGAGGTTCTCGATCAGGCTGCGGTACCAACCGATGGTCTGCCAGTCGCGGTCGTCTGTCCGGCTCGAGTTCGGAGGCATGAAGCACCTCTGTACTGATATTGTACTACTGCCCCCCCGGCGACGGTCCGCCGGGCGGCTCGACGTTGAACAGGCGCCGAGGCGCGCATCAGGGCGGGCGCTGTGGCCCCGGCTCGGTATTGAGATTCGATCCACGCGCTCTTTCGCCCACGTCTTTATCGGTCGCAGGGCGGGCTTCCGGTTAGGCGTAAGGTCCACATGCCGCCCAAAACCACAAAACTCACATTTTTCACAAAAAACACTGCACCGTAGGGTGGCGCGATGCCGATCTTAAGTCTGCACGCAAGACGAGAGACTGAGCCTCTCTACTGCGTTGGAACCAGGACAAGTGAACAAGACATTATCGACATCGCAGGTAGCACGGCTGCTTGGGGTGGCTGTCGGGTCGGTCGCCAACTGGATCGACCAGGACCAGCTCAAGGCCGGCAAGACGCCGGGCGGGCACCGCCGGGTCAGGGTGGAAGACCTGCTGGAGTTTCTGCGTCAGCAGAACCTGCCGATCCCGGCGGAGCTGCTGCCGAAGCAGCCGAGGGTGCTGATCGTCGATGACGAGGCGGCGGTCACGCGATGGATTATGACCGAACTGCGGGCCGAACGGCCGGACTGGGACGTGCTGGAGGCCCATGACGGCTTTGCCGCCGGGCAGATCGTTGCCGCCAGCCCACCCGATGTGGTGGTGCTGGATCTGCGGATGCCGGGTCTGGACGGTTTCGAGGTGTGCCGTCGCATCCGGTCGCAGGCGAAGACCCGGCACATCGGCGTGATCGCGATGACGGCGTACCACTCGCCCGAGGCCGAGCAGAAGATCCTTCAGTGCGGTGCACGGGCTTGCCTGGCCAAGCCCCTCGACGCGGCGGCGCTCCTGGGGCAGATCCAGGCCGCCATGGGCCGCGACGTGTCAGCACCAGCGGCAACGAGCCAGGGAAAGGTAAACAGGCGCGCGGGCAATTGCGACCCAAAGTCCCCCGACCAGAGTCCCCCCGCAATTGCCCACCCTTAGTGGGTTGTCGCGCCTGTTTACCCTTCCCTGGCCGCTTTTGCGCGCACGGGGTGGGACCCGGCCATCTATCGGCAAGAGCACGCCGTTTTCTGCACCCGGATTTCCGCCTCCCTGCGGCGCCTATGCCCCCACCGGTTTTTCCGATTCTTAACCAATCCCGGGCCCGTCGGGGGACGATAGTACCGTCGGTGTGAGTATCCGCGCCAGCGGCGCCGCTGGCGGTGTCTTTGCGCTTAAGCGGGAGCCAGTCCCATGAAACAGGAATTCCTCGACCTGATCAGCCGTTCGACCACGCTGCCGACCATGCCCCAGGTGGTCGTCCGGTTCCTGGAGATCTCCGCGGACGAGCGCTGCGACATGCAGCAGGTGGTCAGCGTCCTCAAGGCCGACCCCGGCATCTGCAGCGAACTGCTCCGGATGACCAACTCCGCCCTGTTCGGCGTGACCCGCCAGGTCAGCTCGCTCCAGCAGGCCATCGCCCTGCTGGGTATGGGACGTGTCCGCACCCTGGTGCTCGGGCGCTACCTGGTCGACCGGCTCGACGCCTCGGCCGGGCAGTTCGAGGGAATGAGCTTCAGCTACTATTGGCGCCGCGCCCTGGCGACCGCGGCCCTGGCGACCCGCTTTGCCGAGGTCCTCGCCCCACGCCAGCGGGAGGAGGCCTTCATCGGCGGGCTGCTGTGCGACACCGGCGTGGTCGCGATGCTCCAGGCGATCGGCAAGGTCTACTCCCAGATCGTCGTCGACTATGCCCCCCTGCACGGCGACGACTACGCCGGCCGGGAACGAAGCGCCCTGGGCCTGACCCACGCCGACGTCTCGGCGATGATCCTGGAGAAGTGGATGCTGCCCCCGGCCGTGGTCGAGGCGGTCCGCCTGCACCACGCCGACACCTTTGACGAGTCCATGGCGCCGGACGCCCAGGCGCTCGCCCGGATCCTCGATGCAGCCGGTCGGATGGGGCGGGTCCTCTGCGAGCGGCCGGACCCGCAGGCGATCATCCAGGCGTGCCGCACGTCGCTGCGGATCCTGCGGACCGACGAGATCTTCCTCAAACAGGCGATGCACGACATCGAGCCGGTGATCCGGGAACTGGCCGACCTGCTGCGGATCTACATCGTCCGCAGCAACGTCTTCAACCGGATCTGCGAGATCATCGAGACCCAGCTCGACGAGGCGACCGCCCCCGAGCCGGCGCCGACCCCGCCGGCCCGCTGAGCGGCGGCCCCGGTCTGCGACCTGCTGAACGCGCCTTCGGTGCCCTTCCCACGTGGCGGTGCGCCACTGTGCAGCGGCAATAGATGCCCCTTCAGAATGATGCGCGGACCTGCGCCCCCAGAAACGGACCGTCACTCAGGTCCAGGCGATTCTGATCCCGGTCGTCGTATCGTTCGCCTTCGAAGAAGAACCGGTCGAAGGCGTAACCGCCGCCGACGTCCAGGGAGATTCGATCGGTAATGCTCCACACGACGCCGGCCTTGAGCCGCTTTTCGTAGTAGAACAATCGGTCATCGTCATCAGGCCGATCGTGGCGGAACCACCGGTCGTTACGCCAGTCGAAGCCGGCGTACAGGCGCACGGGCTCGGCGATATCGTAGGAAACCTCGACGTGCACGTTACGGGCGATCATGTACGTGGCTTCCACCAGGAGCCGCTCGAGCGGTCGATACCAGACCGAACTGTATGGCACGCCGAGCATCAGTCGAAGCTGATCGTTCGGCGAATGCAGATAGGCCACACCGGGCAGCGGCACGTGGGGACAGAATTCGCGGTTATTTGCGTAATTGAGCAGGAAGATCCAGGCGTTGCGCTCTCCCGCGGGAACGCGTACGAAACCGGTACCGCTGACGGCGATCTCCTCGATACTGGCAAAGGGCTTGTCGGACGGCGAGCCGACCGTCAGGTTGCCGCCCGCGATCCAGCCGTTGTCGAGCCGCCGGCGGTACGTTGCACCGATGCGAATATCGTACAACTCGTCCGGGAATGCGTCCCTCGTGTCGGGGAAGATGACCTCGCTGTCGAAATGGGTCACGCCGGCCCCGAAGTTCAGGGACAGCTCCTGCTCGTCGTCCTGCCACAGCGGAATCCCCAGGCGGAGATCGTGCGCGGTCATGTGCATCCTGGAGAGGTTGTCGGACACGTCCGCATTGAAGTAACTGTCGACATCGTAACGGGCATCGAGCTTGAGCTGACCCATTCGAGGACTGAACCAGTTGCCGGCTGCATCCTGACCGAACGCCGTGCCGGCGGCAAGACCTGCTGCGACCGCCGCCCATATCAACCCTGTAACAGATCGCATGATCCGCTCTCCAAAAAAGGATTGGGGTCCGACGTCTGTGCCGTCGGCACCGTTCAGTGATCCTCCGCGCCAGCCTGAATTTACAGGAATGTGGGGCGGGCATCAAGGGGGAAAAGGGATGGGGGACGCGGGGGTGCATTCGCTGATGCGTGGCGGGCGGGCGGGCGGGCGCGGGGGGTCTGACCTCCTGCAGCACGTTTCACTCAAGCCCCCGCGCTGCACAAGCTCCGGGTCTCGCGCAAAACGCCACCGCCCGACTATGGAGTGCGGCGCCGCAGACGCCGCTTTGTATTCGCTCGCGGGCGCCCCGGAAGGAAGCCGGTACTCGCCGCTGTCGCGTTCCACCTCACCCGGCATGCCACTGGAAAGGCAGGCATGGCCTTTCATTACCGGAGATTCAGTCGCGGTCGCTAAAAAACCAGCATCCCCTGTTGACTCGCAACGAAAAAGGTGCTATTTTACTAGCATCACGTTCCGTTCGACCCGGCCGCAAGGCACGCGCGGCCCCAGGAGAAACGAAATGGCTGACAAGTCCGAACCCCCTCTCAGCCGCCGCGAGCGGCAGATCATGGACATCATCTTCGCCCGCGGCGAGGCCTCCGCCGCCCAGATCCACCAGGACCTGCCGGACCGTCCCAGCTATTCGGCTGTGCGGGCCCTGCTGCGGATCATGGAGGACAAGGGGCTCGTCAAACACAAGTCAGCCGGCGGCAAGTACATATACATGCCGACAACGCCGCCGAAACAGGCCGCCCGCTCGGCGATTCGCCGGCTGGTGAACACCTTCTTCAACGGGTCCGCGGAACAGGCGATGGCCGCCCTGCTGGAATCGGCAGACACCCGGCCGGATCAGCAGGAGCTCAAACGGCTGGCCGCGCTGATCGACAAGGCCAGAAAGGAAGGGCGCTGACATGTTCTCCCTGCTCGATCTGCCGCAATCGGACGCGCATTTCATTCTGAACGTCCTGCTTGATGCCTCGATCAAGGGGCTGGTGGTCCTGGTGTTTGCCGGTGTAGCCGCCCTTGCCCTGCGAAAGGCGACGGCCGCCCTGCGGCACCTGGTCTGGTCGTTGGCGCTGGGCAGCCTGCTGTGCCTGCCGGTGCTGTCGGCGGCCCTGCCGCAGTGGCGGATCGCAATTCTGCCCGGCGCGAGCGAGCTGCAGCCGGGTGCCATTGGTGCACTTGGGGAGGATATTGCCGTACCAGCTGCCGATTTCCTGGAGGCCTCTGCGGTACCCGGTCCCGTTGAGACTGCGGAAGCTGCCCGGGCGGATCTTCCCGTCCCTGAAGATGCTGCCGACGCAGGTGAAGCTGCCGCAGGGCCTGGCACCGTGCTTCCTGCACGCCACCTGAACTGGCGAGTCATGCTGCTGGCGGGATGGACGGCAGGCGCCCTGATCGTCGGCCTGCCGCTGATGATCGGCATGATCATCATTGTGAAACGGAGCCGAAATGCCGCCCCCGCCGCCGGCGCCCCCGCGGAACGGCTCGACGCCCTTCGCCGCCGGATAGGGATTCGCCGGCCGGTGTCGCTGCTGTATGCGCCCGGCGCCGAGGTCCCCGCCACCTGGGGCGTATTCCGCCCCGTGATCCTGGCGCCGGCGGACATGGCCGGCTGGTCCGACCAGCGGTGCCGGGTCGTCCTGCTGCACGAACTGGCCCACATTCGCCGGCTGGACTGGCTGACGCTGCTGATGGGCAGGATCGTGCGGATCGTCTACTGGTTTCACCCGCTGGTCTGGCTGGCGGTGCGGATGCAGCGGATCGAGGCGGAGCGGGCATGCGATGACGCGGTCCTCTCGGCCGGCCTGAAGCCCTCGGACTACGCCCGGCAGTTGCTGGATATCGTGGCGACCTTTCGCCGCCCGGGATGTTCCAGCCTGGCGGCGGTGGCGATGGCGCGCAGGTCGAGCCTGGAAGGTCGCGTGCTGTCGATCCTGGACCCCGCGCGGCGTCGGGGTCATGTGACGCGGGTGGGAGTCATCTGTACTGTAGCTGCAATGGCCTGCCTGGCGTCGACGATATCGACCATGCAAGTCGGCTCGACAGCAGCGCTGGCAGGGGAACGTGCACCCAGGGGCGGAACTGGAGATCCCGAGCTTCTGCTGCAGATCCTGCAGGCACGAAAGACGAACTTGGAGAAGATCCAGACTGTTAGTGGCGTTGCGGATGTCGATGATCGCACCTACGCCACCATCAACCCCGCGCCTGACGCGCAGGCCGGCTACACGAAGGTATCGACAATCACCTACGCGCTGGACGATACAGCCGGCGCCAGGCGATCCAAGGTGGACCAAAAGAAGGTGCACTACCCGTCACGGCCCGGCCCCGCCAACGAGGCGATGCAGGACCACCCTATTGTCCAGGACCAGATGGTGACCGACGATGGGGCGTTTCGCTTCGACACGGATCACCAGGGCAAGCTCATGCGGCAACTCGTAATCTCCCCCTGGGAGGACTCGTCCAGGCTCAATGAATTGTTCGACCCGCGAGCGTACCTGGAGCAACCCATCCCCCATGAGCGCATGGAGAGCAGTATTCGTTCCCTCTATCGAACCCTGAAATCGGGAACATTGCCTCCCGAATCTGAAGCCGCGATCGAACGAACGGGGAGCACAATCACGATCACCGCGGGTTTTCGGCCGCATTACATGGTCCGCTACGTCTTCGATCTCGACCAGGGAGGCAACCTCAAGTCCTATGAGCGAAGCGCGGACGGCAGTACGGAGGCCCGCGTGCAAATGACGTATGAACAGCACGAAGGCGTATGGTTTCCGGCGACCTACGAATCCATCACAAAGCTCCCCAGCGACCCGCGGCCAAAGGAGCGCCACCAGAAGATCGTGCTGCGCGACACGGTCATCAACTCCACCATTCCAGCGTCGGAGTTCACCCCGGTGGCCATGGGCCTGCGCAAGGGCGATTTCATCACGGATCATCGGCGTGGGGCCCCGTCGAAGTTCTACCGGTATGATGGAAAGATCCTTCCTGTCCCGCCGGATCCCCACCCGGCGGCACCCCTGCCTGCAGACGACTGGCAGCGATACTGCGTCCAGTTCGCCGAGACGTACAAGCTGGATGATGCACAGAAGGCACAAGCCGCGGCGATGTGCCGAGAGGCCTTCAAACGCCGCCAGGAGTACATGGCCAGCCATGACATTCCCGCCGGCGGAACCAAGGGCTTCGCCGAGTGGCAAAAGCCGATCAATGAGATGTTCGAGCAGCTCAAGGCCCGGTTGCTGACCATCCCGACCGAAGCGCAGCGAAAAGTCGTCGAAGCAGGCGTGGAACGTGCAGACAGTTGGACCCGCTATGTCGAGTGGCTCATTGTCACCTATCAGTTCGACGAAGGCCAGCAGCAGACGGCGCGGTCGATTCTGAAGGAGCTGAAAGACCGGGCCCGCGAATATCACGCTTCGCACAAGGCCGAGTACGACGCGTTGGACAAGGTCCCGGACGAGTCGGCGCGCAACCGCCGGCTGCAGGCGCTCGACCGCCCGATCGACGAAATGTTCGAGCAGCTCAAGGCCCGCCTGATGGCCATCCCCACCGACACGCAGCGCAGGGCACGCGTTCGCGAAGGTTCACCTGCGACATCGGTCGGTGTTCAGCCGAAGCCCGCAGAGTCCGGCAGGTAGCCCTCGACACACATATGAAGTGCAACGCCGAAGACGCCGCTTTCACTCAAGCCGCCATCGGTGCCAACGCTCCCGATTCCGAGCGCGTCACGCGGCGGCAATATGGACTGCGGTGGCAACGACACCGCTTTCACTCAATCCCCCGCGCTGTACACCTCCCGAGTCTCGCGCAAGACGCGACCGCGCGACTATGGAGTGCGGCGGCGCAGACGCCGCTTTGTTTTCGCTCGCGGGTCCTCGCAAGAAGACCGGCAGTCGCCGTTATCTCGCCCCGTTGGGGCTTGGAATACAGAAGAGAAACACATCCTTGATCGTCCGCGTACCCAGGGCGGCGCCGCCTGCGATCCTGCTTCGCCAAACAACGGCTACGCAGGATTCACGACGCAGGCGGCTTGCCCGGGGCTCTATAGTCTCTCGCCCCTTTGGGGCTGTAACAACGACAAGAACGTCTCATCCCAGCGGCACGGCCCTGCTGCGCAGGACCGTGGCGCCCGATGAGCATCGTTCGTACCAAATCGGGCAGCGACACGCAGATCGTGAAGGAGGAGATCCTGGATACGTCTCCCGCCCGGACCGGCCGGGTCAAGCAACCCGGCGATGCTCTACGGCAAACATGGGCAAGACCGGCTATACTTCACCGTCCAGACAAAACGCGACCCGACAATCAGGAGGCTGCACATGTCCATCGACAAAGCCCTGGCCCACCTCGACGCCCATCGCGACGAGTTCATCGACCGCCTGTTCGACCTGCTTCGCATCCCCAGCGTCTCGACACTGCCCGAAAATAAGCCCGACATGCAGCGCGCGGCCGAGTGGTGCGCGGGGCTGCTCCGGCGAAACGGGCTGGAGACCCGGGTCATGCCCACCGACACCCACCCGGCTGTCGTCGGCCGGCACGAGGGGGCCAACTCCGCCCGCACGCTGATGCTCTACGGCCACTACGACGTCCAGCCGGCCGGGGACGAGTCGCTCTGGCAGAGCCCGCCGTTCGAGCCGACCATCCGCGACGGGGCGGTCTTCGCCCGCGGGGCCGCTGACGACAAGGGCCAGGCGCTGGCCAACCTGCTCGCCCTGGAGTGCTGGCAGCAGGGGGCCGGCTCGCTGCCGGTCAACGTTGTCGTGCTGATCGAGGGCGAGGAGGAGATCGGCTCGCCCAGTTTCGCCTCCTTTCTCGATGCCCACGCCGCGGAGCTCGCCTGTGACGACGTGCTGGTCAGCGACTCGGCCCAGTACGCCCGCGGCATGCCGGCGATCACCTACTCGCTGCGGGGGCTGGTCTACAAGCAGATCGAAATCACCGGCCCCAATCGCGACCTGCACAGCGGGGTCTACGGCGGGGTCGCGCCCAACCCCGCCAATATCCTGTGCGATCTGATCGCCTCGATGAAGGACGCGTCCGGGCGGGTCGTCATCCCCGGTTTCTACGACGGCGTGCTGCCGCTTGAGGATTGGGAGCGCAAAAACCTTGCGAGCCTTCCGTACGACGAGGCGGCCGTCGCGCGGCAAATCGGTGTGCCTCGCCTCGGCGGGGAGACGGATTACCGTCCACTGGAGAGGGTCTGGGCCCGCCCGACCCTCGACGTCAACGGCATCGTCGGCGGGTTCACCGGCCCGGGCAGTTCCACGATCATTCCGTCGAAAGCGATGGCCAAGGTCTCGATGCGGCTGGTGCCCCACCAGGACCCGACCGCCGTCGCTACGGCCTTCGACCGGTTCGTCGCCGAGCGTCTCGATGGCCGGTGCGAGTACAGGATTCACGACCTCGCCCACTGCGGCGCATATCTCGCCCCGGTTGATGGGCCCGGTGTGCAGGCCGCCCGCGACGCGGTGCAGGCGGCCTGGGGGACCCAGCCGGTGCTGATCCGCGAGGGGGGCACGCTGCCGATCCTGGCGACGATCAGGGACCGCCTCGGCGCCGACAGCACGCTGGTCGGCTACAGCCTGCCCGACTGCCCGGTGCACGGGCCGAACGAGTTTCTGCACATCGATGATTTTCTGGCTGGCATTCGCACGGGGATCCATTTTCTGGCGCGGTACGCGGAGCTGAGTCAGCCGGGGCGATAGGGGGTAGGGCGGGCTGTGTCCGCCAAAGGGCGGGTGCACGATGTTGCGGCCGCGTCGCACTTCACTGCCTCGGCGCAGCGTTCTGAGGGGAGCCTGGAGCTCGCACAGCGCGGCGGCGTTGAGTGAAAGCGGCGTCGCTGCCGCCGCAGTCCATAGTCGCCGCCGGGCGGGCCGCTTGGGGTCGGACGGGTTGGCACCGATGGCGGCGTTGAGTGAAAGCGGCGTCTTCGGCGCCGCACTCCAAAGATGGCTGTCGCCGTCTGCTACACGCCGCAAGACGTGCCTGCCGGTTTAGATCCGACCCCCGACACCCGAGCCCCGAGCCCCGACACCCGAACCAGGCATACCTCGCTGGCGGCCCGACGATTATTTGGTTTTTTGAAGATTGCGTGTCCCATAATCGCCGGCGGCTCGAAGTGGCGCGACAATCACTGTTTACAACCCCGGCCGGTTTGCCGATAGATAGCTGGCTGCCCATTTCCGCCGGTTGCGGTTGATCCGGCCGAGATGGGCAGGTAAAGTGGAATGCAAGATCGATCGTAGCCCTATGGGGAGGTTTACGATGCTTAAACGTCATAGCGTACTCGCGATTGCGGCCGGTGTCTGCGTGCTTGTTTCGGCGACGACAGCCCACGGCGGGGTCTTCAAGACCCTCAACGAGGGGCTGTTTTTAGCTGGTTTCCGGCTGGACGCCGCCAAGAACCCGATCACCAAGGGGATCGATTTCAGCAGCAGCCGCAGTTTCTTTCCGACGGCCAACACGCTGAACCTGGGCATCGGTTCGCTGACG
>JAWLBS010000071.1:2864-17616 GCA_041687575.1 Phycisphaerae bacterium | reverse complement strand
CGTAACGGATGTGGCGAACCGTGAACCCCTCGTCCGGTCCGCGTAACTTGCCCTGTGTCTTATTATTTGAGGCGCGCCCGCGGCGAGTCAAGCAGCCGCGTCGCTTTAGCAGACCCCCGGGTGCATCCGCCGATCGGTGGCGGACGCCTGCCGGGGGGGCAGACGCCTGATCCCTGGTCCCTGCCGCTGCGAGACCCGAGACCCGAAACCCGAGACCCGGTGCCGGGTGCCACGGGGGTCAGCCCCCGTCAGCGTACGACCGGCGCCAGGTGGCTGGCAAACCAGTCCCGCGCCAGCCGCGCCACCTCCTCCAGCGCCCCCGGCTCTTCAAACAGATGCGTCGCTCCCCTGATGATCTCCAGCCGCGTCGGACCCGGAATCTGCGCCTCCGCCGCACGGTTCAGCTGAATCACCAGCGTGTCGCTGCCCCCCACGATGAACAGCGTCGGGCTCCGCACGCTGTTGAGCGCCAGCTTCGCCAGGTCCGGCCGGCCGCCCCGGCTGACCACCGCCTTGACCTTTTCGCCGCGTTCCGCGGCCGCGATCAGGGCGGCGCCCGCCCCGGTGCTGGCCCCGAAATAGCCGATGCCAAGCCCGCGGGTCTGCGGCTGCGCTTCCAGCCAATCGGTCGTCTGGATCACCCTCTGGGCCAGCATGTCCACATCGAAACGCAGATGCGTGGTTTCCAGGTCGATCGCCTCCTCCTCCGGCGTCAGCAGGTCGATCAGCAGTGTCGCCAGCCCACCCTCGTGCAGGACGTTGGCCACGTAGCGGTTGCGAGGGCTCAGGCGGCTGCTGCCGCTGCCGTGGGCGAACAGAACGATACCCTTCGCCCTGGCCGGGATGGCCAGGTCGCCGTCGAGCTTGATCGCCCCGACAGGCACCTGAATGGCATGTTCCTGCGTCGTCCTTTGTGTCGTATCGCTCATGATAGACTCCTGACCGCCCTGCCTACGGGCGCACCTGCGGCTCATCCCTCCGCGGGCGTGCCCGCGCGGCTACTCCTGGCCGTGCTGCATGCTTTTGCCCAGCCGCTGCCTGATCTTGTCCTGTTCTTCCAGGTCTTCCCCCTCGGCCTGGTCCGGGGTGTGCCCCGGATCCGCCTCGGTCTCCGGCTGGCGGGCTTCCGTCTCGTCGACACCTTCCGCCTTGCCGGGTGTCTTGCCAGGGTCCTCTGCCATCACACAATCTCCTTTGTCAAACCTTCACGGACCTCTCGAGCAGCTCGCGGACCTCCTGGTCCGTCGTCTGCGAAAAATCGTCGTACCATAGCCCGACCGCGTGAAACGGCTCGGGCGTCATCGCGCAAACCACCTCCTCGACCTCCTCGCCAAACTCCTGGCACGTCGAGGCCGCCCCCACCGGCACCGCCACCACGATCCGCGCCGGCTCCTGCTTGCGCAGCGCCCGGATCGCCGCCCGCATCGTCGAACCGGTCGCCAGGCCGTCGTCGACCAGGATCACCGTGCGGCCGGCGACGGGAATCAGTGGCCGGTCGTCCCGGTACAGCGCCTCGCGCCGCGCCAGCTCCTCCCGCTCGGACTCGGCGATCCGGTCGATCGTCTCGGCCGGGATCCCCAGCACGCTGACCACCTCGTCGTTGAGCACCCGCGTGCCCCCCGAGGCGATCGCCCCCATCGCCAGCTCCTCCTGGCCCGGCACCCCCAGCTTGCGCACGACGAACACATCCAGTGGCGCCCGCAGCGCCCGCGCCACTTCATAGGCAACCGGCACCCCGCCCCGCGGCAACCCCAACACCGCCACGTCCGGCCGGTCCGCGTACGACGATAGCTGACTCGCCAGCCTCCAGCCGGCTTCCTTTCGATCTTTGAAACGACTGTCCATCCGTCGCCTCGCAAAGAAATGATGACTGTGTACCCATCGGCCGTCATTGTGATTGTATAGGCCTTAGCGCGGCGAATTCAGGCACCACGCTGGAATGCGACGAATCCCGGCGTCGCTGTTATCGCAACTGTTTGAGCCCCGTCCGAGCAACGGCAGGCATCTTCGCGACAGTCGCGGCCGCTGCTGCGGCCGTGGTCATCTTCGCGCGGCGGTTGATCGTGACACGAGTTGCAGGTGTTGCGTCCCGCAGGGACAGCCGAACGCAACCCCGCCTTTCGCAGATGCTGCGTCCCGCAGGGACGAGCAAACGCAGCCCCGTCTTTCGCAGATTTGTTGCATCCCGCAGGAACAACCGAACGCAACTCCGCCTTCCGCAGTTGTTGCGTCCCGCAGGGACGACCGAACATAGCCCCGCCTTTCAAGGCGGGGTCGCCTGCCCCCCAAGACCTTGCGTTGTTCTTTCTGTCGTTGGAGTCCCGCCAGGGACGACTGAAGTGCTCAAGAGTTCTTCGCGTGGATACTGCGTCCGGATCATCGGACAGCGCCCGCGCGCAACCCTTTGGTGGGCAATAGCCCACTCCACGAACTTGCAGCATCTCATGCAAAGCGCCGTTAGCGCAGGTGCAGCAGCCAGATCTTCGGCCGGCCCGGTCCCGCGGCTGATTCCAGCGCCGCGTCCCGCTGTTGTCGTTCACTGACCCCCGACCCCCGACCCCTGACCCCTGCCGTTCCGACCCCCGACCCCCGAAACCCGCCCCCCCCCACCTACCCCACCACGCTCGGAAACCGATCCTCCATCAGGTTCGGCAAAAACATCGCGTACATGTACTCGTCCTCGAAGTCCGGGTCCTTGTTCAGCTCGATCGTCTTCGGCCGCGTCGCGATCCGGTCCAGCTGGCACCACGTCTGGTCGTCGACCAGCGCCGCAAACGCCCCGGCCAGCGACGTGTTGCCCACCGCGTCAAACCGCTCCACCGGCAGGTCCGGCAGCATCCCGATCGTGATCGCATTGGCCACGTTGATGTGCCGGGCGAACCCGCCGGCCAGCCAGATCCGGTCGAGGTCCTCGAACCCCAGCCCCGCACTGCGCGACAGCAGCAGCGAGCCGACATAGATGGCCGCCTTGGCCTGCAGCAGCCCCTCGATATCCTTTTCTGTAATGACGATGTCGTCGATCCCGTCGTCGGTCTGGTCCTTCGGCACCAGCACGAACCCCTGCACCGTCCGGTCCCGCCACGCCACCTGCCTGATCCGCGGATGCTCGCCCACCAGGTCCTTGTTGAACCGCCCCGTCTGCTCGATCAGCCCCGCCCGGAACGCCTCCGCCAGAAAATCGATCAGCCCGCTGCCGCACACCCCGCTGGCTCGGCCGTTGTGATTGCCGTTGCTGATCACCTCGCAGCGGACATCCATCTCTGGCCCGTCGATCCAGACCCGCTCGATCGCCCCGCTGCGGGCCCGCATGCCGCAGCTGATTCCGCTGCCCTCGTACGCCGGACCGGCCGCCGTCGCGCACGCCCACATCCCCTCGGGGGTGCCCAGGGCGATCTCGCCGTTGGTGCCGATGTCGATCAGCAGGTGCCGCCCCTCGCCCTTGTGCATCCCGCACACGTAGATCCCGCTGACGATGTCCCCGCCGACATACCCCGCGATCGCCGGCACGATGTCCACCGGCCCCGACGGGTTCATCGCCAGGCCCACCTGCTCGGCCCGCACCGTACCCGGCGCAGCTGCCGCCGCCGCAAACGGCGAGACCCCGATCCGCTCCGGACTGATCCCCAGCAGCAGGTGTGCCATCACCGTGTTGCCCGAGATCACCGCCCGGGCGATCTGCCCCGCCTCGATCCCCTCCTTGCGACACAGCAGCCGGACCATCTTGTTGATCGACTCGGCCACCGCCAGCTGCTGCATCTCCGCCAGCCCCTGCTCCGTCTGGCTGAAAACGATCCGGCTGGCAACGTCCTCGCCCCGCCGCACCTGCTGGTTGTAGCAGCTCGCCGTCTCCAGCATCCGCCCGCTGCCCAGGTCCACCAGCGAGCAGACCACCGAAGTCGTGCCAAGGTCCACGGCCAGCCCGAAGAGCTTAGCGGTCGTATCGCCCGGTTCGACCGCGATCATCTCCCAGCCGTCCTCGCGCTGCGCGAGCGTGGCGGTCACGGCGAAATCGGCCTCGCTCATCACCTTCGGCAGGGTCCGCAGCATCGAAAGGGTCGGACGGATTCCCGTCAGCCCCTCCGCTTCAGCCAGGTGCCGGGTCATCCGCTCGAAGTCGGCGACCGAGTCTTCCAGGGTGGCCGGCGGCAGTTTCATAAACACTTTGCGGACAGGAGGTTGATGCGCGAACCGGGCCGACAGGTCGAAGTCCACGACGATCTTCTCGCCGGCCTGCACCAGCGACCGCTTGGGGATGCGAACCCGCCATCTCGCCGAGACGATCCGTGTGCGGCAGCCCAGCACCCGCCGGGGTGAATCGCCGTTTGCGACCTCGATGGCCTCGCCGTCGCGCTGGAAGGTGCCCTCGATCAGGTCGACGGCGCAGCCCCCGCACGTGCCCGCCCCGCCGCACGAGATGTTCAGCACCAGCCCCGCCCGGTCAGCCGCCTCGGTGATCAGGCACGCCGCCGGCAGTTCCAGTTCCACCTGCCGATCCGTACAGTCGAAAATTCCCTTGAGCGCCATCGGACCCCTGCCTTCCCGAAACCCGCCTGCGCGTCAATACGCAAGTCGGTACCTCAGGATACCTTACAGGTCGGTCACTATAACGCAAAGGATTGGCCACGCCACGCCGTCCCCGGCATGGCCGCCAGCACGCCGGAACAGATGGTCACCGCAGCCGCGGCCTCCGTTCTCCACTGACGCTGTAGCCCTTCTCGACCATGGGGTTGCATTCCCGCCCTCCAGGCCCGTATCATTCTGCGGCGGTGTGGGCGCACGGGGGCGCCTTGCGAGTCGTGCGCACCGCAAATATACTGTTAGTTCTATCGACGTAACGAAGGCCGCAGCAGTGAAGCGCGGCTAAGCGGCGCGGCGGCGTCCGATGCCGCCCAGTCAGCAATACCGGAGGCTACGGTTCAGATGGATTTCACCGGCGACGTGCAGGGCCTGCTCCAGCAGGAACCCTTTAATCAATCGGCTCTGGACGCGCTGCGCGACACCGTCTTCGCGTCCGACGACACCTTCGAAGGCTTCAACTCGCTGATCAACCAGCGGATTGCCGCCGGCCAGGCCGATCAGCCCGCCGACGCCCTCCGCGTCGGCCTGAGCCTCTGCCTGCTCAACCGCCACGAGGATGCCCTGGCATACCTGCAAAAGGCAGCGGACAGCCCCGAAAAGTATCTGTACCTCGGCCGGACCCATCGCCTGCTCGGCGACTTCGCCGCCGCCCGCGAGGCCTTCGACAAGGCCAAAAAGGCCGGCGCCGACGCGGACGCCGTCTCGGTCGAGCTGGCGCGCACCGCGCTGGCCGCCGGCGAGGCCGACAAGGCCGAGTCCCTGCTGAGTAGTGTCGACGAGGCCGGCCGCTCCGCCGACTGGTACGTCGCCCGGGCACGGCTGCTGGAGGCCCGCGGCTTGCGTAACGAGGCGATCGAGGCCTACGAACAGGCCCTCGACCGCGAGGAGGATCACAGCGAGGCCGTCTTCCGCCTGGCATACATCGCCGACCTCCAAGGCGACGACGACCTGGCGATCGACTACTACGAGTCGCTCATGACCGGCGGCCCCGTCCACGTCAACGCCTTGCTCAACCTGGCCGTGCTCTATGAAGATCACGAACGCTACGACGATGCCGAAGACTGCATCGACAAGGTCCTGGCGATCTGCCCGACCCACGAGCGGGCCCGCCTGTTCCTCAAGGACATCGAGGCCGGCCAGGACATGGTCATCGACGAGGACAGCGAGCGCTTCCGCGAGAAGCGCGGCGCCCTGTTCGACATCCCGATCATCGACTTCGAACTGTCGGTCCGCGCCCGCAACTGCCTGCAGAGCATGGGCATCAACACCCTGGGCGACCTGCTGCGCGTGACCGAGGAGCAGCTGCTCGCCTACAAGAACTTCGGCGAGACCAGCCTCGACGAGATCAAAGAGGTCCTCGCCGCCAGGGGCATGCACCTCGGCCAGGCCCTCGAAGACGAGCGCAAGGCCCGCCAGCAGGAGATCCTGAGGCAGGTCCAGGGCGACCCGGCCATCCTGGTCAAGCCCGTCGGCGACCTGCAGCTCTCCGTCCGCGCCCGCAAGGCGCTGCAGCGGTTGAATATTCAGACGATCGGCGAGCTCGCTGCCCGCAGCGAAAACGAGCTGCTCGGCGTCAAAAACTTCGGGCAGACCAGCCTCAACGAGATCCGGCAGCGGCTCAACGAGTACGGCCTGTCCCTGCGCAAGGCCTAGGATTTCGCCCATGCGGTCCGAAACGGACGTCAATCGGCCCGGACCCCGCCACGGATGGCTCCGCCGCCTCGCCCTGCCCGGCTGGGTGACGCTGCTGGCGTTCCCATTGATCGCCGGCGGCTGCGTCGCGGCCCAGCCGGCCGACCGCGCCGGCGACCGCGGCAACACCGCCGCGATGCGCCGGATCCGCGTGCTGATCGCCGAGGCCGATACCGCCAGCCTCGCCGTCCAGGGCCCGTCCCGCGTCGTCGATCCAGCCGGCAACAGCCTCTTTTCCGATACCGCCCCGATCAGCATCCAGGTCCGCGCCGACAGCCAGCAACCCGCTGCCGTCGAGCTCAACGGCCGCGCCGTGCCCAGCGGCTGCCGCGTCATCCCGGCCGCGGCCGGCACGATCCGGGTCGACGGCCGGCTCTACGGCGGCACGCTGACGATCCTGAACCGCTCGGGCCGGGTGCTGCTGGTCAACAACCTCGACATCGAGGACTACCTGCCCGGCGTGCTGACCGGCGAGATGTTCCCCACCTTCCACATTGAGGCGTTCAAGGCCCAGGCCGTCGCCGCCCGGACCTATGCCCTCTACCAGAAATTCGTCAATCCCCGCCCCGACTTCGACGTGACCGCCACCACCGCCAGCCAGGTCTACGTCGGCACCGGCAGCGAAAAGGCGGTCGAGGCCGTCCGCGCCACCCGCGGGCGGGTGCTCACCTGGTCCAGCCCGGCCGGCGAGAAGATGTTCTGCACCTACTACTCCAGCACCTGCGGCGGCGAGACCTCCAGCGTGAGTTACCTGCTGCCGGTCGAGTCGATCCCCCCGCTGGCCGGCGGCGTGCGCTGCACCACCTGCACCCACGCGAAGTACTACACCTGGCCGCCCGCCCGCATCAGCCGGGCCGAGCTGACCGCCAAGCTCCGCGCCCGCTACCCGCTGTTCGGTTCGCTGGGCCCGATCGAGCGGATCGAGCCGATCAAGACGAGCCCGGCCGGCCGGACCACCTGGCTGCAGCTGCTGGACGCCTCGGGCAAGTGCGTCCGCATGCGGGCCGCCCAGTTCCGCCTGACGGTCGGCCCGGGCCTGATGCGCTCCACCTGGTGCCGCATCCAGCCCGACGGCGACGGCTTCGTCTTCACCGCCGGCCGCGGCTTCGGCCACGGCGTAGGCATGTGCCAGTTCGGCGCCGACGGCATGGCCCGCACCGGTGCCGACTACCGCTCCATCCTCACCCACTACTACCCGACAAGCCATATCACCAAGGCCTACTGAGTTGGCGGCTGTGACGCTGCGGGGCCGGATTCGGCGCCGAACAGGCTTTACGTTATGTTGGATGTATAGTATTATACCCGATATACGGTAAAGTCTCTATGGTAGCACCACGAGTCCAACAGGTTGTGGCCCTTGCCCGCCGCAAGGGCCTGCTTCGGCCGCGGGACCTGGACGAGATCGGCCTGGCCCGTCAGTATCTGCGCATGGCGACCGAGCGCGGGCTGGTCCAGCGTGTGGGCAGGGGCCTCTACCGGGTGCCAGGGGCGATGGTGACCGAACGCATCTCGGAGGCCGAGGTGTGCAAGCGGGTCCCCGGCGGCGCGATCTGCCTGATCTCGGCCCTGCACTTCCATGGTCTGACTACGCAGATCCCCCACTACGTCTGGCTGGCGATCGACGGCAAGGCCGCCGCCCCGCGCATCGACACCGTGGCCGTGCGGATCGTGCGGTTTTCCGGCAAGGCCCTGACCGAGGGCGTCGACGTGCACGATGTCGAAGGCGTCCCGGTGCCCGTGTACAACCCGGCCAAGACCGTGGCCGACTGCTTCAAGTACCGGAACAAGATCGGCATCGACGTTGCGGTCGAGGCCCTTCGCGAAGGCCTGCGTCAGCGGAAAGCAACCGTGGATCACCTCGTCCATTACGTGTCAGCGGGCGCTCAAAACCGGCCAGTGATGGGCGCCTGGTGACCGGCCACTTTCTGAAGCAGAAACGGGTCGCTCTATAGGTGTTTCGGCCAGCATGTGGCATGAAGCCGGCCAATGCGCCCCTCGGGTCAGAATGCTGGCAAACGGCATATAGCCCGGCGGAGCCGGGGGCGGGCCGGATGGCGGCCCGGCATTTATCGCATTGGGGCCAACGGCAGATGTGGATGGGCTGGCCTGGCCGGTTGTGAAGCGCCCATTGGTGGCCCATTATTATGCGCCCGCTGACAACGGGCGAATCTGCCGAGTCGACCGTGTCATGCGGCCGTACATGGAGGCCCTGCTTTGAGTGCCCGCAAGGCCGATCCGCTCGCCCAGTCGGTCCACGACCGGCTGCTGCGACTCGCCAGAAGCGGCAAGGACGACTTCAACGTCATCCTCGCCCGCTACGCCATCGAACGGCTGCTACGACATCTGGACCCTTTGCCGCAGCTTCCCGTTCGACGGCAGTCTGCTGGCAGCTGCCATCGGTTCCACGTTGCAGCGGCGTGGCCGCGTGGTGCCGGACAATCTGCCAGCCGGGCTGTGTCAGCGGGCGCATAATAATGGGCCACCAATGGGCGCTTCACAACCGGCCAGGCCAGCCCATCCACATCTGCCGTTGGCCCCAATGCGATAAATGCCGGGCCGCCATCCGGCCCGCCCCCGGCTCCGCCGGGCTATATGCCGTTTGCCAGCATTCTGACCCGAGGGGCGCATTGGCCGGCTTCATGCCACATGCTGGCCGAAACACCTATAGAGCGACCCGTTTCTGCTTCAGAAAGTGGCCGGTCACCAGGCGCCCATCACTGGCCGGTTTTGAGCGCCCGCTGACAGGGCTGAGCGACGAGTTCGCCGCCGATGCCGCCAAGCAGCGACAGTGGGTGGCGTTTCTCAGGCGAAGCCGCCTTGCAGACGCCAGCCCGCCGCTGGAGGATGTCGTGGCGAAGATGCGTGAGTTCCTGTCTGCCCCGCTCGAAGCCTGTGCCAAAGGTAGCTCGTTCGATGCTGCATGGCCACCGGATGGGCCGTGGACGAGTCGCACGTAGATGTTGCCAACATTCCCCGGCAGATCGGCGCGGGTACTCGATGTCCTCGATGTAGAGTTGTGGAGCACCGTCGAGGTGCCGCCGAAAGGACAGATGGCACGAGCGTAGATTCAATCGGCTCTCGTCCCCCATGTCTGTGAAGAGCGGTGCCGTTCAGCCAGTGTCACGACAGCATGCTGCGCCGGGATAGTGCCAGAGAAGTTCGAACAGGTGCCATTGTTCCCGGAAGTCCCGTTCCATTCCACCGGAAGAAAGCAAGTCAGGCCATGCCCGGAAGCAGCGGATCGCCCACGCGATCGACACCAACCCCGGGACCTGCTATCAAGCAACCCTCCCCCTCGTGCCACGGGTTCTTGCAGACACAGACGTTCAGTGCCATCCCGTAAGACCTCGCGATCCCGGCCAGGGCCGCAAACCGCTCCCTGCGGTACGGCTCGTCGCACATCCGGCCGCCAGTGCCCTGGCGGAACCTGGCATAAGACCACTCGCCGGCCCCGCCCAACCCCGGACACAGAGATTCCAACTCCGCAGCCAGCGACGCACCGAACGGATGCCGCAGGAACAGATAACTCGCCGCGACCTGAGTAGTACCCGCCTCCTTCAGTTCCCCCAGCAGTGCGTGGAAACTGGCGTCCGTGTCCGTTACCCCGGGCACCAGCGGGTCCAGTCGGGCCGTCGTCGCAACACCGGCACCGATCAGCCTGGCGATCGCCCGAACCCTCTGCTCCGTCGACGCCGCCCGTGGCTCCAGGCGCCGGCACAGAACCGCGTCCAGCGTGGTAATACCGATCTGGGCGAACACCCGGCCGGGAAATCCCGCGAACAGCTCGACGAACCGATCAGCCACCGCCCCCTTGCTCAGAAACGCCACCTCCACCCCGCTGCGCAGCAGAACAGCCATCGTCTCGTACGCCAGGTCCTGCACCGCCGGCAGGTACTGAAACGCGTCGCTCGACGGGCTGAAATAGACCCTTTGCGGCAGACGCCGTTTCCTGTGCAGCTCGTCCCGGACCAGATCAGCCGTATTACCGAACAGAACCACCTCGTCCGGCCCGGGATAGTGGCAATACCCCTGGATATAACAATAGATACACCCATGGGCACAGCCCTGCGTCAGGTTGAGCGTCGGCAGCCCGCGCAGGCACGGGATCGAAGACGGCGTCAGAATGGGGCCTTTGCGGTCTCGCGATATGAGCCTCACCATAAACGGTCTCCTCGTAGCTGCTCTGCCAGGCAAGGGTGTCCGATGACGAACTGGCGAGATTCTGTCGCAAAGCCGTCCCGAACGCAATGTACCGCGGCCGTTCCCGGCAGGCCGAATTGCTCTCGATGCTGCAGAAGGTGTTCCGGGTCCAGATCCACATCCTCGATAACGATCGCGCGGGCGACCTTGCACAGCTGACCGATCAGGCTCCGTCCGCTTGGTGTAATGAGGGATGCGGGGTTGAATCGTCGCACCGGAAGGTACCAGGCAGAGTCCTGAATGACATCGACCGTTCCCTGCTGTACAGCCAGTAATGCTGCGAAGAAGTCGTTTAACGAAACCTGAGGCATGCAGATGCCGGAAAGGACTTTCCTGCGAGCCGTGCGTACTCGCAGCTGCGCGATTCCCTCAGGCTGCTGACGCGGCGACAGACAGTAATGCGGCAGGCACTCAGGCGTGGGGAAATCCGGATGCAGGCTGTCGGGCGGGATTGGCTCAATCATGAAGTTGCTGGCGTTGTCCAGGAGCCGGCATGCGAATACCCAGTCAAACGGCCCATTGCGCTTTAGCCATTCGTCGTCATCCGCCAGGATGCGATAGTCCGCGGTGGTCCACTCCACTTGGGCGACGGCGTCTGTGCTGCGCGACAAGCCGAACGAACGTCCGAAGATGGGATAGGCAGAATCCACGAAGTGAAAACACCCGGCGCGGCGCTGTTCGGGGCGAAGCAACTCGTGAAGGTATCTCCACGATGTTGCGACCAAGTGGCCGGTTCCAGCCCCGAGGTCCAGGATGCTTAGTGCACGTGCGGCATCCTGCCGGCCGTCTTCGCGTTGCCAGGCCTGAAATAAGGGCAGGAGCACCCGCTTGCTCAGAAGCCGAGCCCGTGGCTTCCAATAAGGATCGGCACGGTCGCTGACAAGCCGAGTGAAGCGGTCGATTGGCAGGAAGCTCTGCGCTCGCTGCCGAAGATCGACCGCCGGGCTCAGAAGAACTCCGATCTCTCGTTGCGCATCGAGCATTGCCTGTCTGTAGTAATAGAACCCGTCGCGCAGGCCGGCTGGGATGACCATAGGCACGTGCCGAGGTGTAGGTGGTGGAGCTTCCCCAGGCAGTTGTCCGAGCAGGTAGATCGGATTTCGGTTGACAAGCACGCCGGCCGCCCTGCCCGACTGCCCGGCAATCTCGAGCGGAAAACTCTCGAAGCCCACGAGCCGTTGGAGTGCAGGTAAGGGATCTCCTCGTTCTGGCTCCGTTCTGGCGATGGACAATGAGTGGTGTAGCAATCCGAAGTAACGCCAACAGAAGCGGGTCTGGATGTGGCGGTGGTTTGGATATCGTAGCAAATCCAGCCATGCCCTCTTCAGGCGGTTAAGACGCTGCACGAGCCTGGCATCCACGGCGAAGAAGTCTCTTACCGGCAACCAGTAGTCGTGCCAAGAGGCGGTTTCGAGACCGAAACGAGACTGCTGGATGGATAGCCGTGTGACTATTCTTGGCTGGCGGAATTCATCAGCAAGGAACTGCCGGTTGTATTGCCTTGACGTGCCGGAAACCACAAGCATGTTTCATTCCTCCCCAATGCAACATGTCCCAGATGGCATTCAGGGTCTGCCCGAAGTATGCGGGCAGAAGCCCCCGCGGCTGACAAGCCCTCCTCCTGTATTGACACCCTAACAAAATGCGAACAGCAAGTCAATGGGGCGCAAGACATTGGGCGGATATTGCTTGCAGGCTGCCCCGGTCTCTTCCATAAGTACGTGATATAACAAGCCTTGCCGCGATGTTGGCAGACGTGCATATGGTCCTGAATATAAATAGGGACAGCCACCGTTTATTTACCGCCCCATCCACGCCGAGGCCCTCGTAACTCTTGGTGTAGCAGCATATTACGCATTGCTACCCGCTGCGCTGGGCCTTCGCAGGCCAGCGACCCCCTCGCCGAAGCCCGCCCACCCCGCGGCGCCCGTCCAGGGGCGCCAGCCACCGCGGCCTTCGACACGCCGGTCATCAAGCGGCGGCCGCCGGCGGCCCAGCCGGTGTGCCCCGGCCGCCCGCTCTACTGCTCCCCCGTCCCCTGCTCTACTCTCTCGCCGCACAGCGGCGCGGGGTAGCTACCCGGGCCTTCTTACTGGTAGAGGGAGAACACGAAATGAACCGAAAGCAGACGCCGTACATCCACAAGCAGCCCGCCCTGCCGCCCGCGCTGCACCCTGGGGCCTGCGCCCCATGCCCCCACCGCCAAAGCCCCCGCACCCCGGCGCCGCCGGCGCTGCCCGCGCGCGCCCCGATGGCGCCGCAAGGTGCCGTCTTGCTGCGACAGGCACGGGCGGAACTGATTGGAAACACAAGAGCCGGCAATGACTTACGCACAAACACCCCTTCCCCGCAGGTGCCGCCGGCGGCGCCTTTCGCTTTTTGGCCGCGTCTGCGGCATCCGCCCTACGTCCTTATCAGTAGCTCACGGCCCCACCGCGCGACTTGCCCCCGACACCCCGCCCCTCCAGGCCTCCGGCGTTGGGACAACGGGGAACAACCGGGTCCTTACTCATATCCCCCTTTTGCGCCGGTGCAGCAACGGGATCAGGCCGATACCAAGCATGGCCAGGGATGCGGGTTCGGGGGTGATATCGCTAAAGACGTATCCCATGGGGGTTCGCTCATATTGGGAGGCGGCGTAGCCGCCCTCATGCAGAAGGATGAGTCGGCCGTCACGGTAACTCATCGACAGATTGCTTGTGAGACCTCCCGAGTTCAGTATGCTGTAATAGGTGGCCTGGGACGACCCCGGCAGGCGTTCCGCCAGCAGGACGGCGTCAGCCGGAGTCAGACTCCAGGGGTCGGCCTCGCCGTTGTAGACGGCCATCAGGTCGTCCGGGTCATAGATCCAGGCCTCCAGCACCCACCCGGCGGCGTGGTAGCCCTTGCCCCCGCCGTACGGGTCGCTGATTCCGCCAGGCCCCGCATTCGCCTCGCCGTACCACTTATCCCCGATGCCACGCACCACCATGGCGATCACGCCGTGGAACGTATCGGTCTCGATCCATTCGATGTCGGTCACCTTGTTGGCAATCCACCACTGCTTGTTGTCGTCGCCGTTGGCCTGCCACCAGGCACTCGTCGCGTTGGACGCCAACACGTCGCCGACCTGATGCGCCTGGCTGTCATGAGACATCAGCACCGCACCGCGGACAGCGCCCGGGTTCCCGCCGCTGCCGGCAGTCGGATCGATGGCAAAGAGGTTCGGGCCCCAGCGGCCGGTCGCGGCGCCGGAAGTGCCTTGCTGCCCGGCCAGATAGCGGTATCCGTCATTCGTCAGCGCCGAGGGGGCGTAGCTGACATATCCGCCAACGCGGGAGTGATGGGCCAGGCCCTGCGAGTCATTCACGCTCCACATTCCCTCGGCTGCCGATGTCTGGGTGTAGGTGCCCCCGCTATACCCGGCCCCGCTGGAACCCTGCGTCTGCCAGTTCGTGCCGGCGCCGTTGTACCACTGGTACTTCGTGAAATGCATCGTCGAGCCGACCTCCAGCAGGCCGCCAAGCCTGTATCCGGAACCGCCGGACCAGCCATCAGGCAGCAACCCGTCCGTGACGTCGATCCAGTCCCCGACGCGTGCGGCCCGTCGGCCATCGAGAACAGCCGGCAACTCGATTTCGGCATGGACGGAATACCACGTATGGCCGGCAACCAGCAGGTTCCCATTGCTCAGCTGGGCGTGTACGGCCGGGGAGTACCCGAACCGGTAGTTGCCATCGGCCGCCGCTGGAACCCCGAAGTTCCCTTGATACGCATCTTCGATGTCCGCCCATGTGAGCAGATACTTCGCCGAAGCCGGGGACATCAGCACCATCGACGAGAACAGTACCGTGAAAAGGCTTGCGAAACGATTCATTTTCACTTCCCCTGTTTTTGGGTCGACTTGTCCCCATGCGCTGGACGGATTCCCGCCTGAGATAAGGCGCAACCATCCCCATGGGTAACGTTTCCGCTGCTGCGAAGGGAGCCCGGAAGGGACCGGAAGCAGAGGCGGCGAGCGCGGCGACCACAACCGACCTCCCGCCTCGGTTATATCCGATTCCGGCGAGGCATGTCAAGCGAAAAGAAATCGGCTGCAGGGGGATGGGTCTTTGTTTCGGGGGCGCGGGGCAGTCGGCGGTTATCCAGCCCTTACAGGGCTGAACCGGAAATGGGGCTCGGTAACCGGGGTCAGCGGGCCGCGATCCTGCTTCGCCGCATGGCGGCTGCGCAGGATTGTGACGCGGCCCGCTGACCCCGGGCTGAATTATGCTGCACTTTCAGTGCATTGTTGCCAACGGCA
>JAWLBS010000071.1:0-2764 GCA_041687575.1 Phycisphaerae bacterium | reverse complement strand
CCCGACCCCTGCCGTTACGCCCGCGGCAGGGGTGATGGTGGCGGGTCCGTTGTGCCCCACGTGCCGGGCTCGTCCGCCAGGTCGAACTCCAGGACTTGCGCCCCCAGCAGCTCGGCGTGGCGGATCCAGTTGCGGTCGAAGGCCGCGCCGTCGGCGGTCAGCCCCACGATGTACTTGCCGGCGCCGCGGCGGCGTGTGCGGAGGGTCAACGGCTGGCCCGTCTGGCCGAGCAGCAGCGTCGTCTCGTCAAAGGCCGGTGGCAGCAGCAGGTAGATGTCCTGGCCCATGATCGGGTAGAGGCCCAGCATTACACAGATGTAGTATGCGCTCTGCGCGCCCATGTCCTCGTTGCCGTCCAGCCCGTCGCGCGTCGCCTTGTAGCGCCCCAGGAGTTGGCGGGCCTGGTCGGCCGAGCGGTCCGGCCGGCCGGCGTAGTGGTAGAGCATCGGCGTGTGGAGGATCATCTCCTTCATGTGGTACAGGATGTCGTCGAAGAACTGGTCGAGATGGCGGACGAAGGCGGCCGCGCCGCCGTGGCGCTCGATCAGCCCGGCGATGTCCTGCAGGGCGCACAGCGACCATTCGTAGGCGATGCCCTCGTAGAAGTGCGGATCGTGCCAGTAGTCCGGGCGCTGCGGCTTGTGCGGGTCGAACGGCTGGGCCCAGGCGCCATCGGGCGTTTTCGGGGCGAGGCACTTGTGGCCGTCGTGCCAGAGGTTCCACAACTTGTGCGAGGATTCGTAGAACCGCCCCGCCACGTCCTGCTGGCCGAGGTGCTCGGCGAGCCGGCCGATGCACCAGTCCTGGTACGAATACTCGATGTGCTTGGAGACGCAGTTGATCACGCGGTCGGAGACGTAGCCGAGGTCGCGGTAGTCCTCGAGGTAGCGGCCGTACATCCACGGGTCCGGCGAGACCACCTCGTTGTTCTTGCGCATCTGCAGCAGCGCCTTTTCGTAGTCGATCCCGGACAGCCCCTTGAGCGCGGCCTCGCAGATCAGCGCGTCGGCCGATGAGCCGCCCTGGATGTGCGCCGAGTGGCCGGCGATCCAGGCGTCGGGGATCCAGCCGTTGTGCGCGGCCACGTCCAGGAGGCAGTTGAGCATGTCCACCTCCAGCTGCGGGTCCAGCAGCGTAATCAGGGAATTGGCGTTGCGGGCCGAATCCCACAGGCAGTAGTAGTCGGTGAAGTGCCGCACGCCGGAGGTCCACAGGTGGAACTCGTCGTCGATCCCCAGGTCGCTCGGCATGCAGAACAGGCGGTACAGCGAGGTGTAGAACAGCCTGCGCTCGTCATCGGTGCCCCCGGAGGCACGGACCTTGCCCAGCAGGTCTTCCCAGGCGTCGACCGTCTCGCGGTGGAGGTCGTCGAAGGACCTGCCTGCCGCCTCGCGGTCGAGGCTCTGGCGGGCATTGGCCAGCGACTGGTAGGAGATCGCCACGACCAGGTTCACCTCCTCGGCGTCGTCGAACGAGAGGATGGCCTTGGCATCGGGCCCCACCGCGAATCGCCGGTCCAGCATGAACTCGCCCAGCGCGGTGTGGACCCGCGAGAAGGGCCGGTCGAAGCGGGCGCAGAAGTGGACCGAGTAGGGAAAGTCGTGGCCCCATCCGCCCTGGACGTCGCCCCGGCCGACCACCTCGCACTCGCCGACGGCCTCGACGTAGCCGCCCACCGAGTGCGGCAGGACCGGCCGGCGATGGTCGACGTAGCAGCGGACCGCCGAGCCCGCGTCGATCAGCACGTTGGCCGTCGCGCCGCGCGGGAAGCGGAACCGGTAGACCCCGCACCGCGGCGTGGCGGTGATCTCCACGCCGATCCCCTCGGGCAGCAGGCGGACGGCGTACCGGCCGACTTCGGCCGACTCGTCGGCCTTGTCGCAGGCCGCCAGGCGGGGCATCGGTTCGCCGACAAACGGGGTGACGGCGATATTGCCGTATCGCGAGGCCCCGCCCGTGCCGCTGACGTGGTTCTGGGAGAACCGCAGGATGCGGCCGGTGCTGGAATAGCCGTTGGTATTGGTGGGCACGGGCGGCCAGGTGTCGGGCCCGGGCCGGGCGATGCCCAGTGGCCGGTAGGGGCCGCACAGCGTATTGCCGCCCTTGTCTACGCCGATGAACGGGTCCACCCAGCAAGTCAATTTGTCCACGTCACGGGAAGGTGTCTGCACAGCCACAGGGTCAGTCTCCGCAGGTCAATCTCTGCGCACGAAGCCTCCGCGCAACGTCTTGTATGGCAGGTCTCCGCGCTCGGCCTGTGCGCACGAACGATCGTGCGTACGCCGCTCGGCCGGCGAGCATATCCGAACCGTGGCCGGGGGTCCAGACGCCGGGCCGGCGGCGTCCGGATGCAGATGGGCCTGTCGTTGCCGCGCGCGTTGGCCTTCCGCGCCATTGACCGGTTCTCTTGCCCTCGAACGCCGCCGAAGCGAAGCGGGCCGTCCGCAGGTCGCTGATCCGCTGTGCAATCTGTGGTGTGCCGGGCGCGATCGTGATCACGCGATTCGTGTCGTGCAGGGAAAAAGCGGGACAGGCACAAAGCGCAAGGCGCGGCCGCGAAAATCAGTCCCGCTCGCCGGGCGAGTCGCCGGAGAAGGGAAATCAGCGATACTCCACTGTGACGTCCCCCTGCTTCAAGAGTCCGTTGGGCCAGTCGGCGTCGCTTCGGAGGCGCTTGCCGTTGATGCGGACGTTGTCCAGGATGATGTGGATCGTGCCTTCATTCTCCGTCCGCAGCCGCGAACGCATCGGGCTGCCCCCCAGA
>JAWLBS010000070.1:6478-17676 GCA_041687575.1 Phycisphaerae bacterium | reverse complement strand
TGGAGGCATCCGGCGGCGCGGGTACAATAGGGTGGTTGGCCACAAAGGACTACCGGAGCGGGACTTCGAAATCCATGACCAAGCGCGTTTTCGACCTGACCGTGATCTGCATCTGGATAGCGAGCCTCGGCGGACTGGTCTGGCACGACCTGTACCCGGTCTGGACGGCCGGCACGGCCCCGGCGCTCGTACCGACCATCGCCGACGACGAGCCGGTCCGGATGCAGTTTGTCATCAATTCGGAGGCGCACGGTCGCCTGGGCCGGAGCTGGTCGGAGTTCTGGCGGGTCGAGGGCGGGGCGATGGCGCGGTCGACGACGTTGTTGAAGGTGCAGCCGCTGCCCCGGACGATCCAGGTGGAGACGAACCTGACGTTCGATGCCGACGAACGGCTCAGCGAGCTGCGGATCTGGGTGTACGGGTTGCCGGCCGACGTATACGTGGAGGCGGCGCGTTTCGGGAGGGATTTCCCCTGCATCGTGCGCGTCGGCGACCAGCAGCACGAGATGACGTTGCAGCGAGAGATGGCATCGGCCTTCACCGAGACGTTCCAGCCGTTCGTCTATTTGAAGGACCTTCAGGTCGGGCAGACCTGGCGGATCGCGAGCATCAACCCGATGACCTCGCTCTGGGGGCAGGATCCGATGCCGACTCCCGTGATCGCGAGGGTCACCGGCAAAGAGACGATCGAGCACCTCGGCCAAGAGGTGGAGGTGCTGCGGGTGGAGGCCGACGGGGTGGTCGGCTGGGTGGACGAGCAGGGGCGGGTGCTTCGCCAGCGGGTGGAGGTCCCGATCATCGGCCCGATCACGATTGAGCTGCTGGACGGATTTGACGAACAGGCCCTGCAGCAGGCGCGGCAGGAGGCGAACGCACAGCGGTAAGGCAGCGGCCCCAGTGGGCGTGCGGCTTTCAGGGGTCTGACCCCGTAGCGCACGCCCTTGGCGAGATCAACGCCGGGACTTTATGGCGGTCCGAATGCTTGGGCAGCCACCGGGGTCTGACCCCGTGGCACGGGCGGCGGGCCGCTGCAAGGGGGTCAGACCCCAGTGGATCGTTCAGGTATTGGTGCAACCACGGGAATCGGATGCGGGAATTCGGGTGCAGACGTGCTACACGGGGTCAGACCCCGGGTGGGCGGCAGGAGGCGAACGCGCAGCGGTGACATATAGGAACAGACATGGCACTCATCGAGTTTGACCGGGTAACCAAGCGATACAACCGGACCGTCGCGGTTGACGACCTGACGTTGCGGATCGAGCCGGGCGAGATCTACGCCTTCTTAGGGCCCAACGGGGCCGGCAAGACCACGACGATCAAGATGATGGTCGGGCTGTTGCGGCCGGACGCGGGCAGCGTCCACGTGTGCGGCCACGCCATGGGCCTCAATGGCAAGCAGGCCAAGGCCCGGATCGCCTACGTGCCGGACCAGCCGTTTTTGTACGACAAGCTGACGGGGCGCGAGTTCCTGGAGTTCGTGGGGCGGATGTACGGCATGGGGCTGCGGGAGATCCGCCAGCGCGGGGCGATGCTCGGCGAGCGGCTGGGCCTGGGCGACTGGCTGGACCAGTACAGCGAAAGTTACAGTCACGGGATGAAGCAGCGGGTGGTGCTGGCCAGCGCGATGCTTCACAGCCCGAGCGTGCTGATCGTGGATGAGCCGATGGTCGGGCTCGACCCGGTCACGATGCGGGCGGTCAAGGGGCTGTTCCGCGACGTCCGCAACGAGGGCGGGGCGGTGTTCCTGAGCACCCACACGCTGGACACGGCCGAGGACCTTGCCGACCGGATCGGAATCATCAATCGGTCGCGCATGGTGGCCGAAGGGACGCTCGCGCAGTTGCAGGCGCGGACGGGTCGGGACGATCGGCTGGAGGAGATCTTCCTGACGCTTTTGGAGGAGGGGGCAATGACGGAAGGCGGCGAGGGGGCGGCGACATGATGGAGGCCTCCGGCGCTTCACTGTCGGTGCTGGTGGGGATGAAGGTTCGCCTGCTCCGCAACGGGATCGCGGTGGGGCTGCGCCAGCACTACGGGAGGGCGATCGCCGGCGCGGTGGTGGTGATCCTGCTGTGCGGGATGATGTACGGGATGCTGGCGGCGGTGCTGGGCTGGCTTCACCAGAGGAACCTCGAAAGCGTGTTGGCGGTGGAGTACATATTCCACTTCTTCTTCATCGCGGTGATGCTGATGCTGTGGCTGTCGAGCACGCTGCTGAGCTATGGGGGCCTGTTCGGCCGGGACGAGCCGGGGTACCTGCTGGTGGCGCCGATCGAGCCATGGCACTTCGTGTCGGTCAAGTTCATCGAGGCATTCGTGCTGTCGAGCTGGTCGCTGCTGCTGCTGGGGTTGCCCCTGCTGCTGGCGATGGCCAGTGCCTATGACCTGGACTGGGTGTTCTTTCCGCTGTTTCTGGGGGCGTTCGTCACGTTGGCACTGATTCCGGCGGCGTGGGGGCTGATTACGGCGTACGTGGTGGCGCGGTGGCTGCCGCGCAACGCGATCACGCTGCTGGTCCTGGGGTTTGCCGGCGTGGCGATCGTCGCGGGGGTGATGCTGACGCAGCGGTGGGCGAGTTTCCACGCGGACTATGCGGAGTGGCTGACCGACTTCTACGGGCGGTTGCGGATCGCCCGGGGAACGTTCCTGCCGAGCACGTGGATGAGCCGGCTGACGCTGCTGGCCGGGCGAGGCGCCTACGGCGAGGCGATGTTTTACCTGGCGGTGCTGGTGGCCAACGCGGTGTTTTTCATCTGGCTGGCGATCCGGCTGGTAGCCCGGGATTTCAGCGCGGCGCTGATGCGGGCGTCGGAGAGATCGAGTCGTCGGGTGCGGGTGCGGGGGCGGCTGACGGCGGGGTTGGCACAGGTGTTCTTCTTCTGGCTGCCGCCGCAGCTGCGGACGATGATCCTCAAGGACCTCCGCTGCTTTCTTCGTGATGCGAACCAGTGGTCGCAGATGGGGATCCTGGCGGTGCTGCTGGGGCTGTACCTGATCAACCTGCCGCGGCTGAACGTGCGGGTGCTGGGGGAGCTGGCGCCGGTGATCGTGCCGTTTCTGAACCTGGCGGCGATCAGCCTGATCCTGGCGACGTTCACCGGGCGGTTCATCTTTCCGCAGGTGTCGCTGGAGGCGGGGCAGTTGTGGCTGGCGGCGACCATGCCGATCGAGCGGGGCGGGATCGTCATCAGCAAGTTCGTCTCGGCGCTGACGGTCACGCTGGCGGCGGCCTTCGCGGTGGTGGGCGCGTCGGTCTGGATGCTGTCGATGACGCCCGTCTGGGCGGTGGTGCAGATGCTGCTGGCCGGGGCGATCTGCGTGGGCCTGTGCGGTCTGTCGGTGGGGATGGGGGCGTGGCTGCCGAGTTTCGAGGAGAAGAATTCGGCCCGGATCGCCAGCGGCCTGGGCGGAATGGTCAACCTGATGGCCTCGATGGTCTGGGTCGGGCTGGTCAACGTGATTAACGGGGTGCTGTGCCGTCTGGATGCGACGACGGCCGTGGGCGCCCAGTCGTGGGGGGGATACGGGCCGGGGATGGTCCGCGTGTGGATGGTGGCGGCGGTGATCGGCGTGTGGCTGGCGGCCGGGGCTCTGGCGGGTGCGGCGCTGGCGGGGGGGACGCGTTCGTTGGGGCACCGGGATTTGTAGGTCGGGCTTGTGCCGGCGGCGCAAGCGAGTACCTTGGATCTGATATGGAAAACTATGAACCCCTGAATCAGACGGCTGGCCAGGGAGACGCCCTGATCGGGCCTCCCGAGGTCGTGGCGATCAATATCGGCAACTCGACGACGACCGCGGGCCTGGTCCGCGAGCAGCAGGTCGAGTCGGTCATCAGCGTGGCGACCGATCAGCTCGACGCGATTGCCGAGCCGCTGGCGGAGCTGTGGGGCCAGATCGACGCGCGGACCGTGCAGGTGGTTGTCGCGTCGGTCGTCCCGGCCCGCACCGAGCCGCTGTGCCGGATCGTCGAGCGGGTGACCGGCGAGCAGGCGCTGGTGATCCGCCGGGACCTGCCGCTGCCCCTGCCGCTGGACGTGGAGAACCCCGAAACCGTCGGCGTCGACCGGGTCTGCGGCGCGGCGGCGGCGTATCACAGGCTGGGGCATGCCTGCGTGGTGGCGGACGTCGGTACGGCCATGACCGTCAACGTCGTCAGCGACGACGGGATCTTCCTGGGCGGGGCGATTCTGCCGGGGCCGCAGACAGCGGCCTGGGCGCTGGCCGAGCATACCGCCGCGCTGCCGGAGATCCAGTTGCGCCGGCCGGAGCATCACATCGGCCGCAGCACCGAGGAGTCCATTCTGGCCGGGGTGATCTTCGGCGCGGTGGGCGCCCTTCGCGAGCTCACCGAGCGGTACGCGACGGAGATGGGCCGCTGGCCGCAGCTGGTCGTCACCGGCGGCGGGGCGAAGCTGCTCGCGGACTACCTGGACTTCGCCGACGATCTGGTGCCGAACCTGACGCTCATGGGCATCGCCCTGGCCTGGCAGCAGAACCCGCCCGGACCGATGGAACCCTCATGACCTGCGCGAATCAGCCGCACATCCGCCCGATCGAGCAGGGCCCTCCTGCGCGGGTCCGCGTACTGACGCCGATGACAGCTGGGGCGATCGCCGTGATCCAGGTGGTCGGGCCGGAGGCGGTGCGGCTGGCGGAGGGGATCTTCCGCGGCTCGGGCGGCCGATCCGCTGGGCAGACGCCGCCCGGTGCGGTGTCGCACGGTCACCTGGTCGATGCGGATGGGGCGGTGCTGGACGAGGTGCTGGCCTGGCGTGGGCAGGACGAGCGGGGGAGCGCCTGGGTCGAACTGCAGGTGCACGGCGGGGTGCGGATCGTGCAGCGCGTGGTCCGCCGGCTGGAGGCGCTGGGCGCTGAGCCGGCCAGTCGGGGACCGGCCGGCACCGATGGCGGTGCTCAAGGCGGCGAACCGGTCCCGGCCGATGGCGGCGCGCGTGGCGGCGGGGCCTTCGACGCGGCGTTCGGCTGGCTCTGCCGGCTGGACCGGTGCGTGCAGGCGTGTCTGGCTCGGGCGGCGACGGGGCGGGTGGTCGAGTGGCTGATCGGGCAGGGGCGGATCTGGCACGAGGTGCTGGGCGACTGGGACGCGCGGATTGTGGCGGGGGACGTGGGTGGCGTCCGCCGCGCCGCCGAAGCCATTCTGGCGCAAGCGCATGTGGCTGCGGCGTGGCAGGGGCGGACGCTGGCGATCGTGGGGATGCCCAACGCCGGCAAGAGCACGATCGCCAACCGTCTGGCCGGTCGGGGTATCTCACTGGTGATGGACCAGCCGGGCACGACCCGCGACTGGGTGGGCGAGGCGGCGGCGGTCCGGGGCTGGCCGGTGGTGCTGATCGACACGGCGGGTCTGCGTGAGGCCGCCGACGCGATCGAGGCCGAGGGCGTGCGCCGGGCGCTGGAGCGGGCGCGGGGGGCGGACCTGCGGCTGCTGGTACTCGACAGTGCGTGTCCGCCGGGCCCATCGGAGAGTTTGCTTGTCGCCCAGGTAGGAGTACAATCGGGTGACGTTGTGGGTTACGCCAGGTGCGATCTGCCCGCCGCGCGCCGCTGCGAGGGCGGCGAAGTCATGCCAGCACATGCAGGACACGTTCGCTTTTCGTCGCTGACCGGCGAGGGCTGGACGGAGCTGGAGGAGAAGTTGCTGGCGGGTTTGGGATTTGCGGCCTTGCAGGAACCAAAGCCGTTGGTATTTTGTGCCGAATTGCATATTAGTGTTGCGCGGGCCGTTTCGGCCCTGGCGGATCATCGGGTCGAGGCGGCACGCGGCGAGATTTCCGAGCTGCTCGCCTCCAAGGCCTGGTGCGGCACTTCGCCGAAGCATTTGACGTGTGGTTACCCGGTTGTGCCCGATGGAGACGGACCCCGGCCGCAAAGTGAGCCGGGCTGTCGATGAGCAGTTGTATCATGCCAAATCAAGATGACAGTATGATCGCCAAGGCGATGCTCGAGGCCCGCCTGGTCACGCAGGATGAAGTCAAGGCCTGCCTGAAGCGCCAGGCCGAAGTGGCCCGCAAGGGCGAGAACGTCTCGCTGGCCGAGGTCATGGTCCAGGAAGGCTACTGCACGCGGGCGCAGATGGGGCGGGTCGTCAAGGGGACCGTGCTGGAAGACAGCATGACCCGCTCGGCGCAGCATATCCCCGGCTATCACGTCAAGTCCAAGCTCGGCCAGGGCGCGATGGCGACGGTCTGGCGGGCGCGGCAGCTGTCGCTGGACCGGGAAGTGGCGATCAAGATCCTGCCCAAGCGGCTCAGCGAGAACCCCGAGTTCGTCGAGCGGTTCTATAAGGAAGGCAAGGCGGCCGCCAGGCTCAACAGCCCCAACATCGTCCAGGCGATCGACGTCGGCGAGGCGCGGGGCTATCACTACTTCGTCATGGAATTCGTCGAGGGCAAGACGGTCTACGACGATCTGGCCAAGGGCAAGGTCTATGGCGAGCCTGAGGCGCTGGACATCGTCATCCAGGTGTCCAAGGCCCTGGCCCACGCCCACGGCAAGGGCCTGATCCACCGCGACGTCAAGCCCAAGAACATCATGATCACCAAGGACGGCGTGGTGAAGCTGGCGGACATGGGCCTTGCCCGCGCCAAGGACGACAAGGAGACGGCCGCGGCCGAGGCCGGTCGTGCCTACGGCACGCCGTACTACATCAGCCCCGAGCAGATCCGCGGCGAGCTGGACATCGACTTTCGGGCGGACATCTATTCGCTGGGGGCGACGTTCTACCACATGGTGACCGGGCGGGTGCCGTTCGACGGGGCGAGCCCGTCGGCGGTGATGCACAAGCACCTGAAGGAACGGCTGCTGCCGCCGGACCATATCAACACGAGCCTGTCGGCGGGCGTGGCCGAGATCATCGAAGTGATGATGGCCAAGAACCGCAGCAATCGCTACACGAGCACGGAAGACCTGCTTCAGGACCTGCAGGCGGTGCAGGCGGGTCAGCCGCCGCTGCAGGCGCGGCGGCGGGTGGATCCGAAGCTGCTGCAGGAGTTCGCCCGGCTGGAGAAGGAGGCCTCGAGTGAGACGCAGGCCATGCCGGCGCAGAACGGGGCTTCCGAGACGGTGATGCAGGTTTCGTCCGGCGAGCAGGCCCGCTGGACGGTGACGATTTTGCTGGCAATCCTTCTGGCGCTTTCGATCCTGCTGAACGTTTTTCTGGTGCTGCAGTCGTAAAGGCTGCCGGGCGCCATGGCAGGGGCTTTTTCCGGCCACGGGATTCCGCGGATGCGAGTTGCGTTCCTTCCCGAGACACCACCCAACGCTGTCATGTTTCTGGCGTTGCCGTCGCGGGACTTCCCGGGTGCCTACCCCGCCTCGTCGATCTCGACGGCCATATCGATGATGAGTGAGGAGTGCGTCATCGCGCCGACGCTGATCCGCTCGACCCCCGTCCGGGCGACCTCGCGGATCGTCTCGAGGCGGATGCCGCCGGAGGCCTTGCCAGCCCTATTGGACTATACCTCTACTCCGGAGGTCGTTGCGCACATAGTCCCGGATTTCAGGTTTCCGGTCCTGCTTGTTCGGAGGCAACAGCACGTACAGGCGCAACGAGTAGTACGCGTAGTCGGAAAGGATGCGCATAAGCGACTGATCCAGCTCCATAATGGGCTGCGTGATCGTTGCATCCGATTTCAGTATTCGTATCGACTGTTCGAATAGCGCTTTGCCTTCGTGTGCAGAGTCTTGCAGGTCAGTCGTCGTCAAGAAACCTTCGGAGACGGGCAGACGCGCGCCGATTTTGGTCAGGGCGATGTCCTTTGCCCAAAGATACCAGAGCGAACGGTCGATTCCGAAGTGCTCTGCGTAGGAAGGGACCCGATCTCGAAGAGCGAAGCGAGCTATGCTGAAGTCCCGCTTCCTGCTCGCGCGATCCCCCAGGACCTCGAATTCTGCAAGCAGAGCGGGCGGATGGCGTTCCAGGATAACATTGGCCTTGGTCGCCGCAGACTCGTTCGGTGGATTCGCGGCCAGTGTCCTGATCTTGTCGAGCACATGTCCGTCATCGAACTGGGCCCACGCACCTGTGCTTATACGGTCGAGCATGGCCGGCGCGCGGCAGTCCAGAATTTCTTCTTCGAGAAGGATTGCGATAACGTCTTTCAGGACGAGTTCAAAGGCTGTCACCGTTCTGTGATAGGCGACGAGCATATACGTGAAGAATCGCGACAGGAGGAGGTGTTCGACGGCGCGGATAGCCTTTGCTGTCAGACAGAGCTCGTTGTCGTGGAGGCGAAACTGCGAGAGCAGGTAGTCCAGGTCCACCGATCCATACGGCAGACCGGTGGCATGCGTCGTACGGAGCAAGTAGTCGATCCGGTCTGCGTCGAGGTCTGAGCTGACGAGGTTCGTGAATACATCCACCCCTTCCCGGGTAAAGACCCGATACACGTCCTCAGGCTTGATCCTCGCCTTTGTAAGTATCCGGCGAATCTCGGTATCCTGCTGAAGAATTTCCTTGCCGACGGCCTCGTGGTCGGCGAGGCGAAGCAGGTCGCTCGGGACGCCCCGGGTCTGGTGGGCCTGATCGTCCTTGGGCATGTACAACTGATTGCTGTAGTGATCTCGAACAGCCTGCTCCATGGCGTGGGAGAACGGGTAATGTCCGGCATCATGGAGAAGTCCTGCAAGCCTGTAGACTTGGATCTGCCTGTCCTTGATGATTGCTTGCCCCGATTCCCGCAGTGCTTCCAGAATTCGTCCTGTAATGTGGCAGACGCCGATACAGTGGGAGAACCGGGAGTAGTCCGCTCCGGGGAAGACGAGGTGGGCGAGCCCGAGATGCTTGACGTTGCGAAGCCTCTGGAAAGCACGGGTATCGATGATCCGCATCTCGAGGTCGCTGAGTCCGATCGTTCCGTACACCGGGTCCGAGATGCGGCGAGCGGAGAAGGGGTTCATCCGGATTTCCTAGGGCAGCAGGCATGCCTCGCGCAGCTTCAACTCAGCCGCCTTCCAGTGCGGTGCCAGCGTTGGCTTCTTGCGCTGCATCGTCTCAGCCGCTTGTTCCGCCGACTGGTGGAGCACCCGCCTGAGGTAGTCATAAGATGCGAGCAGTTCCAGCCAGTCTTCCTGATTCAGTGATTCCTCTGCACAATCCATCAGGGGGCGAATCTGTTCGAGTCGCTGCTTCAATGACGGCACAAGCGTCCTGCCTTCGTGTTCTTTGTCACCCGCGGTGACCGCCTCGGCCAAGCTATAGTAATCATCGGCCAACTTGGGGCTGTAGGGACCCTTCAGGTACCAGCTAAATCTGTAGCCCAGATCGACCCCTGCCCGCTGGCCAAGGTAGACCGCCTTTTGGATTCTCTTGCGGTCGTCGATCGTTCTGATGTCGCCGTCGACGCCCAACTCGTCCAGCAGCAGTGCAAGTGCGATGAGCCTGGAGTCCACGTGACCATGCCTCCGCGTAAATGTGTACCACGTTCATGATACACTGCCGTCGCCCAACCCTCAATAGCATCGGCTGCAGGATCTTGTGTCCTGCACGATTCCTGTTGACGGCAGGCCGTCATTTCCGCGCGAAGCCGAACAGGCAACGGCAGGTTCCATAGGATGATAGGGCACTTTAAGCGCACCGGCTTACATTGTGCCGCCCTTGTCCGAACCAAGGCTGGTCCCAAAGACATAAATGCATGATACGGCGCAATCCTGCATGTTGCCTTCAGCGGCGGGAGTCGTCGCGACGTAACTCCCGGCGCTGTCCCTGGTTCCTGTCTTGTTCGCCGCGATTGCTGCAGCCCAGGACCAGCAGCGCCCCCTTACCCCGCCTCGTCGATCTCGACGGCCATATCGATAATGAGCGAGGAGTGCGTCATCGCGCCGACGCTGATCCGCTCGACCCCCGTCCGGGCGACCTCGCGGATCGTCTCGAGGCGGATGCCGCCGGAGGCCTCCAGTTCGACTTGTCCCCGCAGGCCCGCGGCGTCGCGCATCCGCACGGCCTGGCGCATCTGCTCCGGGGTGAAATTGTCCAGAAGGATGACGTCGATTCCGGCGACCGGGAGCATCCGTTCGAGCATCAGCAGGTTGTCAGCTTCGATGCAGATGAACGTCGGCGGCGGGTCGAGCCGCCTCGCCCGGTCGATCAGGTCGCGCAGGAAGCCCGCCAGCTGCTCCAGCGGGACCACGGCCATGTGGTTGTCCTTGGCCAGGATCGCGTCGAACAGCCCCGCCCGGTGGTTATAGGCCCCTCCGCACCGCACGGCGTACTTGTCGAGGTCCCGCCAGCCGGGAAGGGTCTTGCGGGTGTCGTAAATGTTCACGCCGGTGCCTGCGACGGCCTCGACGTGCTGGTTGGCCGTCGTCGCCACGCCTGCCAGCCGCTGCAGGAAGTTCAGGATGGTTCGCTCGGCGGGCAGAATCTGCTCGATGGGTCCGACCATCCGGGCAATGATCTGGCCGGCGTGGAGGCGATGGCCGTCGTGGACCAGCGACGCCCGGTGCAGGTGTACTTTCGGACATGCCTTGGCTAGAAGTCGCGGCAGCACCATTTCGCCGGCGAATATCCCTTCGGCCCGGGCTTCGATCCGGGCGGTGACGGTGCCCGTCAGGCCCGCACAGCGCGTGGTGATATCCCCGCGCTGGCCCAGGTCGGCAGCCAACGTCATGTCGATCAGCGTGTCTAGCGCCGCGAAATCGACGGCTTGAGAAGTATCCGCGCTGCCGGCCATCACTTGCCTTATGTCACTTGGTCACAACCGATAAACGAAACCAAGTGCAGGATGGTATCGTCTGAGGGCCGGACGTTCAACTGGCGGGGGCGGGGCCGCCCTCATCCGTGCGGTTTCGGGGCTCCTGTCGGCGCGGCTGTCCGCGTTTCGGGCGTTGTCCGCGGAGCCCGAGGTTCTCATCGTGACGCACCTTGTCGATGACCGGGCTGCGGTGAATCCGACCTTCCTTGCGGATCTGCACCACCGCCCGCCGCACGTCTCCTTCGGTCCCCAAGGCCCGTCGCAGGAAGCCCTTGCGCCAGAACCGCCCCTGCAGGCCGGCTTTGTGGACGGCGGGCATGAGCCGCTGCTTGAGCAGGTCGGCGATCAGCGCCAGGTCCGTCGCCGGGCAGCGGACGACTAGGTCGATCTCCTGCTCGCCGACACGCGCAGCCAGCAGGCCGAACGGATACGTCTCGATCGTCGACCGCAGCGCGGCTGCCACCTTTTCGCGGGCCTCGGGCCCCA
>JAWLBS010000070.1:0-6378 GCA_041687575.1 Phycisphaerae bacterium | reverse complement strand
TGAAGGCCGTCTCGAACCAGTTGCGTCTGAACGATCCTCCCGAGACCAAGCAGACGTACGAGCGTCTGGTTCGGGAGGGCCACTCCAAGGATGAAGCCAAGCGCCTGCTCGGGTGCGTCCTGATCGTCGAGATGCACGATATGATGCAAAAGCAGCGGGAGTTCGACCGGGACGGCTACGTCCAGGCCCTCAACCGGTTGCCGGAACTGCCCGGGGAGTGAGGCGGTCGCGGGGGCAACCATCTGCCGTTGTCTGCAGGCGTGGCGTCACCGGGTTTGCGGCGCCCAGTTGTCCACCTTCAGCCCCGGCACCCGGCGGAATTCCCGTTCTGCGCCGGCTTGCGCTTGAGCCCTGCCAGACATGGAGTCTTGCCAATCATGCCCGATCTTGATATCGTTAAGATATCGGTACGGTTGCAGCTTAGCATGCAGGGAGAATGGGTGATGCCGGACATCCTGGTTCGAAATCTGGACCCCGAGACCGTCAAGCGTCTCAAGGCCCGCGCCAAGCGGAATGGCCGGTCTCTTCAGAGCGAGGTCCGGCTCGTGCTGGAAAGTGCCGCCGGCGCCTCCATCAATGAAATTCTGGAATCCGCCCGGGCCTGGCGAGAGAAGTTGGGCAAGCGTTTTGACGACAGCGCCGACCTGATTCGCGAGGATCGTCAGCGATGAGGCGGTGCGTCATCGATGCCAGCGTTCTGGCCAAACTCTTCTTCGACGAACCACATTCCGATGCAGCCGAGTGGTGCCTGAGGCGATACGACGACCTGCTCGCCCCGGACCTGGTGTGGGTCGAGACGGCGGCGGTGATCTGGAAGCGGCAGCGGCGGGGGGATATCTCGCCCGAAGATGCCGGCGCCATCGTTGCTCAGGTCTTGCAGCTTCCCCTGAACATTCACGGTGGTTCCGGTCTGGTACCGGATGCCCTCGACCTGGCTGTTCGCTTCGATCGCACCGTGTATGATTGCCTGTATCTGGCTCTGGCAATCAAACAAAGGGCACGCTTCGTTACGGCCGATCAGCGCTTCGTCAATGCCGTGTCCGGCACCCCGGCCAGCAGCCACGTCATGTGGCTCGGGGATCTGGGCTGAGGTTGAGACAGGCTTTGCAGTGTACAGGAGTTCCCGATGTCAACCAACCGTCCCCCCAACATCATCCTGTTCGTTACCGACCAGCTCCGCACCGACGCCCTCGGCTGTATGGGCAACGACCTGGTCGAAACGCCGAACTTCGACCGGCTGGCCCGCGAGGGGATCGGCTTTGCCAACGCCCACGTCCAGCACACCGTCTGCACGCCGTCGCGGTGCAGCATGTTCACCGGGCTCTACCCGCACACCCGCGGCTACCGCAGCCTGTACTACCTGCTGCACCCGGAGGAGCCCAACCTGCTCAAGACGCTGAAGCAGGCCGGCTACCACGTCGAGATGATGGGCAAGAACGACCTGCTCACCCCCGACGCCTACCCCGACAGCGTCTCGCACCGCCCGCGGCTGAAGTGGAAGAACATGCCCAATCCCTGGCCGGACGACCACCGGCTGCACGATACGTTCTACTTCGGCGAGCGGCCGACGGAGTTCGACCCGGACCACGACCGGGCGATCATCGACGCGGCGCTGGAGTTTCTGGCGAATGACCCGCCCGAGCCGTTCTGCCTGCTGCTGGCGCTGATCCAGCCGCACCCGCCGTACATGGTGCAGGAGCCGTGGTACAGCAAGGTCGACCGTTCGAAGGTCCCCATGCCGATCCCGCCGCAGTTCGAAGGATCCGCGCGGTTCCGCAAGGCCCTGCACGGCTGCCAGGGCACGCAGCACATGCAGGCCGACGAGATCATCGACATGGTCGCCACGTACTGGGGGATGACCATGCGCGTCGACGACATGCTCGGCGAGGTGATGGGCCGGCTGGAGACCACCGGGCTGGACGGGCGCACGGCGGTGGCGGCGCTGAGCGACCACGGCGACTACTGCGGCGACTACGGCCTGACGGAAAAGTGGTGGATCGGCCTGGAGGACAGCCTCACGCGGGTGCCGCTGATCTTCCGCGCGCCGGGCATGGCCGGCCGGGGCGTGCAGGAGGGGCCGCTGGTCGAAATGATCGATTTGTACGGCACGGTCTGCGATCTGGCGGGGGTCCAGCCGGATCACGACCACTTCGGCCGGTCGCTGCTGCCGCTGTGGCGGGGGGAGACGGACACCCACCGCGACGCCGTTTTCGCCGAGGGCGGCCACCGGCCGGAGGAGGAGCACTGCCTCGAGGACCTGTTTTTGCCGGCCAGCAACCTGTACCATCACAAGACGCGGGTGCAGCGCGAGGACCCGACGCTTTTGGGCAAGTCGGTGATGGTCCGCACGCACCGCTGGAAGTACATCCGCCGGCTGTGCGACCCGGACGAGCTGTACGACCTGGAGGCGGACCCGCGGGAGCTGCACAACCTCGCGCAGGATCCGGCCTGTGCGGCGACGGTCCGCGAAATGCGCGACCGGCTGCTGGCCTGGTACCTGGAAACGTGCGACGTGGTGCCGATGCGGCACGATCCGCGGGACCTGGGCGGCTTCGGCGGCAAGTAGCTCGGTTGCGTGGACTCCTGGTGTCGGGTAGAAATACAGTCCCGGTCTGGCACACCGATGATCGGCTGCATTGTTGTCGTACGAACAAGGAGATCCACATGCGCCTCGCAAGGTCTGTGCTGCTTACATTGGTGGCTGGCGTGACATTGTCATTTGCGACGGGGATGACAGGTTGCCAGCCGGGTCCGGTTACGGCCGGCGATTACATCGATCTGGCCGCGCCGTCCGCGTATAAGGGGATGTACTACTGGGGCCATTCGACCTTCAGCATCACCAGCAGCCAAGGGAAGGTCTTGGTCTTCGACCCGTACAACGCCGCCGCGACCGGCTATCCGGATTACAGGTTCGAGCCGGATGTGGTGCTGATCAGCCACGACGTCGATCCGTACCTCGACACGAGCTGGATGCTGGGCGAGCCGCAGATCGTCCGCGGGCTGGACGAGGCGGGCCAGGTCCGGGCGATCGACGAGGGCGCCGGGCCGTTCCACGTGCAGACCGTGCCGGCCACGTACACGCCCCGGGCGGAGGGCGAGAGCGGCAACACCGCCATCTTCATCGTCGAGATCGACGGCGTGCGCATCGTTCATCTCGGTCTGCTTGGCCAGGCGCAGCTGACCGACGCGCAGCTGGATGCGATCGGCCGACCCGACTTCCTGCTGATCCCCGTGGGCGGCTACCGGACGATCGACGCGGCGACGGCCTGCGTGATGATCGACGAGATCAACCCGCGCTACGTCATCCCCATGGTCTATCAAACGCCGGCCAACCCGGAGGAGCTGGCGGGGAATCTCGCGCCGGTGGATGATTTCTACGCGTGCTTCCCTCGCAACCCGCTGGACATGCGCGGCAACGGGCTGACCTTCAGTTTTTCCGAGTGGCCGGAGCAGCCGCAGGCGCTGCTGGTGGGATACCTCCCGAAATATTGATCTTCCGATCGGGCTTGCCGTTGTCGTTGTAGTTCATCCGCGTTTCATCCGCGTTCATCCGCGGCTGATATCGCATTTGTTGGAGTTCGCCGATTGGCTCGGCATCTACTCCGGGTAGATCATCTTGCGGGTGACGCCGCCGTCGATGGTGATGTTCGTGCCGGTGATGAAGCCCGCCTCGGGCGAGCAGAGGTAGACCGCCATCGCGGCGATGTCCTCGGGCTTGCCGACCCGCCCGGCCGGGTGGAACGCGCGGTCCCGCGGGCGGACGTCGCTCTTGCGGGGTGTCGTCTTCCACCCCGTCACATCGATCCAGCCGGGGCTGATGCAGTTGACGCGGACGGCGGGCCCCAGGCTGATCGCCAGCGAGTGGGTCAGGCTGACCACGCCGCCCTTGGAGGCCGAGTAGGCCTCGGTGTTGGGTTCGGACATCAAGGCACGGGTGGAGGCGATGTTGACGATCGCCCCTTTGGCCTTTCGCAGGTGGCGCCCCGCGTGGCGGGCGAACAGGTAGATGCTCGTCAGGTTGGTCGCCAGCACGCGGTTCCACTCGTCGAGGCTGAGCTGTTCGATAGGCTTGCCGATGCCGATGCCGGCGTTGTTGATCACGAAGTCGAGTCGGCCGAACCGGCGGACGGCCTCGGCAACGCACTGGCGGACCGATTCTTCGTCCCCTGCATCGCACGGGATGAACGCTGCCTCGCCGGTCTTGCCGATCTGCTTTTCCGCCTTGCGCCCGGCCTTTTTGTCGATCTCGGCCAGCACGACCTTTGCGCCGGCTTCAACGAACTTCGCGGCGATTGCCCGGCCGATGCCCTGGCCGGCGCCGGTGATCAGTGCGACTTTCCCTTGCATGATCGTCCTCCACCGAACAATGGCTGTACCCCGGTTGGGCCGCGGGGTCTGACCCCTTGTAGGACGCCCGCACCCGAATCCCCGCATCCAATTCCCGTGGCGGCACCAGTACCTGCAAGATCCACCGGGGTCTGACCCCCTTGGGAAAACGCTCCGGATAGGTGCCACGGTCCTGCGCCAACGAGCTGCGACCGTGAGGGAGCGGTAAACCTCGCCGCGTCCCTGCCGGCGCCGCGGGGTCAGACCCCGGTTACGTGCACAGGCATCGGGGCCGCCATGCAATTCAGGCGTTGATTCCGCTGGCAGACGTACGCTACGGGGTCAGACCCCTGGAACGCGCCCCGCGCGGCCAAGACTACTCTATCGGCCTGACGAGGCCGAAGCCGGCTGGTCCTGCTTCTCTTCCAGCATCTCCAGGATCATCGAGGCGACCTCGCTGCGGTAGGCGTCGAGCACCGAGGCGTTGTCGAGCTGAACGAAGAAGTTGTCCAGGCCGCGGGTGCGGACGCTCTCGGCCGATTCCTTGCCCTCGGCGACGCGCTGCTTGAGATCGGCCAGCCGGGCGAGGATGTCCTTGCGTCCTTTCTCGCGCGCCATCCGCAGGGCGGTCTGGACGTACTTCAGGTCGTCGATGCCCTCGCGGTAGGCCTCCCACGACACGCAGGCATATATCTTGCCGTCGACGTCCCTGGCCACCGGCGACCAGTCCATGTGCGCGCCGTCCAGGTTGTTGAACGGGTCTGCCTCGTTCCACAGGTACGCCCAGAAGTACGTGCCGTCGGCGTCGTACCGCCAGGGCAGGAAGCCCGCGTTGTGCCGCGTCGAGCCCGGCCGATAGCTCGCCATGCAGCCGGTGTAGGTGTAGAAGAGCTTGTGGATCCCTTCCTCCTCGGCCAGCCGCTTCTTTTCGGCGCTGTTGACGTCGAATGCCCCGTTGCACGACCAGATGTCGGCGATCTTGCCCATCCGCTTGCAGCACCAGGGGCGGTTCATGAACACGCAGAACACCTTCGTGTCCGGGGTCGCCTTCTTGACGATGTCGTAGCAGATCTCGTAGTTCTTCATCTTTTCTTCGCTCTTGACCGGCTCGTCGAACGGGCAGCAGATGATCTCCGGCCAGCCGTTTTCCTTTTCCAGCCGGCGGATCTCCTTCCAGAACTGCCCGTAGTACTCGGCGAACTGCTTCGTGCCGACCTTGGCGCCGGTGTTGCGGGTCATGTTCGAGGGGTTGTCGTACCACGGGTCGCCGCCGCCGAAGGCGACCATGCGGACGAAGCCGGCCGCCTTGAGTTTCTTGAGGTAGTCGTTGAGCCGGAAGGCGAGATTGCCCCTCGATTCCAAGTCGACTGTGCACCGGCCGTCGACGAGCTTCGGGGAGAAGCCGCCCGGCGAGAACATCGAGCTGGAGTTGATCCCGTGGGCGGCCAGATCGGCGATGTACTCGTCGTCGATCACGTTGGCGATGTAGGCGCCGCGGGCGATCTCGTCAGCGAGGTCGAGTGTGAACGGCATGACGCGCAGCTCGACCGGGAACGTTGCCTCCAGGGCCTCGGCGCTCTCGGGGCGGTCGATGCGGCGCAGCGAGAGCGTCCCCTTGTAGATCCCCGGGGCGGCCGTCTCGGGGACATGGATCGTCAGGTGCCAGGCCTGCGATGTTCCTTTGGCTATCTTCTGAGGCGTGTTGTCCCGCAACCAGACCGGCGAGGTGCGCCACTGTTTCGCCCGACTGCCGCCGGGGCCGAATCGCACCGGCGTGGCCTCGACGACGCGGATTTGCAGATCCCTGTCCGCGCGGATGACGCCGGCTGGGCCGGCCAGGTCACTGATCGACGCCGCCACGGTTACGTCCTTCAGGGCACGGACAGCCACCTGCAGCGGCTCGTACTCGCCGGGGGTGGCGTAGGTCCGCAAGGCATCTTCGCCGCGTTCGGTCTGTGTGGGAATGGTGTTGGGGTAGACGTCGGCCGTGTAGGAGCGTGCGAAGGGGATGAACCCGAGCCGTGTCGAGCGCTTCGACACCTCGCCCAGCGG
>JAWLBS010000069.1:0-17985 GCA_041687575.1 Phycisphaerae bacterium | reverse complement strand
CCGCGCAGGTAGTCCGGCCACGCCCCCACCCAGTAGACCAGCCCCTGCTTCTCGCGGACCTCCGTGAACAGCCGGCTGCTCATCCCGCCCGACAGCACGCCCAAAGCGACCGCCTCGGCCGGCCAGTCGGCCCCCTGGCGGCGCGAGCCCGGCCAGGAGATCGCCATGTACTCCTGTTCCAATTTCTTGTCATGGTGCGACTGGCCGGGCGAAAACTGCACCGCGGCCGGCTCGATGACGCGCGGCCGACCACGCTCCAGGTTGCACATGTGGTGCTCGATCACCTCGGCCGCCCGCTGCGGCTCGACGGCGCCGGCGACGGTGACCTGCAGGTTCCGGGCGGTAAAGTTGCGCTGCCAGTACCCCGCCGCCGCGGCGCGGTCGAGGGCCCGGACCGTCTCCGCCTCGCCCAGCGGGTGCCGGCCGAGCACCGGCCCGAGCGATCGCCGGCACGCGGACTTGCGGAGCAGCTCCATCGGCTCATCTTCCAGCGCCTGGAGTTCCTGCAGGGTCAGGTCGCGGGCGACTGCGCACTGGGCCTCGGGGAAGGCCGGCCGACAGAACATCTCGGCGTGCAGCTCGACGACCTTCTCGAAGAACTCCGCCAGCGCCAGACAACCGAAACTGATCGTCTCCCGTCCGGTCGCGCTGCTGCGCCGCGCGCCGATGGCATCGAACGCATCGGCCAGCTGTTCGGCGGTGTAGTGCTCGGTGCCTTTGTCGAGCAGGTCCTCGGCCATCTGGGCGATACCGAGCTGCTCGGCGGGCTCTGCCGCCAGGCCGCCGGCGAAGGCGAAGTTGATCGCCACGACGCGGCGGTCGGGCAGGTACTGACCGCCCAGCTCCGCGCCACATGACAGAATATTATGGTACAACCCGCTGGCGGCCATGCGGCAGCTCCTTTGCGGATGTCAGAAGGGTCTCTCAGTTCAAACTCCGGATGCTCCCGTCCGGTTCGTCTCGAATCGCGCCGGGTGCCCCGGTCCTTGTAGGGCGGGCTGTGCCCGCCACAGCTGCCCCGGCACTGGATTGGGTGGGCAAATAGCCCACCCTACATCGGGTGCCACGGTCCTGCAGAGCAGGGCCGTGCTCCTCTCGTATGGATCGACGCTCCCTGCCGCAGCGCGTACAGGGTGGCGCCGCGCCGTCAGTGCCCCGTCTCCAGCTTGCCGAGAAGGGGCGTCAGCTCGGCGAGTTTCTGCTCCATGATCTCGGCGGTCTTGGCCTCGAGGTTCAGCCGCAGCAGCGGCTCGGTGTTGCTCTTGCGGACGTTGAACCACCAGTCCGGGTACTGCACGGTCACCCCGTCGAGGGTGTCGATCTCGGCGTCGCGGTACTTGTCCATCAGCCGCTCGATCGTGGCGTCCTTGTCCTCATTGACGAAGTTCCGCTCGCCGCTGGTGGCGTAACGGGCCAGCGGGGCGATCAGGGCCGACAAGGGCTTGCCCTCGGCCGCCAGCAGGTTCATCACCGCCACGAAGGCGAGCATGCCGCTGTCGCAGTACCAGTTGTCGCGGAAGTAGAAGTGGCCGCTCAGCTCCCCGCCGAACACCCCGTCGCTCTCGGCCAGGGCCCGCTTCATGAACACGTGGCCGACCCGCTGTCGCTTGGGCACGCCGCCGGCGGCTTCGATCTCTTCCTTGAGCACCCAGCTGCTCCGCAGGTCATAGACGATCGTCGAGCCGGGGTTCTCAGCCAGGTAGTGCTTCGCCAGCAGCGCCGTGATGAAGTCGCTGCGGACGATCGCCCCGGTGTTGTCGACGAAGACGCACCGGTCGGCGTCGCCGTCGAAGCAGGCCCCGAAGTCGGCCCGCATCTGCCGGACCGACTGCTGCAGCTGGCGAAGGTTGGCGTCGACCAGCGGGTTCGGCTCGTGGACGAACCGCCCGGTCTTGTCGAGCGTCTCGAAGTTCAGCTGCGTGATCCGCAGGCCCGGCACGTCGCCAAACAGCAGCGGGAACACCTTGCCCGCCATGCCGTTGCTCGCATCGACCGCCACCTTGATCGGCTTGTCGGCTTTCAGGAACCCGCGGACGAACTGCTTGTAGGGCTCGGACAGGTCCACCTGCCGCAGCTCGCCCTTCTGGCTTACCTCATGCCGCGGGACGCTGACGGCGAGGCGCTTGATCTCCTCGAGGCCGCTGTCCTGGCCGATCGCCTTGCCCTTGGCGCCGGCCACCTTGAAGCCGTTGTACTGGGCCGGGTTGTGGCTGGCGGTGGTCTGCACCCCGCCGCAGGTGCCCAGGTGGTTGACCGCGAAGTAGATCTGCGAGGTGTCGATCATGCCGATGTCGATCACGTCGGCCCCGGTCGAACGGGCGCCGTCCACGAAGGCTTTCTGTAGAACCGGGCTGGACAGCCGCATGTCCCGACCGACCGCCAGGGTGTTGGCCTTGCGGTCGGCCCGGTCGACGCCGGACAGCTGACTCCGCAGGAACTGGCTGGTGGCATAGCCGATCCGCCAGGCGATCTCCTCATTGAGCGGATCCGGATAGACCGCCCGCACGTCGTATGCCTTGAAGACCTTGCCGATCCTGTCATCCGACATTTCGCGTTTCTCCTCTACTCCGGCCCGACGCTCGGCGGCCTGTTCGATGTCGTCCTGCCCGCGCCGGTCGCTGTTGAACTGGCACGTCTTGCACCTGGCGAAGTTCGCCCGCCGCCGGCCGCCGCACACGGCGTCCGAGATGCGGGTCTGCTCCTGGCCGGGACAATAACGGTAATACTGCTCTGGTCCTTGCGCCATGACATCCACTCCACCTGGGGTTATGACGCGTCGTATCCTAGCAGACTCATCAGGTCGCTTCCACCTGCGGTGCCTTGACCGCGACCGGCTTGTATCCTATCGTCAGCAGTTCGGAATCCGGATGCCGTCCGTCCGGCTGTGGAGGTCACGCGTTTCGATGGCCAGCAAGAACCGCTCGCCGCACAACAGTTTCGCCCACACGAGAGAGACCCTGGCCTCGATCATCTTTGCCCTGATCCTGGCGCTGGTGTTCCGGGGCTTTGTCGGCCAGGCGTTTGTGATTCCGACCGGTTCGATGGCGCCGACGCTGTACGGCAAACACTTCGACCACGTCTGCTCCAGCTGCGGCTACGCCTTCGCCGTCGGGGCCGACCATCTCGGCTTCACGCGGGTCGTCTGCCCCAACTGCGGCTACGAGGACCTTTTCACCGACAAGAACCCGCCGGACGCCGGCGACGGGATTTTCACGCTGAGCTGGCCATTCGCCGCTGGCGGCGCGCTGGGCCCGCGGCGCTGGGATGTGGTGGTCTTCAAGGCCCCCTTCCGGATCGAGCAGGGCAGCGAGCTTGAGGGCCAGACCAACTACATCAAGCGGCTGATCGGCCTGCCGGGCGACGTGATCGAGCTGATCGACGGCGACGTCTACCTCGCCCCCGCCAAAGACCTGCCCGAGACGATCCAGGCGAAACTGGCCGCCGCCCCCCTGCCCGAGCCGCTGACCCAGCCCGAAAAGGACCTGGTCAACAGCGCCCTGCAGATCGCCCGCAAGACCCCTGCCGCCCAGGATGCCCTCTGGCAGATCGTCTTTGACGCCGATTACCCGCCGACCAAGACCAAGGCCCCCGCATGGCGACCCGTCGGCTCGCCGGGACAGCAGCCGGCCTGGTCCAGCACCGGCCGGACCTTCACCGTCAACAACCAGGCCGACCAGCCACAATACCTGCAGCTGTTCGGGGCCAACTTCACCGACGCCTACGGCTACAACCTCGGCCAGGGACACAAGATCGTCAGCGATCTGCAGCTCTGCGCGACCGTGACCTGGCAGGAGGGGGATGGCCGGATCCTGCTGATGCTCTCCAGCCGCGACGACCTGTACACCATGGAGCTCAACCCCACGCACGGCACCGGCCGGATGGTGCAGAGCTCCCGCGAGCAGGACCAGCCCGGCGAGGTCCTGGGCATCTGGACCTTCCCGCCGATGCGCCCCGACCAGCCGGTTCCCGTAAGCCTGTCCAGCGTCGATCGGCGGCTGCAGGTGCGAATGGGCGGCAACGTCGTCTTGCGGCACGACCTGCCGACGACTGCCGCCTGGGCCAAACAGCAGCCGGCCGTGGCCAGCCCGCCTTTGGTGGCCGTAGGGGCCGCCGGGGTGCGGGCCGAGTTCGGGCACCTGCAGGTCATGCGCGATGTCTACTATCGCGATGACGTGCTCCTGCAGACGGTGATCCGCACCGAAGATGGCTTGCAGACGTTCCACAACGCATACAGCGACCGCCCCGGCTGGGCCGACCGCGACAACCCGATGCTGCTGCGGGACGAGGAGTACTTCGTTCTGGGCGACAACAGCCCCGCCAGCCTCGACTCGCGGCGGTGGTGGCAGATCGGGGCCCACCTGGCGGACAGGCCCGAGGGCTACCGTGTCGGCACCGTCCCCGCCGACCAGATGATCGGCAAGGCCTATTTCGTCTACTGGCCGAGCTGGTACACCATCTTGAATATGCGGGTGATCCCCAACCTCGGCGAAATGCGTTGGATTGACTAAATGGGCTTGCAGCAGGACACCCGCAACGCCTTTGCGCAGGTCAGGCAGACCACCGAGTCGGTGGTCATTGCGCTGATCCTGGCGTTCGTCTTCCGCGCCTTCGTCGTCGAGGCCTTCATCATCCCGACCGGGTCGATGGCCCCGACCCTCTACGGTCAGCACATCGACCACGTCTGCACCAACTGTGGATACCGCTTTGCCGTGGGGGTCACCGCCGGCGCCGGCCGACCGGAGATCCGCTGCCCCAACTGCGGCTGGCAGGGGGACATGGTCGACCGCAACCAGCCGCCGGCGGTCGACAACGGCGACCGGATCCTGGTCCTGAAGTGGCCCTACGCCCTGGGAGGCCCGCTTGCGCCCAGCCGCTGGGACGTAGCGGTCTTCAAGGCCCCCTTCGGCAGCTCCGCCAGCTTCGAGGAGCGGGACGGCCAGACCAACTACATCAAGCGACTGATCGGCCTGCCCGGCGACGTGATCGAGATCGTCGACGGCGACCTGTACGTCGCCCGCGTCAGCGAGGTGCCCGAGCCGATCCGCGAGAAACTCGCCGCCACGCCGGTGCCCGAGCCGCTGACGGCCGACGAGCAGGCCCAACTCGACCAGGTGCTGCGAATCGAACGCAAACCCCCGGGGGTCCAGGAGGCCCTCTGGCAGATCGTCAACGACGCCGACTATCAGCCCGTGCGGCGCGAGACGGTCGCCTGGCAGCCGCTGGCCCACCCGACGCCCTGGCGCCTGTTTGGGCGGTTCATGCACGCAGCTGCCCTGGACGACGAGCAGCCGCGATACGTCCAACTGGTCGGCAGGGACTTCCGCGATGACTACGGCTACAACTCCGGCGGCGGCGAGCGGTTCGTCAGCGATCTGCGGCTGGCAGGCACCGTCACCTGGACCGATGGCGATGGCGCGATCCTGCTGTGCATGAGCAAGTACAACGACCTGTACACCGTCGAGATCAGCCCCCGCCGGGGCATCGGCCGGACGATGCGCAGCAGCCTGAGCGATGGCGAACCGCCCGAGGTCCTGCGGACGTGGACCTTCCCGCCATGGCAGCGGAACCGGCCGGTCCGCGTGACGTTCTCCTACGTCGACCACGAGCTGCTGGTCCTGATGGACGGACTGGCGGCCTGGCAGATGGAGCTGCCCGCAACAGCCGCCTGGGCCAAGGCCCGGGGCTACCAGGCCGATCCGCCCCTGGTACGGATCGGCGCGGCACAGCTGCAGGCAAGCCTCCAGCACATCAGCGTGCACCGCGACGTCTACTACCGCGATGACGACAGGATTCGCACACAGAACGACCTGGGCCGCCCCGTCCCCAACCAGTACACCAATCATCAGGCCTGGGCGGCCCGTGACAACCCGATGCTTTTGCGTCACAATGAGTACTTCGTCCTGGGCGACAACAGCCCCCAGAGCTATGACTCCCGGCTGTGGTGGCGAACGGGGGCCCATCTGGCCGACCGCCATGTGCCGTACCGCGTCGGGACGGTGCCGGCCGACCAGATGATCGGCCAGGCGTTTTTCGTGTACTGGCCCAGCGGGTATCGCCTGTTCGGGCAGGGGCTGCCGGTGGTGCCCAATGTTGGTGAAATGCGATGGATCCGTTAACATGCGGTTTACGCGGATTCCGTGCTAACTGGCGGTACGATGGCAGGATCGGCAGTAAGTAACAGGTTATCAACAGCCCCGCGTCGTGCGCGGCCGCGATCGGATGGGCGTTTCGCCCCGCGGTTGTGCAGGCGCAAGCAGGGAGTGGCCGTGCCCGCAATCGCTTGCGTACGAGACCGCTAAGCAACTGCACGGAAAAGGCTTATGGAATCCTGGGAGCGGGCGGACCGTTGTCGTCGTAGCTTGGCTGTGTCTGCAGGGCGTGGCGTGCTCATCCAGGATACCGGATGTCTCCGATTGCGGGATTCGCAAATGAACATGCAGTTATCCACATGTGATGCACGCTGTGGGAGCCGATAATGGCTATGAATGATCTGCTACTGGAAACCAGGGACATCACCAAGCAGTACGGTGGCCGAACGGTCGTCGACCGCGTCTGCTTCGGCGTCGGCAAGGCGGAAATCGTCGGGCTTCTGGGGCGCAACGGCGCCGGCAAGACGACCAGTTTCCGGATCACCATCGGCATGATCAGCCCCAACAGCGGGTCGGTTTTGCTGCACGGCAAGGACATTTCCAACCTGCCGATGTACAAGCGTGCCCAAAAGGGCATGAGCTACCTGTCCCAGGAGCCCAGCATCTTCACCCGCCTGACCGTCGAGCAGAACCTGATCGCCATCCTGGAAACGACCGCCCTGCATCGCCGCGAGCGCAGGGTGCGGTGCGAGGAGCTGCTCGAGCAGTTCGGGCTGGGCAAGACCCGCAAGCAGGAGGCCCGCACCCTCTCCGGCGGCGAGCGGCGCAAGCTTGAGATCGCCCGGGCCCTGGTGACCAACCCGACGATCATCCTGCTGGACGAGCCATTCTCCGGCGTCGACCCGATCACCGTCGAGAGCCTCCAGCAGGAAATCCTCCGCTTGCGCGACGAGCGCCGCATCAGCATCCTGCTGACCGACCACAACGTCCGCGATACCCTTCGCGTGACGGACCGCTCCTACATCATCCACGAGGGCAAGGTCTTCCGCGAGGGCACGCCCACCGCCCTGATCAACGACGAGCAGGTCCGCGCGGTCTACCTCGGCCACAGCTTCGAGGCCAGCGAGTTCAGCAGGGTGGAAGCGGACACCGGCATCCAGCCGTGACCCCGCCGCTTCAGTTGCATGAACGTCAGCCACCACACCAGACGGGCGCTGCGGTGACGCGGATCCGGCGCCAGATTTCACAGGCCCCGGCCGCAGACGGGCAAATAATCATAAGACATTAATCCACAGCATCTTGCGCAAGCACCAGTGATTTTCTAACCCCTTGGCAACCAACGCTTTTGCTGGTAGACTGCGCTGCTGTAGAATGCCTCGAACCGGCGGCCCCGGCAGGCGCGGCGCGGCCCCGGTTTATCTGGTACCTGTAACCACCGACTGCATTGATACATATGACGCAAGACTTAGATACACATGGGTTGTCCGAGCCGGTCTGGCAGGACGTTCTGGGCTATCTGCGCGTGCACTATGCACGCCTGGTCCGCGGGTGGTTTTCAACCCTGCGCCCGGGATCGCTGGACGGCGGGCAGCTCGAGGTCATCGTCGCCAACAGCGCGCAGAAGCGATATCTCGACGAGCATTGCCTCGGGGCCTTCGTCGCGGCCGCGCAGGCGGCGACGGGGCACCTGATCACGGTAGCCTTCCGGGCGACCGAGGACGGCCAGCCGCCGGATGAGATGGCCGCGGCGGGCCTTTCCGGCGACGTGTTGCCCCTGATCGAGGAGTACACCTTCGACAATTTCGTGGTCGGGCCGTGCAATCGCTTGGCCCATGCGGCGTGCGTGGCGGTCAGCGAGTCGCCGGGTCACGCCTACAACCCCATGTTCATCCACGGCAGCGTCGGGCTGGGCAAGACGCACCTGCTGCAGGCGATCTGCCATGCGATCCTGGCCAGGCAGCAGCAGACGAAGATCCTGTACCTGTCGTGCGAGACCTTCAGCAACGACTTTCTGGAGGCGGTCGAGCTGGGCACGCTGCACACGTTCCGCTATCGCTACCGGCACGTCGACCTGCTCGTGCTCGACGACATCCAGTTCCTCGCCGACCGCGAGCGAAGCCAGGAAGAGTTTTTCCACACGTTCAACACCCTCTATCAGTCGCAAAAACAGATCGTCCTGGCGGCCGACAGCCCCCCCGAGCAGATCCCCCAGCTCCAGGACCGCCTCATCAGCCGGTTCAGCTGGGGCCTGGTCGCGCGGATCGATGCGCCGTGCTATGAGACCCGCATCGCGATCCTGCGCAAGAAGGCGAGGATCCGCCAGATCGAGATCCTCGACCCGATCATCGAATACATCGCCTCGACCGTCGTGACCAATACCCGCGAGCTGGAAGGCGCGATCACCAAGATCGTCGGGCTCAGCCAGGCCTACCGCCAGCCGATCACCATGGCCATTGCCGAAGAGGCTCTCGGCGAGGGACGCGAGCGCCGCCTGCGGCGGATCACGATCCAGCAGATCCTCGAGCAGGTCAGCCGGGACTTCGGCGTGCGCGCCGCCGACATCCAGGGCAAGCGCCGCACCAAGAGCGTCGCCCTGCCGCGGCAGGTGTGCATGTACCTGGCACGGGAGATGACCGGCCACAGCCTGGAGGAGATCGGCGGCTACTTCGGCGGACGGGACCACAGCACGGTGCTGCACGCGTGCAAGACGATTGCGACACTGCGGGGCGAGGACGTCGGCCTGCGGCAGATGATCGAGCAGGTCGCCGGCACTCTGCAGCGCGTCGGCTGAGCCTGACCGAGGCAGCAGGGATTGTGTCACCCGGTGGCAGGAAATGCCCTCGCTTGTGTGTGGCGCCTGTCATTTGTGTGAGTTCCCGTGTAAAATCATGGTCTGATTTTCACGCCGGCCGCGGCCCTGTCGCGGGCAGTGTGAGGCGGCGTGAGTAACCGGGCCAGTTACACACGGCGGCGGCCAAGGGGCCGTGAAAAGGCTATGCACGCAAGCCTTTGTTATATAAGGTCTTACGGACCACGACGCCACAGTTCACAGGTCTCACAGGCCTGAAGAAGAAAGAAGAAGAGAAGAGAAAGATCCCTCTCTTCATAGTTATCAGGAGCGGTCGATGTGAAGACCGTCGCTGGCACTGAAATGCGAGGAGTACGTTCATGAAGCTTCTGTGCAGCCGGCAGGCACTTCAGGAAGCATTGGGGCTCGTCGGATCCATCGTCTCGGCCCGCAGTCCCAAGGAAGTCCTCAAGTCCATCCGCCTGTCGTGCGATCAGAACGGTCTGTTCCTCGAGGCAACCGATCTGGAGGTCGCCGCCAGGGCCGTGATCAGCCAGGTCGAGGTCAGCGAGCCGGGCGAGGCCCTGCTGCCCGCCGACCGCCTGGCGGGCATCACTCGCGAAAGCGGCCACGAGACCCTGTCGATCGAATCGGCCGAGGACGCCTGCGTGATCCGCGGCCAGGACGACGAGTACAAGATTTTCGGGCACGATCCCCAGGACTTTCCGCCGATCTCGCAGTTCGAAGACGAGCCGGATTTCGTCATTCGGGCCGAGACCCTGCGCGACCTGAGCGAGAAGACCTCCTACGCCGCTGCCAAGGAGTCGACCCGCTACGCCATCAACGGCATCCTCTGGGAGCGCCAGGGCAAGAAGCTGATGATGGTCGCCACGGACGGGCGGCGTCTGGCCAAGGCGACTGGTCCGCTCGAGAAGGTCTCCAGCGAGGAGACGATCAGCGCGATCGTGCCGGCCAAGGCGATCAGCCTGCTCAACCGGATGCTCCACAGCGGCGACGAGGAGGTCGAGGTCAAACTCGATCGCAACCAGATCCTCGCCCGCACGCCCAGGGCGCTGATCTCTTCGGTCCTGGTCGAAGGCCACTTCCCCAAGTATGACGACGTGATCCCGCGCGACTGCGACAAGAAGGCGAAGCTGGACCGGCTGGAATTCCTCTCGGCGATCCGCCGGGCGGCCCTGCTCACCAGCGAGGAGTCCAAGGGCGTCCGCATGGAGTTCGAGGACGGGACGCTGACCCTGCGGAGCCGCTCGCCGGAGCGGGGCGAGGCGCGGATCCGCATGGCCTCCGAGTACCAAGGCGAGCCGGTGGCGATCGGGTTCAACCCGTTTTTCCTGGTCGATGCGCTGAAGGTCTTGAGCGACGACAAGGTCGTCTTTGAGCTCAAGGAGGCGACCCGTCCGGGTATCCTCAAAGGCGAAGGCGATTTCCTCTACCTGGTCATGCCGGTGAGCCTGGCGTAGGGCGGGGCGGTTGCCAGGGGGTGACCCCGTGGCGCGGGCAGGGACACGGCTGCGGCGTTTTCCCAGGGGGTCAGACCCCGGGAGATCTTTCAGGTATTGATGCCGCCAAGGGGATTGGATCGTGGGTTCGAACGTGGGCGTTTTCCCAGGGGTCAGACCCCCGCCAGGCCGGTGAGGTAGATGCATAGAGGCGGCGATGGAACGGACTCCCAAGCCACAGCAACCGACCGGCCGACAGCGCGAGCCCATGAAGCTCGGTTCGGCGCTGCGGTCGACGGAGTACTACCTGCGGGCCAACCGGATCGGCCTGCTGGCGGTGCAGGACCAGCTTTGCGAGGTCCTGCCGCCTGAACTGCTCGAGGGGGTGCAGGTGACGGGGATCCGCGCGGGCGTACTGACCCTGGCGGTGCCCGACGCGGCCAGCCGGTGCCTGCTGGAGACGGTCCTGCGCGGCGGGGTCTTCCAGCAGTTGCACAAGGCCTTGCCCAATATGTCGTTACGGAAGTTCAACGTCGTGCTGACAGAGGCGCGTGGCGCGCCTAAAATCTCAGATCAGCACAATGAGCATTAAAGAAGGTACCATGACGGATAATCTGGAAAACATACAAGACGTGCAGGAAGATGTGCAGACCGAGGTCGTGCGGATCGACGGCGAGGAGATCTATTCGGCCAAGAGCATCAAGGTCCTCGAGGGGCTCGAGGCGGTGCGCAAGCGACCCTCGATGTACATCGGCGACACCGGTTCGGCGGGCCTGCATCACCTGGTCTACGAGGTGGTCGACAACAGCATTGACGAGGCGATGGCGGGTCACTGCCGCAATATCACGGTCCGTCTGAATACGGACGGCTCGTGCACGGTGACCGACGATGGCCGCGGCATCCCGGTCGACATGCACGAGGCGGGGGTCTCGGCGCTGGAAATCGTGATGACGAAGCTGCACGCCGGCGGCAAGTTCGACCGCAGCAGTTACAAGGTCTCCGGCGGGCTGCACGGGGTGGGCGTCAGTTGCGTCAACGCCCTGGCCGAATGGCTCGACGTGGAGGTCCATCGCGACGGCAAGGCCTACCACATGCGTTTCGCTCGCGGCAAGCCGATCACCCCGCTGGAGGAGATCGGCAAGAGCCGCAAGACCGGCACGCGGGTGGAGTTCCTGGCGGACAAGGACATCTTTCCGGACATCAAGTTCCGGCCGGAGCTGCTCAACACGCGGCTGCGGGAGCTGGCGTATTTGAACCCGGGCCTGGCGATTACGCTTACCGACCAGCGGAGCAACAAGACCGAGACGTTCAAGTTCGACGACGGTCTGAAGGAGTTCGTCAGTCACCTGGCCGAGGGGCGTCAGGCCATCCACAAGGGGCCGATCTATTTCGTCCGCGAGGACGCCGAGCAGCGGCTGGTCGGCGAGATCGCGCTGCAGTGGACGGACGGCTACACCGAGAACGTCCTGTGCTTCGCCAACAACATCAACAACATCGACGGCGGCACGCACATGACGGGTCTGCGGACGGCATTGACCCGGGCGCTCAAGCAGTACGCCCGCGAGCGGAATCTGACCAAGGGCAACACCGAGCTGGAGGGTGACGACCTGCGCGAGGGGCTGGTGGCCATCGTCTCGGTCAAGGTGCCCGAGCCGCAGTTCGAGGCCCAGACGAAGGTTCGTCTGATGAATCCCGAGGTCGGCACGTTCGTCGAGAGTTTCATCTTCGACTCGCTGAAGACCTGGCTGGAGGAGAATCCCACCGATGCCAAGTCGGTGATCCTGAAGGCGGTTCAGGCGGCCCAGGCCCGCGAGGCGGCCCGTCGCGCCCGCGAACTGGCCCGCAAGACCGTACTCGACAGCGGCAACCTGCCCGGCAAGCTGTGGGACTGCTCCAGCCGCAACGCCGACGAGACGGAACTGTACCTGGTCGAGGGCGATTCGGCGGGCGGCTCGGCCAAGCAGGCCCGCGACAACAAGACCCAGGCGATCCTGCCGCTGCGGGGCAAGATCCTGAATGTCGAGAAGGCCCGCATCGACAAGATGCTAGGGCACGAGGAAATTCGCACGATCATCACCGCCCTGGGCACGGGCATCGCCGGCGAGGACTTCAACATCGGCAAATGCCGCTACGGCAAGATCATCATCATGACCGACGCCGACGTCGACGGCAGCCACATTCGCACGCTGCTGCTGACGTTCTTTTTCAGGCACATGCGGCCGCTGATCGAGACGGGGCGGATCTTCGTCGCCCAGCCGCCGCTGTTCATGCTGACCAAGGGCCGGCGCAGCGAGTACATCCGCGACGAGTCGATGCTGGCGGCGCGGCTGAACGCCTGGGGCCTGGATGGCACGGCGCTGGAGATCCGGGATGAGGCTTTGGCCGACGCGCCGCCGCGGCGGGTCGAGGGTGATCCGCTGAAGGATCTGATCGGGATCATCGACGCGATCTGGGAGCAGTTCCACCTGCTCTTGCGGCGGAGCATGAACCCGGAGGAGTTGGTGTTGCGCCATCGCGACCCGGAGACGGGCATGCCGCGGATCCGCGCGATGACGTGGCGGCCGGGCCTGCGCCAGCCGGAGGTCTCGTTCGTCTATACGGAAAAGGAGTTCGCCGAGCTGGTCGCCAAGGAAGAGGAGCTCCACGGCGAGGTCGAACAGCTGGAGAGCCAGGTGATGGTCGGGGGCAACGGTTCGCTGTCGGACCACCGCATCGAGCGGACGGACCTGTACGAGTGCGTGACGCTGGAGGGCCTGCTTCGCCGGCTGACCGAGCAGCACCACATTCGCCTGGAGGACCTGTTCGTGGTTCGCAAGCGTGACGCGGCGGGCGAGCCCGAGCGGGCCAGGTACGTCCTGCTGCGCGAGGGGGCCGAGGACCGCGACCTGGAGAACGTGACGCAGCTGCCCGAGGCGGTCCGCCAGGTCGGCAGCAAGGGCGTTTCGCTCAAGCGGTTCAAGGGCCTCGGCGAGATGAACCCCGAGGAGCTCTGGACGACGACGATGGACCCCGAGCTGCGAACGCTGCTGCGGGTCCGGATCACCGAGGACGATACCGACGCCGAGCAGTTCGAGATCGACGCCCGCGAGGCCGACCGGATCTTCTCGATCCTGATGGGCGAGAACGTCGAGGCCCGCCGGCAGTTCATCGAGACCAACGCCCTGAACGTCAAGCGCCTCGACGTCTGAAAAAAGGGTGCCGGGAAGAACAGCCTTCCCGGCACCCTGTTTCGCATTGCCGCCCGTGTGCGTTCACCCTTATCGGCGGGTTTACCGCTCCCTCACGGTCGCGGCTCGTTATAGTGTCCAGTCTGCGTAATCTGCGGATAGCTCGTTTCCGCCTACTCCTGTTTGAGCGCGGCGATGTATTTCAGGCGGTCGCGGATGGGCAGGTGCTGGGTGCACTTCTGTTCGCACCTGGCGCAGGCCATGCAGTCGGCGGCAGTCTCGGGCGGCATCCACCAGTGCCACCGCAGGCGGTTGAGGATGCCCTGGTCCTCGCCCTCCAGTATCTTATAGTTGTAGCTCTCCATGAGCTTCGAGATCGGCACCTCGTTGGGGCAGCAGTTCATGCAGTAGCCGCACATCGTGCACAGGCCCTCGAAGGCATCCGACAGCTGCGTCCGGACCTTTTCCAGGTGCTCGGACGGGTAGCCTTCGAAGCCTTCGGCGGCGGCGACGGCCTGGTCGACATGTTCCTTCGTCGTAAAGCCGACCAGCGCGCTGGTGACGGCCGGGTGCGAGATGTTGAAGCGGATCGAGGCCTGGACGACGTCGGCGTCGCCGGGGGCTTTGAGGAACGCGAGCCGGTCGGCGTGCGTGGGGACCGCCCCGCCGCCCAGCGGGTTCATCGTAACGACCCCGAGGTTGTGCCGCTGCGCGAACTCGAGCGCCTGCTCGCGGTACGGCGCGTTCAGCGCGTTGTAGCCGATGGTCAGACCCTCGATGAAGTCCTCCTTGAGGATCTCGCAGGTCTCGGCACCGGTCAGGTGGACGCTGGTGACGACGTGGCCGATCAGGCCTTCCTCCTTGGCCTTGATCGCCGCGGCGACCGCGCCGCCGTCGTGGCGCTCTTTCCACTGCTCGGGGCGGACGATGCACCAGATGTGGAAGAAGTCGATCTGCTCGACGCCGAGGCGCTTCAGCGAGCGTTCGAGGCTTTCGCGGAACTGGGCGCCGTCGTCGGCCATGCACTTGCTGGAGCAGTAGAACTTCTCGCGCGGCATCCGCCGGAAGGCCGCGCCGAAGATGTCCTCGCTCTTGTCGCCGCAGTAGCCGGGGGCGGTATCGAAATAGTTGATGCCCTTGTTGAACCCGTGCAGCACGATGTCTGCATTGGCGTCGATGTCCTGGGGGTTGGCGAAACGCATGCCGCCGAAGCTGATGACCGTCACGTTTTTGCCGGTCCGGCCGTAAGGTTTGGTCCTCATACTGCCTGTCTCCTGCAATCCTGTACAAAAAGAATCTGAAAGCGGCGCCGCCAGGTGCGCGGCGAACACCTACTATAGGGCAGGCCGCACGGGCGATGCCAGCTCGACGGGGAATTATCCCCCCAACGTCAAGATCACCAGCCCGGTTATGTACACCACCAGGATCAGCACGCTCTCGAAGCCGATGTTGAGCCATCCCTTTGCTTCGCGGTGAATCAGGCCCATCAGCAGGATGCCGGTCATGACCATCGTCAGGGCGATCATCAGCCGGCTGTCGGCGCCGACGGCGTGGTAGATCGAGCCCTCGCGGTAGGCGATGTCCGCGGCCGCCACGAACAGCACGTCGAAGGTATTGCCGCCGATGATGTCGGCCACGGCCAGCTTCAGCGCGCCTTGTCGCACGGCGGCGACGGCGGTGACCAGTTCGGGTGTGGAGGTGCTCACGGCGGTGAAGATGCCGCCGACGAGGCTTTCGCTCAGGCCCGCATTCTGGACGAGCTGGATGCCGCTGCGGGCGATCGCCCAGCCGGCGATGCCCGTCAGTGCCGCATAGATCGCAAAGCGGATCCACATCCACGCCAGGCTCTCGCCTTTGGCGGTCTGGTCGGGCGGGGGTTCGACCTGGCTGAAGCGGGTCTTTTTGGGCTGCCACTGCGGGCTTTGGGCGCTGCGGTGGATGATCCGCATGCCGAACACGTAGGCGACGATGAGCACGATCGTCGTGGGATTGATACTCCAGACGCTGGCCGAGGGCGCGTCCGCCCCGAACAGGATGATCGCCAGCAGCACGATCAGCATGCCGCCGCTGAGCATGTTGGGCACGGACGCGGCGGCGTGTTCGAGGTTGGCCTTGCGGTGAAAGAAATCGGCGATTGCCAGAAAGGCCGTCTGGGCGGCCATGCCGCCGATGGCGTTGGCGACCGCCATTTCGGGGTGGCCGGCCGCGGCGGCGGTGGTCGAGGTGACGATGCCGGGCAGGCTCGTGGTGGCGCCCAGGAAGATCGAGCCCATCAGCGCTTCGCCCAGGCCGGTGCGGTCGGCGAGGTGGTCGGCCAGGCGCGCCAGGCGGGTGCCGGCGGCGGCGATGACCGCCCAGGCGACCAAAAAGACCAGGATGGTCCCCCACAGGGGCAGCTGCAGGTCCAGCATGGCCCACCTACAGGATAAACTTCTGGAGGTCCTCGTCCCCGGCGATGTCGGTCAGGCGCTGGCGGACGTAGTCGCCGGTGATGGGGATCGTCTGGCCGGCCAGGTCGGAGGCCTCGAAGGAGAGCTCCTCGACCACCTTTTCCATCACCGTGTAGAGCCGGCGGGCGCCGATGTTTTCGGCGGTGCGGTTGACCTGGTGTGCGATCTCCGCCATCGCCTCGATCGCGTCTTCGGAGAAGGTGATCGTCACGTCCTCGGCCTTCATCAGCAGGACCTGTTGGCGGGTCAGGGCGTTTTCCGGTTCGGTGAGGATCCGCACGAAGTCGTCTTTGGTCAGCGCGTCGAGCTCCACACGGATCGGCAGGCGGCCCTGCAGCTCCGGCATCAGGTCGCTGGGCTTGGAGTGGCTGAAGGCCCCGGCTGCGATGAACAGCATGTGGTCAGTCCGCACCGGTCCGTAGCGGGTCGAGACGGTGCTGCCCTCGACGATCGGCAGCAGGTCGCGCTGGACGCCCTGGCGGCTCACGTCGGGGCCGTAGGCGCTGCTCGGTCCGCAGAGCTTGTCGAGTTCGTCGAGGAAGATGATGCCGGTCTGTTCGGCCCGCTCCACCGCGCCGCGCTTGACCTGCTCGGGGTCGACGAGGCGCTGGGCCTCCTGGTCGGTCAGGATCCGCCGTGCCTCGGCGACGGTCATCCGCCGGGACTTTTGCTGACTGGGCATAATCTTCTGGAGCATGTCCTGCAGCTGCATCTCCATCTGGTCGTCGCCGCCCATGATCGCGGCGATGCCTGGTGTGGCGGCCTTTTCCTCGACGTCAATCTCGACTTGGCGCTCCTCCATCTCGCCGGCCTGGAGCTGCGCCGCCATGCGCTCGCGGGTCCGCTTGCGGCGCTCCCGGGCCTCTTCGGTGTCCGGGTAGCGAGGCCCGGGCACCAGCGCGTCGAGCAGCCGCTCGTTGGCCAGGCCCTCCGCCTGGCCGCGGACCTTTTCCGCCAGTTCCGTCTGGACCATCCGCGCCGCCAGTTCGGTCAGATCGCGGATGATCGTCTCGACGTCCCGGCCGTGGTAGCCGACCTCGGTGAACTTGGTCGCTTCGACTTTGAGAAACGGCGCCTGCAGCAGGCCGGCGATCCGCCGCGCGATCTCGGTCTTGCCGACGCCGGTGGGGCCCATCATCAGGATGTTTTTCGGGGCGACGTCGTTGCGGATATCCTCGGGCAGGTGCAGCCGGCGCCAGCGGTTGCGGACCGCGATCGCGACCGCCCGCTTGGCGGCATTCTGGCCGACGATGTAGCGGTCGAGGGCCTCGACGATCTGTTTGGGGGTCATCGCCTCGACGCCGGCCGGCTCGCCGGGCCTCAGCACGTTCAGCAGTTTATCTGTAAAGGACATGGTCTAGAGCGTCTCCACGACGATGCGGGTATTGGTATAGATGCAGATGTCGCCGGCGATCTTCAGCGCCTGCAGCACGATCTCGGGGGCGGGCAGGTCGGTGTGGCCGATCAGGGCCCGCGCGGCGGCCAGGGCGTAGGGCCCGCCCGAGCCGATGCCGATCAGGCCGTCGGACGGTTCGATCACGTCGCCGTTGCCGCCGACGATCAGGCTGGTCTGGCCGTCGGCGACGGCCATCATCGCCTCTAGGCGCCGCAGGGCCCGGTCGGTCCGCCAGTCCTTGGCCAGTTCGATGGCGGCGCGGCGGATGTTGCCGGGCACACCCTGGAGCTTGGCCTCGAAGCGTTCCATCAGGGCGAACGCGTCGGCGGCCGCCCCGGCAAAGCCGGCGAGGACCTGGTTGCTCGCCAGGCGGCGGATCTTGATGGCATCGTGCTTGAAGACGGTGTTTCCCAGGGTGACCTGTCCGTCGCTGCCCATTGCCACCTGCCCGTCGCGCCGGACGCACAGGATTGTCGTTGCGTGAAACATTTCGGCTGCGGCCATAGAGTTCGGCTCCCGGCGCGCGACGGACCACCCGCCGCGGCGCTTGCCTCAAGCTTAACCGGTCAACGGATTCTATCAAGTGGATGGCACAGAGTTCGGAGTCCCCGCTTTAGCGGGTGCTGGGAGTCCCG
>JAWLBS010000068.1:0-18068 GCA_041687575.1 Phycisphaerae bacterium | reverse complement strand
GACCTGGGTGTCGGGCTCGGCTTTGGCGAGCTTCAGGGCATCCAGCGCGGAGGTCACCACGCGGACGCGGGCGCCTTCGGCGCGGGCGTGTTCGAGGCTACCGCGCTTGCCGGGCACGCGGACCATGTCGCCGTAGGTGGCGATGGCGGCCTTTCGCGTCAGCGCCAGCTCGACGGTGGCGTCGATATAGGCCTGGCTCGTGACGCACACCGGACAGCCCGGCCCGCTGATCAGCTTGATCGAATCGGGCAGGAGGCTGCGAAGGCCGCTGCGGCTGGCCGCGACCGTGTGCGTGCCGCAGACCTCCATGATGCGGACGGTCCGGCCGATGCGGTCGGCGGCGGTTTGCAGGCGGTGCTGCAGGTTTTGGAATTTTTGTGGTGTTGTTATGGTTGCCATGATAGTTTCCACTGCTTATCGCCGTGGGCGCGGCGGGTGTCCAGCGGGACTGGTGGGCAAATAGCCCGCCCTACAACATCTTCCGGGCGCAACACCCATCCGAGGAATTCCATGGCCACAACCCGGCTTCGCCAAACGGCGGCTACGCCGTGGCAAGCAGCGCGGCCATGGCACCCGGCGCAGCCCGCCCTACGGAATCGCATCGCCCTCTGGGGCTTGCGCCTCGCCTTCGGGCGGGACGGCCTCGATCTGCTGGAGCAGGGCGAAGGTTTCCTTCGCCTCCTCGGGCTCCAGGCGGGTGATGGAGTAGCCGGCGTGGACGAGCACGTAGTCGCCCTGCTGCACCTCGGGCGTCAGCACGGTGCATACCTCGTACCGGTTGCTGCCGATCACGACCTCGGCCCGCTCGCCGTCGAGCTTATCGATCAATCCCGGAATGGCCAGACACATCGTTATTCCTTTCCACAACCGCCGCCGCATGCACCGCCTGACCCAGCGCCACCCCGCCGTCATTGCACGGCACGACCCGGTGACTGTATACCTCAAAGCCGACCTGTTCCAGCCGGCCCGCCAGCTGTTCGCTCAAATAACGGTTGGCGAAACAGCCGCCCGAGAGCACCACCTTGTGCAGGTCGGTCAGGTCCCGTGCGATCAGCGCCGCCGCCTTGAGCAGCTCGGCCAGTGTATTATGGAACCGTGCGGCGATCCGTCCAACCGGCACCCGCGAATCGATGTCCGCCTGCATGGCGCTGATCATCGGCCGGTAGTCCAGCTCGAACCGCCGCCCGTGGTGCTCCACCGCGTGCGGATAGTAGGCCTCGTCCGGCTCGATGGCTGCCTCGAAGGCCATGGGGGCCTGTCCCTCAAAGGCGTTCTCCGCGCACAGCCCGGTCAGCCATGCCGCCGCATCGAACAGCCGCCCGAGGCTGCTGGTCGAGACGGTGGCCGCCTTGTGCACGAGCATCTCGCCCAACGCATTGCGCAAGGGCTCGTCGATCGACTGCGCCTGGTGCAGGCCAAGCCCCGACGCCCCGAACGTCTCGTGCAGCAGGCTCAGGCCCGGGCGGAACGTCTGTCTGGCCGCGGCGTCGCCCCCGGGCAGCGGGAAATAGCGCAGGTGCCCCAGCCGGGTGTAGTCGGTCCGCTCGGCCCGGAAGATCTCACACCCCCAGATCGCCCCGTCGTCGCCGTAGCCGGTCCCGTCGGCCGCGATGCCGATGACCGGCTCGTCGAGCTGGTGTTCGGCCATGCAGCTCAGCACATGGGCGAAGTGGTGCTGCACCCCAACCAGCCGCACGCCGCGAAGGCCCTTTGCGTACTGGGTCGACATGTAGACCGGGTGCAGGTCGTGGGCGACCACTTTCGGCTGCGTCTCCAGCAGGGCCTGCAAGTGGTCGATCGCGCCGAGGAAATGGCGATATGCGGCCGCATTCGTCAGGTCGCCGACGTGCTCGCTGAGGACCGCCTGCTCGCCCCGCAGCAGGCAGACGGTGTTCTTCAGCTCCGGCCCGACCGCCAGCACCGGCTCGGACGCCTTGCCGCCCAGCAGTATCGGGCGGGGCACATACCCGCGGGCCCTGCGGAACATCATCGGCCGCTCGCCGCGGGCCTGGACCACCGAGTCGTCCACCTGCCGCTCGATGTCGCGGTCGTGCAGCAGGAACGCGTCGGCGATGCCTGCCAGCCGCTCGACGGCCTCATCGTTGTCCTTGCAGATCGGCTCGTCCGAGAGGTTGCCGCTGGTCATGATCAGCAGGTCGATCTGGTCCAGCAGCAGGTGGTGCAGCGGCGTGTACGGCAGCATCATGCCGTAACTGTCCGTGCCGGGTGCAACGTGCCGACTGACCGGCGAGGAGTCTTTCTTGGGCAATAGCACGATCGGCCGCGCCGGGCTCAGCAGCACCGTGCGGGCGTCGTCGGGGACCTCGGCGACCCGCTCGATGGTCGCCATGTCGCGAGCCATCATCGCCAGCGGCTTGTCGTCGCGGTGCTTGCGGCGGCGAAGCCCCGCGATCGCCTCGTCGCTGCTCGCCAGGCATGCCAGGTGAAAACCCCCGAGCCCTTTGATCGCCACGATTCGCCCGTCGCGCAACATCGCGGCTGCCTCGCGGATCGGGTCGTCCGCCTCGATCCGCTTGCCCTTGGCGTCGACCAGCCAGACCTTCGGCCCGCACGCCGGGCACGCGACCGGCTGGGCGTGGAACCGGCGGTCGAGCGGGTCCTCGTACTCCTTGCGGCAGGCATCGCACATGGGGAACACGGCCATCGTCGTGTTCGGCCGGTCATACGGGATCGACCGCACGATCGTGTAGCGCGGGCCGCAGTTGGTGCAGTTGATGAACGGGTAGCGGTACCGGCGGTCGCCGGGATCGAGCATCTCGCGCAGACAGTCGTCGCAGGTCGCCACGTCAACGGTGACATGGGCCTCGGCCGCGCCGGCGTGCTGCGAGTGGCGGATGACGAAGTCGGTTTGCCCGTCCGGCGCGATCGCTTCGCACTGCAGGTCGCTGATCTCGGCTAGCGGGGGCAGTTCCGCGGCGAGCCGCCGGCGGAATCGCGCCAGGTCGCCGGGCGATCCCTGCACCTCGATGGTCGCCCCGGCCGCATCGTTGGACACGTGGCCCGCCAGGTGCATCTCGGTCGCGAGGCGATAGACGTACGGGCGGAACCCCACACCCTGCACCTGGCCGCGCACGCGGAGCCGCTCGCGGGCGGGGGGCGCCGCGGATTTTCTGGTTGTCGATTGGGTGCGTTTGTTCATCGTCGGCTTTTCCAACGTCAACTGTAAGCGCCGAACCTGATTCCGTCTATCAGTGAATGCAATTGGCTTGCCAATCGGACAGATTCGGCCGAAAGGCAGATAAATCAGGTTGCGGCCTGACGCCATTGGCAGCCAGAATATTAGGCGCGCGGTTGATGGCAAGGTGAGGCCAGCCGGAGGCCCTTGGTTGCGGCTGGGGCCTGCGGCGCGGGAATGTGCGGAAATTTCCCCAGTTGTTGGCGCGAATGGCGCGACGGCCTCGGCGCCGGTTTCGGCCAGATCGGGCCGTGGCCGGGCGCCGGGGCCGCCGCAAAAGTGATCCCAGTTACCGTCCGCGTCAGAACTGCCCGAAGACGTGCGCCAGCATCAGCAGGTCGATGACGTTGATGATACCGTCGCCGTTGATGTCGGCGTCGGGGTCGTAGTTCGGATCGCCCGATGAGGTCGCAAAGGCGTTCGCCAGGCGCAGCAGGTCGATCGCGTTGACGTGGCCGTCCAGGTTGATGTCTCCCGGGACGCCGACCTGCTTGAACGTCGCCGCCAGCGGCCATCCAAGGTTCGTCGCGCCCGTCGATTCGTACGCGCCGATGTCGGCGGCCGCGCCCTGCCAGACCGCCACGTTGTTGAAGTCCAGCGTCGGGACGTAGGTGTTGTCACCGGCGTCGATAAGTTGCCCACCAGCCAGCGGCGCCAGGTCCATCGTGCCCAGCGTGGTGGAGGGATTGATGAAGATCTCGGCCGGGGCGGGGCCCGCCACCAGGCCCCGGTTGACCTCGTTGCTCACGCCGTAGTAGAGGTTCTTGACGACCGTTGCGGCCGACAGCGGGTTCAGGGCGTTGATCGCCTGTGCGTCGGGCGAGGCCTGGTAGATGACGTTGTTGGCCAGGACGAGGTTGGTGCCGACGTCCCAGTTGACCAGGTGCAGGGCGGCGCCCCCGGCGTTGTAGATCGTGTTGTTGACGATTCGCGTGTCTCGCATGACCCCATCGTAGTCCCGGCGGCGGCAGTGGATGCCGCGGCTGAGGCTGTTGACGACTATATTGTTCTCGATGTTGACCTCGCCGGTGACGTGAATGCCGGCGTCGGCGGAGCTGTAGACGAGGTTTCGACGGATGATGTTATTATAGGACGGATTGTTCTTGTAGGTTCCCCAGGCGGTGATGCCCGGGTAGTTGCCGGGCGCGGAGGCCTGAATGACGCAGTCCTGGATGACGACCCGGTGGCAGCCGTGCTTGAGCTCGATGCCGTCGCCCTGGCTGCCGCCGATGTTGTGGATGTAGCACCGCTCGATCAGCGAGTCGTGCACCTGCGGCTGGTTGTACTTGCCGTGCCCACCGAGGTAGAAGCCCTCTCCCGGGGTCCAGGTGCCGTAGGACGTGTAGGCGATCTCGCAGTCGCGGACGGTCAGGTTGTACAGCTCGGTGATGCCCGAGCAGTTCACCCCGCCGCTGCCGAGGTGGTGCATGTAGACATTCTCGATGGTGATGTCGTGGCAGGTGCCCTGGATCTTGAACGCGTCGGACCCGCCATAGATCTCGAGGTTCTCGAACTTGATGTACGCCGCGCCGGACAGGTCGAACACGTTGCGGTCGACGCCGTTGTACACGATCCGTGGGCGGGGCTCGCCGTCGGCCCCCTTGATCGTGATCCAGTTGCCCTCCGTGCCGCCCTTGAACTGCCCGGTCCAGGTGCGGGCATAGTCGCCGGCATGCAGGATCAGCGTGTCGCCGGGCTGGAGATTCGAAATCGCCGCCCCCAGCGACGCCCCGGGCCAGATCTCATAAACCGCCGCCGGGGCCGCCATCGGCAAACTCGCCAGGGCAAGAAACGCCACGACAGCAGGGGCGGCAGCGCTCAGCCGCCGCGTCAGACGGGACATGATCGTACGCATTCGTTTTCCTCCTCCATCACCCAGATCGGACCCTGTGCTTTCGGGTTGAGATGACCGCGATTGCGGCTATGCGATCATCGGTTATACCATTTCCCCGCGGGAAATCCCAGCTCGAACGGACGCCGGGTGCCGGCTGGGGAGCATCCGGGGGTCCGTGGCACAGCGGTGCCCCTGCCGGGGCCTCCTGGAAAGGGCCAGTGCTTGCGGGGGTGGGGGCAGACCTCTGGCAGCCCTGCGGATGCATGCCCTGAGTCGAACCGGACACATCTCGACGGCTTTCTTGTCGCATCCTGTCGCGAATCGGGTAACTCGCGTGTACAATGAAGGTTTCGTGCGGCGCGGGGCGGAGCCGCTGCCATGTAGCAGTCGCCGGGTCCCGGGGTCGAGCTGGATCTCAACGCAAACGCAGTGGAGTCAGGTGATACGATGCCGCAAGGGCGGACGGATGAGTGGATCCGCCTGGCGATGATCTCGCTGGGTTGTCCGAAAAACCTGGTCGATTCCGAGAAGATGCTCGCGAGCCTCGCCGAGGTCGGCTGCGCCATCACGCCGGAGCCTGCCGAGGCCGACGTCATTCTCGTCAATACCTGCGGTTTCCTCCAGGCCGCCAAGGACGAGGTCTTCGAAATTCTCGACGAACTGCAGGACCTCAAAAGGCAGGACCCCAGCAAGCGGATCGTACTGGCTGGTTGCCTCGTTCAGCGCGAAGGGCAGGGCCTGCTCGCGGAAGCGCCGTTTGTCGATGCGATCGTCGGCGTGCACGGCCGGGAAACCGTGGCCGAGACCGTGTTGCGGGTTATGGGACGTACGTCGCAAGGCGGTGCGGACCCCGGTGCCGCCGTCCTGCCTGGCTACGATCCGGCGGCGGGTTGGACCGACCGGGGGCGGTTGCGGCTCACCCCGCAGCACTACGCCTACCTGCGGATCAGCGAGGGGTGTGACCAGAAGTGCACCTTCTGCACGATCCCCGCCATTCGCGGGCCGTTTCGGAGCAAGCCCCCCGAGGAGATCCTCGCCGAGGCCAACGAACTGGCCGCCGACGGCGCGACGGAACTCATTGTCATCGGGCAGGATACAACCCGCTACGGCGCCGACATCGGCTACGAATCGGGCCTGGCGGGGCTGCTAACGCAGCTCAACAATGTGCCCGGCGTAAGCTGGCTGCGGCTGATGTACACCTACCCACGCCAGTTCGACGATCGGCTTATCGACGCGATCGCCGCATGCGACCGCGTGGTTAAATACGTCGACATGCCCCTGCAGCACATTAACGACCAGATCCTGCGGCGGATGGGGCGTCGCAGCGACCGGGCGATGATCGAGGGCCTGCTCGGCCGGCTTCGCGAGCGGGCGGGCGGCATCGCGATCCGCACGACCTTCATCGTCGGGTTTCCCGGCGAGACCGAGTCGCAATTCGATGAGCTACTTGCGTTTGTGCGGCAACAATGTTTTGATGCTGCAGGTGTCTTCGCGTTCAGCCCGGAGCCTGGAACGCCCGCGGCCGACCTGGACGGGCAGATTGACGATGACACGAAACAGCAGCGGCTGGACCGCCTGATGCTGGCCCAGCAGCAGATTGCCTTCGACGCGGCAAGGGCAAGCAAAGGACGGGTCCTGGAGGTCGTTGTGGACGGCCCGTCCGAGCGGGCGGGCTGGTATGAGGCCCGGCACGGGGGGCAAGCCCCCGAGGTCGACAGCTTGACACGCGTCGCATCGCCCGGGGCCTTGCCGCCCGGCACGGTCCTGAAGGTCCGGTGCACCGGCAGCGACGGCTACGATCTGCTGGCCAGGCCGTTGTCGGTGCCTGGCCGCCCAACCAGGAGGTGATAGCGCCGGCGGCGCCGTCATGCGTACCATGCAAGATCAGAAAGAGTGCCGAAAGGTCCTGATGAGATTCAATCTGGCCAACCAGATTACGCTGAGCCGGCTGCTTGTGGCGATCATCTTCTTTGCGGTCCTGTCGATGTTCGACGCCGGGGCCGAGGTCCCGCGAATGGGCCTGCTGCTGATCGGGCTGGGGCTGTACATCCTCGCGGGTGTGACCGATGTGATCGACGGCGAGATCGCCCGGCGGCACAGCGGCGTGACCATGTTCGGCCGGGTCATCGACCCGTTCGTCGACAAGGTCCTGGTCCTGGGGGCGTACATCTTCCTCGCCAGCAGCCACTTTGCGCTTGGCGGCGGGAACGTTACCGGCGTCGAGGGATGGATGGTCATCATCATTCTGATCCGCGAACTCCTGGTGACCGACCTGCGGATGGTCAGCGAGGCTCAGGGCACGCAGTTCGCCGCGACCTTCTACGGCAAACTGAAGATGGCCGTGCAGTCGGTTGCGATCGGCTGGATCCTGCTGAGCCTGTGGCTGGGCGGGGTTGCGATCTCCGGCCCGTGGTACGTCAGCCGGCAGATTGCGGCCGGTCTGGCGGTCGCGGTTACGGTCGTGAGCCTGGTGGTGTATCTCCGCCGGGCGGAATTCCTCCTGTCGGAGCGGTGACCAGCAGAATGGGAGCGGCGGGTTCGTGCGAAAATTCCTGCTGAGTGGCTTTGGGACGGGCTTTTTGCCGATCGCGCCTGGCACGTGGGGATCGTTTGCCGCCATGCTCATCTGGCTGGTGGCGGTCGCCGTGGTGATGCGGACCAGCCATGATGCCTGGCTTATCGTCGCCGTGACCGTGGCGGGAATTATCGCCGCCTCGGCGATCTGTGTGAGCCTGGGGGACTACGCGATCATGGTTTGGGGCCGCAAGGACCCCGGCAAGGTGGTCATCGACGAGTTTGCCGGCCAGTGGGTCTCGCTGCTGCCGGTGGCGTTCCTGCCGGTCGGCCGCCTGCAGATCTTCGCCGCGGGGATCGCCTTTCTGATGTTTCGCGTGACGGACGTCATCAAGCCCCTGCCGGCCCGCCAGGCGGAGTTCCTGCCGGGGGGCGTGGGGATCCTCGCTGACGACCTGATGGCGGGGATGTATGCGGGCCTGGCGATGTGGTTGCTGATCCTGGTGATGCCGGGGTGGATGGGGTAGGCAGACGTCAAGTCTTCCTCGGCACGGCCAGACCGATCAGGCCGCGGGTCAGCAGCATGTTCATGTAGTTGAGCACCGATTCCTGCGCCTGATCGGGGGGCGTGTCGCCCTTTTGGGCCATGTAGTCGACCATGTCGGCGACGGTCCGTTTGCCGTCGATCTGACGCCACAGGTCGGCGCTGACCTCGTCCAGTTCGAAGCGCCGGGGAAAGGTCTTGCCCTTGCGCGAGATCTTGCGGACCAGCCAGGGCTTGAGGTACGGCAGCGTCAGCTCGATGCGGCCGTCAGGCAGGTCCTTTTCCGTGACCTGGGGATTCGGCACGACCGCCGATGCCAGGCACTGGTCCAACGTCATCTGGATCTGGTTTTTCTTGCGGCCGAACACGTATGCCTCCAATCGAAGTCCCTGCTACTGACCAAACACGATGCCCGCATATCCGACCGCGTCCGCCCCGCCGGGCGCCCCCGCCGACCGGGCGACCTCGTCGCTGTTGACGTGGGCCAGCAGGACCCCTCTTGTCGCGCCGGCGGCGCGGCAAGCGGCGATCGTCGCGGCGACGGCCCCGGGGCCGCAGGCGTTGCGGTTTTCGATCACTTCATCAACGATCAGCTCGGCCTTCATCGATCTCATCAGTTCGACGATCCGGCGGTCATTCACGTCTTTGGCCCAGGCGAGCCCTCGTTGGCCGCCGCCTTCGGGGGCGAACCCGTACGACGGCCCGTAGTGGGTCAGGTCGGTCGAGCCGACGTACACGACCTCGGCGCCGGCGGCGCGGGCGACAGCCTCGCCGATCCCGGGCGCCCCGCGGGACGGTTCTACCAGGATCGGCAGGATCTTCGCCTCGGGCCAGAGATACTGCACGAAGGGCACCTGCACCTCGATGCTGTGCTCGCCCTGGTGGACGTCGGGGTCGACCGCGATGTCACCGGCGCCCGCCGTGACCTTCTCGGCCAGATCGGCATCGACAGCGACCTGCCCCAGCGGCGTCTCCCAAGTACCCTTGGGGAAGACCGCGGCGTTACTGCCCAAGCGGCGGTGCGATGCGCCGAACAACACGACGGTCCGGGGCGTTGTCCGGGCGGCGATCGCCGCGTAGACCAGGCCGCAGACCCGGCCGCTGTAGGCCCAGCCGGCGTGCGGGGCGATCCCGCCGCGAATCGTCTCGGGCAGATCAGCCATATCGACCTTCTCGGGCACGAGCTGCTGCAGGTGCTCGCGGCACTGCCGGGGTGAGCCGGCATAGAAGATGCCCGCGACCGCGGGTTCTCGGATCGTCATGATGTCGACCTCCGCAGTGTCTACCCTTCGGCCAGGACCTCCTGCGCAGCAGCCAGGCCCGAGCCGAGCTTGAAGGTATGTCCCATCTCCTTCAGCGCCAGTTCGAGCGAACCGATCGCCCCGATGGTCTCGTACTCGTCGACGGCGCCCATATGACTGACGCGGACAACCTTGCCCTTGAGCTGGTCCTGACCGTCGGCAACGTGGACGCCGTACTTCGTCTGGAGCAGCTTGCGCAGCGCCGAGACATTGACCGCCTCGGGGGTCAGGATCGCGGTCAGCGAGTCGACCGGATCGGCCGGGAAGATCTTCAGGCCCATGGCGTCGGCCGCGGCGCGGGTGGCGCGGGCGAGTTTGGCGACGCGGCACCAGATGTTCTCGATGCCCTCGGCCTTGATCATCTCCAGGGCCTTGTGGGTGCTGCGGACCAGGGTGATCGCCGGGGTGTAGGGCGCGTCGTTGTCGGCGAGGCTCTTGAGATAGGCCTTGTAGGACAGGTAGAAGGCCCTGGGCTTGACTTCCTGGATGACGGCCTGGGCCTTGGGTCCGATCGCGGCGTAGGCCAGACCCGGCGGCAGCATCATCGCCTTCTGCGAGCCGGTGACCACCACATCGACGCCCCACTCGTCCATCTTCAGGGGGATCGCCCCGGCGGCGGTGATCGCGTCGGTGATCAGCAGCGCGTCGGTGTCACGGGTCACTTCGGCGATCTTCTGGAGTTCTGAGACGGCGGCGGTACTGGTCTCGGAGTAGACGACGATGACCATGCCGATGGCCTTGTCCCGGGCGAGGTAGTCGGCGATTTTTTCGGCCTTGGCCCCGTGCCCCCATTCGATCTGGTAGGTCACGCGCTCGATGCCGTAGGCGTCGCAGACCTTGCCCCAACGCTCGCCGAACTTGCCGCCGTCGCAGATGAGGGCCTTGCGCCCCTGGCGGGCGCACGAGACGATCGCGCCTTCCATGCCCGAGGTGCCGCTGCCGGCGATGGTGATGCAGGGGGCGGCGGTCTGGAAGACGTACTGCAGGCCGGCGGTGACCTCCTTGAGCAGGTTCTGGTAGACCGGCGTGCGGTGATGCTCGAGCGGCTGGGCGGCCTCCAGGAGCACCTCGTCGGGGATCATGACCGGGCCGGGCGTAAAGAGTCGGATTCTGGGCATTCTGGCGTCTCCTGTGCGTTTACGGGTGGCGTTGGCATCGACCAAACACCCAATTATACCTGCACCGCAGGTCCGTGCAATCCGTCACGAATCGGGATGCGTGACGGCCGGACGCATCCTGGACTCAGTGGCAGAGCGGGCCGCCTGCCGGGGGTCTGCCCCCTGGTAGCACGCCCACGTTCGAGCCCACGATTCAACTCCCTTGGGGGCACCAATACCTGAAAGGTCAGACCCCTGGAAAACGCCCCGGCTCCCGCCTTGCCGATATCCGCCGGGCGCGGTTAGAATTGTCCCCACGGCCCGGGCGTTTCGTCGTGCGGGCCGGCTGAGATCAGACAAACGCAGGCCCCATAGCGAAGGATTGCAGCCATGTCCCAGTTCCCCGACAAGACGACCACGAGCAGCCCCACCGTCGGCAACCCGATCGTCCCCTGTCTGTACGCGATGGCCTTTATCATCGGGGCGGTCTCGCTGATCGCCATCCTGTTTCGCCTCGGGGCGGTCCTCAGCCGAAGCGAGGGCGCCGTCGCGATCGACGAGGTGATCGGCATCGTGATGGTCGGCGTGGGCGGCGTGGCCGCGGCCCTGCTGCTGGCGGGGATCGCGGCCGTGGTGAACTATCTCCAGCACCAGATGCAGATGCTCGCCCGCATGACCAGGGCGCAAGAGGATACCGTGGCCGCCCTGATGCGGCTGGGGCAGTCGGCCGGGGGGATCGTGCTGCCGCCCGAGCCGCCCTCGGGGGCCGAGGCGGGCGGCGGGTCGGCGGGCTGGCTGGACGTGCAGCGGTACGAGCAGTTGCAGGAGTTGCTGCACGAGCTCAACGAGAACGTGCTGCTGTCGTCCGAGCAGCGCCAGGCGAAGCGGCTTCAGCAGGTCGAAGGGATCCGTCGCGATCTGGAAGGGTCTCTGTCGCATCTGCTGTCACAGGGGCGGTTTCCCGACGCGCAGGCGCGGCTGGATGCCTACGCCCGGACCTGCCCCGACGAGCGGGGGGCGATCGAGACGTTTCAGGCCCGGATCGACGAGGCCCGCACCGCGGCCGAGGAGTCGGAGTACCAGGACGCAGCCAGCCGCATTCGGGAGCTGGTAGGGACGGCCTCGTGGGAGCGGGCCGAGCAGGTCGCGCGAGACCTGGTCGCCCGGCACCCCAAGAGCCAGAGGGTGCGTGAATTGGTAGACGGCCTCTGCCAGGAGCGGTCGCGCTTCGAGCAGCAGCAGCGTCAGCAGATGGTCGCCCAGGTGGAACAGCGGGTCGCCGCCAGGGACCACCGCGAGGCCTTCCGCCTGGCCAGCGAGGTCATCGCCAGATTCCCCGATACCGTGGAGGCCCGGCTGCTGCAGGGCAAGATGGACACGCTGCGCGACAATGCCGAGATCGCCATCCGCCGCGATCTCGAAGAGCAGTACAAGGAATTCATGCGGACGCACCGCTACATCGAGGCCCTTGCCCTGGCCCAGGACGTGATCGGCAAGTACCCGGCCTCGCCGCAGGCCAAGGTTCTCAAAGAGCAGCTGCCGCAGCTGATGAGCAAGGCGAAGCTGCAGATGGAACAGGCCGGCGGGGCGTGAGCAACGACGACTACGAGTTATCCGCAGATTACGCAGATTACACAGATTTAAGAAACGACAACATGCTGTCATCCTGAACGAAGCGTAGGGCGGGCTGCTTGCCGTGAGTGAGCAGAGCGAGTCGAACGACGCCCGCCACACGTCGTCATCCTGAGCAACGCGAAGGATCTCTACCAAGCGGAGCATTCTCCGCTTGCGTTTGGGGCGCTCCCCGTTGTCATCCTGAACGAAGTGAAGGATCTCTGCCAGGCGAGGCGCTAAACCATGAGCACGCTGTCCATGAGAGATTCTTCGCTGCGCTCAGAATGACATCTTCGTGGGGTGCAATTCAAGAAGGGAGCGCACCACCCATCCGAGGAATTCCATGGCCGGAAACAGCCCCTGCCATGGCACCCGGCACTACCGCTCCCTTACGGTCGCGGCTCGTTGTTGCTGTTATTTAATCTGTGTAATCTGCGTAATCTGCGGATTACTTGTCGTTTCTGGCGGCGTCGCTGGGCACCTCCAGGCGGATCGAGACGTTTTCCGGCTTGCTCGGGCAGTCGATGGTGTAGTCTTTCGGGCCGTCGAGGGCCACCTTCTTGGCCACGGTCTTGCCCGCGAGCTTGTAGGTGTGGGTGACGACCACGCCGGTTGCGGGCTTTTCCTCCGGCTGGATCGTGTGGATGTTCACCCGGATGCCGTTGACGCCCGGATCGCCGATGTACTTGACGCGGACCTTTTCCACCGGCCGCAGCAGGGGGATCTCCTTGTCATAGGCATAGTGCCAGTGCTCGTGCCACTCGGGCACCCGCGAGCGGTACGCCATCACCCATCGGTCCGAGTCGTCCAGGGCGTACCAGATCTCGTTGCGGGTCTTGGGGGCATTTTCGAGCTGATGGGCGTTGAAGAACCCGCCCAGGCTCATCCACTGGATCCGCCGGCCCGGCGGGGCGGCAAAGACGATCTCGCCCTCGCCCCGCAGCCGGGACGTGGTGCGCTTGGGGTCATAGTCCTTCGGCTTCTCGCTCCAGTACCGCGCCATCTCGTCGGCGTCGCCCATGTTCGGGATCTGCATCCACGGCAGGCTGCTGTAGCCTTCCTTGTCGCCGGTGGCGTAGCGCATGCGGTTGACGCCCTTTTCCAGCCGCGGCAGCGAAATCGGGGCGACCTGCACCCAGGTGCGGATGTTCAGTGATTCCAGCCGGGCCGGCTTCTCGCCGCCTGCCAGGTCGAACCGCACCAGGTACTGGTACCGCCCGCCCCGCAGGTGCTTGGTCAGGTCGATCGCGTGCTCACCGGTGTCGTCGAACGAGGTAACCTCCTGCCACGACCGGCCGAAATCGGTCGAGAGCGCCACGCGGACCGGTCCGGCCGAGCGGAACGTCACGACGCTGGCCTCGCTGTCGTCGCTGGGGTCGTTCAGTTCGTTGACCTTGGGGACGATCACGTAGGGCGAGAGGACCTCCCAGACGACACGTGCCGGGCCCTCGCCGGCCGGGGCGAGCCCCTTGTCGGTCAGGGCGACGTTCTGCTGGCTGAAGACACCGTCGGCGAAATCGCCGCAGCCTTTGCGCAGGACGGGCTCGTATTCGAACAGGCCGTTGCCGTGCGTCCAGACGCTGAATTCCGGGTGGTTGCCCTTGGCGCCGTAGGGCTCCTTCTTGATCAGGTTCTGCCACCAGTCGTTACCGGCGTCCTCTTTGTGGTGGGCCCACCGCCCGCCCTGCGGCCGCCACCAGCGGGTGAGGCTCTCGCCCTTGCGGAGGGCATAGTCCATCGTCGAGCCGCCCATCTGCCAGTTGTACACGTAGTGGACGGGCTTTTCGGTGTAGCTCTTGGCATAGATGCCGGGGTCGTTGCGGTCGCCGGGGAAGAAGGGCTCGATCTTGCGCGACGGGTCGGTCAGCAGGGTGGTGTCGTCGAGGATGTCCTGGATGCTGGCGATGGTCTTGCCATCGCGCTGGAAGATCACGCCCCGCAGGTCCGTGTCGTAGTAGTGCCACGCGTTGTCGTACCAGACCTCGGTCACGCTGTGGGCGGCGCCGGGAATGCTGACGGCCCGGGCCTTTTCAAAGCCGACGCGCTCGAACAGCCCGGCGGTCGTCGGACCGAACAGCCCGCAGAAGCCGTAGCCGTACGTGTTGAGCATCTTGATCGGGTCGCGGACCAGGCGGAACTCCCACATCACCGGGTCGAGCCCCTCCTGGATCGGGTTGTAGTGGAACACGCCCGTCTCGGTGCCGACGAAATATTTCCAGATCGCCAGGGCCCGCTCCTGGCCGGTGAGGTCCTTCCAGGCGGGGTGGTTCGAGAAGGCCTCCATGCTGGAGGTATCTGCGACGTGCTCGCTGGTGACCCGGGGGGTGTACACGCGGGCGGAGGCGGTCTGGACGCACGTGGCAGCTACGATCGCCGCCAAGGCTGGGCGCAAGCCTTTGAGACGAGGGTACAATCCAGTCATCGGTCTTCTCCTTAAACTGATGTGTTCACGATACCGCCATCTTTGCGGGCGCCAAGAGACCAAGGGAGCAAGTTGCCTGGCGGGGGTCTGACCCCTTGCAGCACGCCTACGTCCGGATCTCCGCATCCGATTCCCGTGGCGGAACCGATGCCTGAAAGACCCAACGGGGTCTGACCCCTTGGGCAAGAGGCTGCGAGGAGTGCCCCGGTCCTGCCTCAACGAGCCGCGACCGTGAGGGAGCGGTAAGCCCCGCCGCGCCTCTCGAACGCCACGGGGTCAGACCCCGATGACGTGAAAGCCACCCAGACCGCCACGAAATCCGTGCGTTGATTCCGCTGAGAGACGTCCGCTTCGGGGTCAGACCCCTGGAAGCGTGTTTGCGGGCGCCAAGCGCCCGGGCAGCTTGCGTGAATCGTTTCGTCGCGGCAGGATGGCGGGACTTGGCTGCCCCCGGCCGGGCAGTCGCGGATGTCCTGCCTCACGAAAGGGAGTACGATGCGGATAGTTGCCCCTATGGCCTTTGCGGGTCTTGCTGCGTTTGCGGTATCCACGACGATCGGTTGCCAGGCGCCCGGAAAGGCGGACTCCGCCGTCGCCGGGGGGACTGCCGTGAAGACCATCTCTTCGGATCCGAAGCAAGCTCATGCGGGCGAGAGCCTTACTCCCCCGCTGGCCGCGCGATGCCGCGGCCTGACGCCGGCGGCGATGCCCGCCCACCCGTTCATGCTCTTCGGCCAGTCGGAAATCAACGACGTGGCCGCCCGCAAGGAGAAGGACCCGCTGCTGGACGAGTGCTGGATGCGGCTGTCGAACAGGGCGGCCGAGCCCGACAACATGCAAAGGTGGTGGGACCAGCTCGAGGCCCGCGCGTTTGTCGGCAAGGTGACCCGCGACCCCGAGATGATCGCCAGTGCCCTGGACCTGATGGCAAAGGCCCTCGCCCAGGCCGACCCGTACGACTTCTACGGCGGCAAGACCGACTTCCACTTCCACGCCGGCCCGCTGCGGAGCCTGGCGCTGGCGTGGGACTGGCTCTATAACGACATGACGCCCCAGCAGCGGGCCGCGCTGCTGCCCGGGCTCGAGAAGTGGTGCGACGCCTGCTATACCTACAACAACAAGCAGTGGTGGCGCGAGGCGGCGTACAACGTCGGGGCGATCCCCATCGGCGGACTCGGCATCCTGGCCCTGTCGATCTACCCCGACTCGACCCACCCGGACGCCGACCTTTGGCTCAACGAGGCCACCCGGCGGCTCAGCCAGAATTTCTATCCGATCAGCTGGAAGCCCTCGGGCATCTGCTGGGAGGGGCCGAACTATGCGATCGTCGGGCTGAAGTATCCGGCCATGTTCAGCGAGGCCCTGCGCCGCGCGGGCGGGCCCGACCAGTTCGGTGAGTCCGGCGCGATGCACGCCTTGCAGTACCTCATGTACCAGTGGATGCCGCAGGAAGGGTGCGCCCCGATCGGCGACAATACCAACTACGGCCGGCGGACGTTCGCGGCTGAATACCTGCTCGGCGCCGCCCGCACGGAAGACGCCACCGGCCTGTGGACCTGGCGCAACTACACGGACATGCGCCGCCTCGACGAACTGGTGACGTATCTATGGTACCCGACGGATGTCAAGCCGGTCAGCCCGGCCGAGGCGGATATGCCGACTTCGAAGTATTTCGAGGTCACGCAGAACCGCGCGGGCTACTTCTTCGGACGGACGGCGTGGGAGGACCCCGACGCGGCGTTTTTCGCCTTCGTCACGCGGTACGAGATGGCCAATCATCAGCATTACGACATGAACTCGTTTCTGCTGGGCGGGTTCGGAACGCTGTTCGCCACTCATGAACTGCTGTTCCCCTACGGCCACGAGCACCACGCCGTCGATTTCGAGCACAACATGGTGATCATCAATGAAGGCGGCTGGGCCCGTCACGACCACCACGGCTCCTGCGGCGACAGCGTCAGCACGCAGGGCACGCTCGTGGGCCTGGCGACCGGGCCCCTGGCTGACTATGTCCGCGGCGATGCGAAGTGGTCGTACCGCGACAACTCGATCATCATCGACAACCCGGCCATTCGCGCCGAGCGGACCTGCCTGTTCGTCAAGGCGGGCGAGACGCCGTACATGTTCGCCTTCGACGATCAGCAGTTCTCCCACGATGAGCACACGTACAGGTGGCAGTGGCACGCGCCGCTCGATGTGCCCCTCGAGGGGACCGGCTCGATGGTCGACCCGATCGTGATGACCGGCAAGAACGGGACGTGTGCCTTGCAGTTCATCGCGCCTGCGGCGCCGGAGGTGACCATCGCGGTGGCCGAAAACGCCAAGAAGGGGCGATGGAACCACGACCTGCGCCGGATCACCGCGACGCAAAAGGGCATTCGCGTCCGCTTCGCCGCGATCGCGACGATGCAGGGCAAGCAGACCGCGCGGCCGACTGTCGCCGCCAAGCCGGTGACTTGCCGCAGCGACTCGGCCGGCGCGGCTGATGTGCGGCTGCCCGACGGGCAGGTGGACCACCTGGCGTGGCAGTCCGAGGAGACGGGCGAGCAGTGCGGTTTGCCGCTGAAGACGGGCGACCTGGAGACCGATGGCTTGCTCGCGATGGTCCGCGTCAAGGACGGCCGGGTGACCGGCTATGTTCTGGGTGAAGGGACGTATCTGAAGTGGGATGGCAAGGTGCTGGTTCAGGCAACCGGCAGCGTCTGCGTGACGGCCGACGGAAACGGCGCGAAGGTCTTCGGCCGGCGCCGCGCCCGCGAGGGGCTGTCCGCGGTTGAGCCGAAGAACGTCAAGACGGTCACGCCGGCGCGCTGAGGGTTGCGTGGAACGTTATTCTCCGGGTGCCGCGGGTGCCATGGCCACGCTGCATGTGGCCATGGAATCCACCGGATGAGTATTGCGTCCGGAAGCAAACGGGAAGGAGCCCGAAGCGTCAGCGAGGGCGTCGTTGTCCCTGCGGATGGGCAAGGCTACCCGACGCACATGGGAAGGACCTGCGACCACAAGTTCACCGCAGACCCGGCGACAGACAGTGGCGTCTACCCCCGCAGACGATCCTGCTCCCGTTTCTTCCGTCCTTGCTGCCCGCGGAGCTTGCGAAGGCAATAGGTGTTCAAACTGACGCCCTTACGAATTGCCTCCAGCGCCAGCGCTTCATGCAGGTCCTTGCCCACCCGCAGGACGAACTTGCCGGAGTACTCCTTCCCGGCTGTTGCGGGCGGCAGGGGTTCATCGTCCTCTTCGTGAATCCGGATCCACTGCTCGACAGCCTGGCACAGCTCCGCATAGACGGCCGCTTCATCATCGCCATGGACGCCGCCGAGCATCAGCCCGGGACACCTGCCGACGTAGCAACCGTCCTGCTCGGACCATTCGACGAGTTTCAGGTACCGGTCGCTTGGCTTCATGCCCTGGCTCTCCGGATCGCTTGCGGCGCAGGTACCGCGCCTTCGCGGCGTTGTTCTCGTGGCGCAGCTTTCTTCTGCCTTTGTGGCTCGGCCACTCGCATCGCTGCGCTCGCTCGGGCCGACCGCCTGAAGGCGGTAC
>JAWLBS010000067.1:0-18227 GCA_041687575.1 Phycisphaerae bacterium | reverse complement strand
GCGAGTTTCGCCCGCCCCTCGGTCGGCTGGCCCTTGTAGCGGATGTGACTCTTGTCGGCGGTGTCAGTCAGACGCGCCTCGGGCACCTCGACGCCGAAGACGGCGGCGTAGCGTTTGGCGGCCTGTTCGATATCCCGCACGACAATGGCGATCTGGCAGAGCGATTCGAGTTTCAGACCGTTATCCGGCATCTTGTACACCTCCATCCTGTAGATCGGCGGGCGACACATCCCCGGCGTCGCCGCGATGGAGGCAGTCTACTGCCCGGACCCTCGCCTGCCAACGAGGCTTACCGACAGCATGCCAGCGCCAGTTCCTCTGCCGCGGTTGCCGATTCCTTGGCCGCAACCAAGTCCAACATCTTGCGGGGGATGCGCTCGATGGGAACCACGTGATCGACCCCGCCGCGGGCAATCGCCTCGCGAGGCATGCCGAACACCACGCAGGTCGCCTCGTCCTGGGCGATGGTCGCCGCACCGGACCGCCTCATCTCGACCAGCCCGTCGGCGCCATCGGCGCCCATGCCCGTCAGGATCGCACCGACGGCATTGCGGCCGGCATAGCGGGCGACCGATTTGAACAGCACGTCCACGCTGGGACGGTGCCGGCTGACCAGGGGCCCCTCGCGGACCTCGACGAGGTACCGCGCGCCGCTGCGCCGCAGCAGCATGTGCCGGTTGCCGGGGGCGATCAGCGCCCTGCCCGGGATGACGCTGTCACCGTCGCCGGCCTCTTTGACCTCGATTGCGCAGAGGGTGTTGAGCCGCTCGGCAAAGGCATGAGTGAAGTGCTCCGGCATGTGCTGGACAATCACCATGCCCGGCGCGCCAGCCGGCAGCGACGTGAGGATCGACTGCAGGGCCTGCGTGCCGCCCGTCGAGGCCCCGATCGCCACGATCTTGTGCGTCGTGCAGGTCAGCGCCTCGCACCGCACCACCGGAGGCGCGACCGACGTATCGACGCGCCGCCGCACCTTCGCCCCGGCCGCCGCCTTGACCTTGTCAATCAGCTCGATCGACATGTCGCCGACGCTGTAGGCACTGCCCGGCTTGCACGCCACGTCGACCGCCCCGGCATCGAGGGCCTCCAGGGCGACCTGCCCGCCCCGTGGGCTCAGCGACGAGACGATCACCGTCGGCACGGGATGATAGTGCATCAGCCGCCGAAGGAAGGTCAACCCGTCCATCCGCGGCATCTCCACGTCGAGTGTCAGCACGTCCGGCCGGTATTCGAGAATGCGGTCGCGCGCGACGTACGGGTCCGGCGCGGTCGCGACCACCTCGATATCCGGGTCGCGCGACAACTCGCGGGACAGCACGTGACGGACGACAGCCGAATCATCGACAATCAGTACACGAATCATCCTGCCCACCCCCTTGCATCTGGAGGCGCAGTAGCACCGGGTGGTCATCCACCGCGAAGGTCAATGTCGTCGGCGAACTCAGCCACTGCGACAGCTGCGCCTCGTCCAGATCCGACACCTGCGGGATCGACAGGTCGAACACGGGCTTCTCGCCCGCCAGGCCCGTCAGGATGTGCCCGCAGGTCACGTTCAGCAATTCCTTGAGGGCGTCGGCCGATCGCTCTGTAACGAACGGATCGTCCGCTTCCATGCCCAGCACGTTGGCCGCAATCTCGCTGCAGGCGTCGGTTGGCACGGCAATGGCCACCTCGCCCTGCATCTGGCCGGTGAACGACATCGACGCCTGCATGAACGATCTGCCCTGGACCGCCAGGTCCCGCGGCTCGGCAGGGTCGGCGAACATGAAGGCGATCTGTTCGATCACCTCGCAGAAGACGTCCATGGCGACTTGCCTGGTCTCAGTTTGCATAGGTCACCCCCATGACTTCCTCGATAACGGCGCGGATCGATTCCGGTTTGAACGGCTTTCGCAGGTACGCCCGCACGCCCTTGCTGCGCAGGTCCTGCACGCGCGTGGCGCTGCCCTCGGTCGAGACGATCACGATCGGGATCGACCAGAGCAGGTCGTCGCGGCTCATCCGCTCGACCAGCTCCACGCCGGTCATCACCGGCATGTTGATATCGGCAAAGACCAGGTCCACCGGATGGCTGACCAGAACCTTCAGGGCCTCGGCCCCGTTGGCGGCCTGGTAGAGCATCCGCACGGGCACCTGCGCCAGCTCCAGGGACTTGGCGATGACCGATCGCACGATCTGCGAATCATCCACCACCAGGATATTCAGCGCCGTCGAGTCCACCTTCTGCTCCCTTGCAACAAACCGGTTTCCAGCCCCGGCTGGTTATACCAGTTCCAGTTGCCGCCCGCCGATCTTGATCGTCGTGCAGCCGGATTCCATGTACAGATGCATCGTCCGCGAGGCGGTCCCGCCGACGTCCTCGGCGGCGACCATGATATTGTTCTTCCAGAGGACCTTGCGGAGCACCGTGTAGTTCCGCTCGCCGATCTTGAACAGGCCCTTTTCGTCCAGCAGGCACGAGCCGCCGGCCACCTTGGCGATCAGCCGCCGCCGCTCGGCGCCGGCGTCGAACATCGCCTGCAGCAGACAGCCCACACCCGTGTCCGTGAACATGCAGGGGTTGGCCTGCGCCTTGGCCGGGTCGATCTTCGACAGCGGCAGCATGCAGTGGATCATCCCGCCCAGCCCGGCCTTCGGGTCGTAGAGCGACAGGCCGACGCACGAGCCCAGCGAGTAGGTCACCAGGACATCGTCCGGCTGATCCGTCACTTTCATTTCGGCTATGCCGATCACGTGCTGCACGTCACCGCTCCGTCGGCTCACCGTCCCGCCCCGTGGCCGGCATCGGCTGCGCCGCAAAAACCTATGGCTTGACGTAGATCGACGGTTTGACGACCTTCAGGTCCAGCAGCATGCCGGTGAGGCTTTCCGCATGGCCGACCATCAGATAGCCTCCGGGCCGCAGCAGGCGGTTGATCTCCCGCAGCAGCCGGCGCCGAACATCATTGTCGAAATAGATCATCACGTTGCGACAGAACACCACGTCGAACGGCCCCTGCATCGGAAACGGCGGCGTCGAGAGGTTCAATCGGGCGAACGTCACCAGGCTCCGCAGCCGCTGGTTGACGACGTAGCGGGTCTTGTCGGGGTCGCTCCGCCTGTCGAAGTATTTGTGCAGCAGGTCCCGCGAAACCGTCTTGACCTTGGATTCGTCGTAGGCCCCCTCGTGGCAGATCTTCAGCACCCGCGTCGACAGGTCGGTCGCCAGGATCTTCGTGTCGATGCCCGGCTGATCGATCGCCTCGCGGAGGGTCATCGCGATGGTGTAGGGCTCTTCGCCGGTCGAACTGGCCGCCGACCAGATCCGAAGCCGCCGCTGGCCCTTTCCGATCCACCCGCGGACAGCGTCCGATAGAAACGTGAAATGATCGGATTCCCGGAAGAAGCTGGTCACGTTGGTGGAGATCGCGTCGAGCAGCTGGACCATCTCGTCGCCGGTGCGGTCCTGCACGACGTGGTCGAGGTACTGCCGATACTGGCTCATCCCCAGCGTGCGCATCCGCTTGCCGACCCGGGCGGCCACCAGGGCCTCCTTGCTCGGCCCGAGCGTGATGCCGCTCTTGTCGTACACGATCTGCCGGAATGACTCGAAGATTGCCGTTTCCATACGGCTGTTCTATCGGCCGATTTGCGGAGGCAGTTGACGTTGCCCATTCACAAGCGGATGTTACTGCCCCGCCGCGAGCAGCCTTATGCCGGGTGCTACGGTCCTGCGCAGCAGGGCCGTGTTTCTACGCACACCCAGACGCGCCGGATCTCGGGGCAAGAATCCCGCGTGAGCCCATGGGCTGTCTTTGTCTCTTGCGGATGCACAACGCTTGCACTCTGGGCCTCATGGGCGAGGCCTGAGTATCAATCTGCTCTTCCCTGTAGCTCATTGCCTTCAGGGTTCCCTTCATCGCCAGCCAACGTCGCCCAGCCGGAAACCATCCAATCTTGTCCTTTCTGATCTGATACGGATAACTCCATTACAGACAGACTGACAGAGCTTAGCACCTCCTGGACCATCTCAATGACTTGCTTTTCACTCAGAGACGAGTCGGGCTTGAAAGTCATCGCCACCAGCACCCTTATTCGCTCAGAGCCAGGCTCAGCGCGAGGTATGTTATTCTCCAGCACGAACACATTGTCCGTTATGCCTTCCAGCGCACAAGATACGCTCGCACTGAACCTTCTATCCTCCAGCGACTTTTTGATCCGATCCTGAATCCGCATCAGGCACAGCACCCGATGCTGGTGTTGCCTGATTCTTGCAATCCCCTCCTTGACGTCCTTTTCGCTCCCAGTAGATACCGCCTTGCCAGGAAGCGGCTCCATACCCCCGTGCCGAATCCTCTCGGCGACCTCTTCGGCCTCAGCTTTGCTACCAATGAGCACTCCGAGTGTGACGGTATCCCCAGAATCCCACCTGACTATCGCACGCAACTTACCGTCCAGCACGTACCCGATGTGATGCCCTACCTGTGTCTGCAACCAGGAGCGAAGCCTGTCCTTCTCGGCATCCGCAATCCAGAGCCCTACCCCCCAAACCGTGGGTGCGGCAGGAGGGTTGCCAACTGCGTCCGTGAACTTTCGGTCGAAGTCCCGTAGATCGAACGCCGGCTCGGAAGTGCGGTACCAGGTCTTTCCGGAGGGGCCATCCATCGGAACAGTATGCATCGCGTCGGCTTCTGCACGAAGCGAATATACCCTCAGATAATCCGGGACAAGCAATTCCGCTTTCACCAGGCGTTCCTGAACCTCCATCTTGCAGCCAGACATGAGGACCAGGCCCAGGCTACTACAGCATAAAGCCAAGACTGCTGCAACGACCAGGGACGCAGGCGGCATATCGACGCTATGATTCCTGGATACCATTGAGCTCTAACTCCACTAATCCACAGGAAGGCACCGGATGCCATGGCCACGATGCTTGCCACGGCGTAGCCGTTGTCTGGCGAAGCCGGGTGTGTGGCCATGAAATTCCGCGGACGAGCACAACACGCGCATTCGAAACGGCACCTGTGCACAAGGCCTTGGTGGGCAATAGCCCACCCTACACGGCTGGACGGGGTTTTGGCGGGCACAGCCCGCCCTACGCCTCACTGCCCCGCCATCCCCCGCGCGTCCTGATATGCCCGCGTGCGGGCGAAGCGGGTACCGGTCTGCTCGACGATGCCCCGAGCGACGGCGCGGGCGGCGGTGCGGTCGCCGCCGGCCAGCAGGGCCTTCGCCTGCGCGTGGCGGGCGATCAACCATGCCGGGCTCGTCGAGATCGAGATCGCCGCTGCCTGCTGGAACTGCTCGGCGGCGGTCAGCGGCCGGGCGAGGATCTCTTCCTGCAGCCGCCCGGCCAGCATGCACGCCAGCCAGCGGTACTGCACATCGACGCGGCCCTGGCAGATCGGCTCGAAGGCCTCGACCAGATCCTTGGCCACGCCCCGATCGGCGAAGCGCGGCCCCGCCACCTTCAATAGCGCCCGCGCGGCCGCCGCCCAGGCGGTGTCATCATCGGCGGGCACATCCAGCATCGAGGCGATCCGGGTGGCCCACTCCTGCACAGCCGGATCCGCATAGACCAGAAACTGGCGTTGCGCGCCGCCGCCGCTGCCGGCCGGATCGGTCAGCCACGCCATCAGGTAGGCGACCCTGGCCGGGTCGGCGTGCTCCATCTGCACGGTCTGCATGTACGGCCCGCGCGGCGCCTCGGCCTGTCCGTCCGCCGCGGCGACCAGGTACAGCAGGTACAGGTCGCCCTCGATGTCGGCATGGCCGGGCGGCGTGGGGGCCGGCTGGGTGGGGGCGGTGCGGGTCACCGGCTGGGCGACGTGGGCGGGCCGCGGGCGCGGCGGCGTCATGTCCTCCAGCATCGGGTCCCCGCAGCCTGCCGCCAGCAGTACCCCGCACGACAGCACGCATCTTGTCAGCGTTCGAAGATCCATAGTCCAAACCTGTCCGATTGGTGAAGGCCGTACCGCCGGTGCGGCAAGGCCGACCAGGACCCCCATTGTTCCGAATCGACATGGTCGATCCGGCACACGTTCGCTCGCCACACGTCCCCGACCGCCGGCGCCTCCACACCCAGGCCGGCAAAGGGGATCTCCATCTCCACCGCCCACCACCGCTCACCATCCGATCCGACCGGTCCCCGCGTCGCATGCCACCGCAGGCCCGGGCAGTTCCAGGCCTCGGCGATCCGGAAGGACCCGGTCCGCTTGAGCGACGGGTTGGCGATCTTCGAGTCGAACATCGCCCCGCGGGCATTGGCGACGAACTCGAAGTACCGCGTCAGGTCGCCGGTCGGGCTGACGAACAGCTCCACGCAGTCATCCGTGTAGACCGGACTGTCCCGCTCGACGTGCTCGGCCAGGATCTCGCCGTCGAGGCAGTGCCAGATGATCCGGATCGATTTGTCGGTCCAACCGACCTTCACCCGGGTGTCGAACCGCATCGGCGCCCCGTCGGTGCCGACCTGCGTCAGACGGCCCAGGTCAGGCACGCCCGTCCATGGGGGCTGATCGATCCTGGCCGTCAGCGGCCCTGCGCCATCCAGGTAGCGCACGCGATAGGCCGGCAGCGGCAGCGCCGCATCCGCGGCCACGTCCCTTGGCGCGGTCAGGGCACGATCGTCCCCCGGCCGCGCCGGTCGGTTGCATGCCCCGACCAGCCCGGCGAGAAACGCACAGATAGCGGCTGCTCGTCCTACTCGATAAAGACCCATGAGCCGAACCGGTCCGCCTGGTGAAAGCCCGGCTTGAAGGCCGGCAGCACCGACCAGGTGCAGTACTGCTCGGGCTCGGTCCGTTCGATGCGAAAGACGTTCGCGTGCCAGTACTCGCCCACCCTGGGCACGGCAGCGCCGCCCAGCGAGGCAAACGGAATGTCCGCCTCGACCGCCCACCACTTGTCCTGGCTGGCGGTGTTGTTGAACTTGCCCTCGCCCGCGACGACCCACTGCAGGTTTTCGCAGTTCCAGGGGATGTCGGGCTTGAAGGACTCGTTGCGGATGATCGAGGGGTTGGAGATGTGGGCGTCGAAGACGGCGCCGAGGGCGTTGAAGTTGAACTCGTAGTAGTCGGTCAGGTTGCGCCCGGGGCAGACGAACAGCTCGACCACCTCTTCCGACCAGAGCGGGGCGTCGCGCTTGGTGTGGCTCGCCCGCACGGCGTCGTCCTCGCAGTGCCAGAGGATGCGAATTGAAGTATCGCTCCAACAGGCCTTTACGACGGTCTTGCAGCGGGCGGGCTCGCCCGCGGTGCCCAGCAGCGTCAGCTCGCCGAATTCGGGCAGGTCGGGCCACGGGCCCTGATCGAGTCGCGCCGACAGCGGCGGCAGGTTGCTGACCTTCTTGAGTCTGTAAACCGGTATCTGATCGGCCATGTCGTACCCCTATAATCTCATGATGATTCGGTGGACGTATGCTACGGCGTTGCGGCGGCCGTGTCGAGCCTGACACAGATGCAAAGGCGGCCACATTGGGCGGACCGGCACCTTATCGAATCAGCCGAAACGTATCTGGAATCGGGGCACAGACGTCCTGAGAGACTCGCAAGCAGATCAGGGAATCGAACATGACAGCGAAATATGTCGGACACGTGGAATTTCCGATTACCGTGGAACTCGGCCGGGGACTGGAAGGGGCGATCGCCTGCCAGAGCGGCATCAGCACGGTCGACGGCACAAGCGGCAAGCTGGTCTACCGCGGCTACACGATCGAAACCCTCGCCAAACACAGCAATTACGAAGAGGTCGCCTACCTGCTGCTGTTCGGGCACATGCCCACGGCCAGCCAGTTCGAGGACTTCCGCCGCAAGCTCGCCGACCACCGCCCGCTCCCGGGGAGGGTGATGCGACTGGTCATGGAGAGCCCGCGCGATTGCCAGCCGATGCTCATGCTGATGTCCGCCGTCGCCGGCCTGGGCGCCTGCGACCCCGGCGTCGATGACATCAACCAGCACGTGAGCCGCCCGGCCGACGCCCTGCCGGCCGAGACCGACAACGCGATCAAGATCATCAGCCAGATCGGCACGCTGGCCGCGTACATCGCCCGCGTGAAGTCCGGCCAGAAGCCCGTCCCGCCCCGCAAGGACCTCTCCTACGCCGCCAATTTTCTGTACATGGTCAACGGTGAGGAGCCCGACGATACAGCCGAGCGGGTGCTGGATATCGCCCTGATGCTTCACGCCGAGCACGAGCTCAACGCCTCGACCTTTGCCGGCATGGTCATCCATAGCACGCTGTCGGACATGTACAGCGCGATCGCCGGGGCGATCGGGGCGCTGAAGGGGCCGCTGCACGGCGGGGCGAACCAGGCCACCCTGGCGGAACTGCGAAAGATCGGCACGCCCGACCGGGCGGCGCAGTACATCAAGGAGAAACTCGACCGCAAGGAGCGGTTCATGGGCTTCGGCCACCGCGTCTACAAGGCCTATGACCCGCGGGCGCGGATCCTCCGAAAACACGCAAAAACCCTGGCCGAGCAGAAGGGCCAGACCGACCTGTGGCAGACGGCCGAGATCGTCGAGCAGACCGTCATCGACCGGATCGGCGGCAAGGGGATCTTCCCGAACGTCGATTTCTTCAGCGGGATCGTCTACGACATGCTGGGGATCGACGCGGCGATGTTCCCGGTGCTGTTCGCGGTGGCGCGGACGGCCGGCTGGAGCTCCTGGATCCTGGAATACCTGCCGGACAACCGCCTGTTCCGCCCGCGGGCGGTCTACACCGGCGAGATGGACCTGCCCTACGTGCCGATCGAGATGCGGGAGAACGGATGAGCAGGCAGGTTCTCTGGATCCGTCCAATACCAGAGACCCGCTTCTGCAGGAACAGCCCCTCCCGGCTGGCCCGGATGTGGCCGACGGTACTGGTGGCGGTGACCTCGTCCAGCATCGCGTGCCCTGTAACCTGTCTCCCGCCGTTGGTGTTTCTGACCTGCGTGATATGCGAAATCTGCGGGTAGAAACAACCTACCCCGGCCGCGGAATCTGCGCATCGTGCGGGTCCTGCCCCGGCCGATCCAGGTCGGCATCCAGCCGCTCGGCCATATCCGTCACGTGCTCCAGCCGGTCCGCCGGCACGTGCACGTGGTCGCCCGCCAGGTTCAAATGCCGCGCCAGGTACGTCTCCCACAGCCGGTGCGAGCGGATCAGGTCCCGTCCCTGCGACCGCCCACGATCGGTCAACCCGTACCGGCCGTCGCTCGGGGCGATCTCGCCGCGGCGAACCATCTGCCACAGGGCCATCCGCAACGACAGCGGGCGTGCCAGCGTCGCCTCGCGCAGCTCCTCCGTCGTCAGCGTCTCGGGAACCCCCGCCACCCGCTCGAGCGGCCGGTCCGCGTCATGGCCAGTCAGTGCCCGCTCCTCCGCCCGCGCCAGGATCCCCAGCACGTCCTCCCGCAGGATCCGCAGCGACAGCGTCGCCCGGTGTCGCACCTTGCTGAGCACGCCATACCGCGGTGCCAGCAGCACCGCCAGGCCGAACAGCAGCCCCGTCGCCACCGCCATCATCCCTGCCGTCGTTGTGCTGGCAAAGCCGAACAACGACGGGATCCAGATCGCCCCGAAGTGCCCCAGCACCGCCGAGGCGACCGCCAGCACCAGGCTCAGCCAGATCATCACCCCCAGCCGGTCCGTCAGCAGGTGCGCCGTCGCCGGCGGCACGATCAGCATCGCCACCACCAGGATCGAGCCCACAGTCTCGAACGACGCCACCGTCGTGACCGCCACCAGCGTCATCAGCAGGTAGTGCATGAACCGCGAGTTGATCCCCAGCGTCGTCGCCAGGCTCGGGTCGAACGAACTGATCTTCAGCTCCTTGTAGAAAAGCAGCACCACCAGCGCATCGATCAGCAGCACCACCGACAGCACCGCCACCGCCCGCGGCACCTCGTAGCCAGCCAGCATCACCGTGTCCAGCGGGCTCAGCTCCACCGCGCCGTACAGCACGCAGCTCGGGTCGAGGTCCACGTGGTCGGCCGCCTGCACGATCAGCAGCAGCCCCAGCGCGAACAGCCCCGTAAACACTACCCCCATCGACGCGCCTTCGTCGACCTTGCCCGCGCTGTGCACCCACTCGGTGAAAAACGCCGTCAGCACGCCGACGACAGCCGCACCGATGAACATCGGCACGCTGGCGACGCTGCCGGTCAGCAGGAACGCCACCGCCAGACCCGGCAGCACCGCGTGGCTGATCGCGTCGCCCATCATGCTCATCTTGCGCAGCACGAGAAAGTTGCCCAGCAGCGCGCACGCCGCCGCGCACAGCGCCGCCGCCAGGATGATCCAGAAATCCACGATCGACAGGCTGGTCAGTGTCATGCCGACACCCCCCCGCGGCGGTCCGCACCACGCCCGCCGGCCGCAACCGCGTGCGGACTGCCCGGCATCGGCGGCAGATGCTCCTCGCCGAGAAGACGCTCCAGCCGCTCGATCATCACCGGCTCGAGCACGTGCTCGATGGCGTCGGCGTCGCGATCCACGTGCGACGGCGCGACGTCGGCGAAGTGGATCAGGAACGTCTCCCACAGCCGGTGATTGCGAACCACCCGCCGGGCTTCCTCAAGCCCATGCGGCGCCAGATACCAGTCGTCCTGGCCCAAGACCTGCTCGACCAGCCCCTTGCCCTTGGCCCGCAGCAGCATCTGCCGCAACTGCTTGATCGACCACGACCGCTCGGCCAGCAGATCCCCAAACGGCATCGCCTTTCCGCTCGCCTGCTCGGGCGTGAGCGGCTCGTGACCGTCCGATCGCTCCTCCGCCCACTCGTACAGCGCCCTTAGCAGGTTCTGCCGCAGGATGCGGCGCGACAGGCCCCGGTGCTCGAGGTACCGCGGCAACACGCCCCGCGCCCGCCCGAAGACCATGCTCAACAGGAACACCACCGTCATCGTCACGACGATCATCGCCCCGGAGGGCAGCCGCGGCACCAGGGCGCTGGCCGCCGCCCCGAGCATCGCCCCGATCCCCCCGACCAACGCGGCCGCCACCAGCAGCGGCAGCATCCGGTCCGTCCAGAACCGCGCCGACGCCGGCGGGATCACCAGCAGCGCGATCACCAGGATCAGCCCCACCGCCTGCAGGCCGATCACCGTCACCGTCACCACCAGCGCCATCATCAGCACGTCGAGCCAGATCACCGGCGAGCCCTGACTGGCCGCAAACCCCGCATCAAAACACAACAGCTTGAATTCCTTGTACAGCACGGTGCACGCCACCGCCACCAGCAGACCGGCCGCCCCGATCAGCATCGCATCGCTGCTGATCATCGAGGCGGTCTTGCCGTAGATGAACGATTCCAGCCCGGCCGCATGGCCCGACTCCATCCCCTGTACCACGCCGAGAACCGCCACCCCCGCCCCGAAAAACACGCTGAGCACGATCCCCAGCGCCGCGTCCTCCTTCAGCCGGGTCTGGTGACGCAGAAACAGGATGGTCCCCACCCCCATCACGCCCGTGATCACCGCCCCGCTCAGCAGCACGGCCAGCGACTTGCCCGCTCCCCCCGCCAGCGTGACGAAAAGGAAGATCAGGGCGATGCCCGGCAGCGTCGCATGGCTGAGCGCGTCGCCCAGCAGCGCCCGCTTGCGCAGCAGCATGAACGTGCCGATCACTCCGGCCGCCAGTCCCAGCAGCCCCGTCCCCAGCACGACCACCCGCGTGTTGTAGTCCTGCAGGGTCAGCACGCGGATGACCGCCTCGGCGCTCGGCAGGTACTCGCTCATCGCTGCTTCTCCCGCGCCAGCGCCTCGCCGGCCTCGTCCAGCAGCGTCAGCCGGCCGCCGTAGGTCTTGCGGAGGTTGTCGTTGGTGAAGATCTCCTCGGTCGGTCCGTGCGCGACGATCCGCATGTTGATCAGGATCACGTAGTCGAAGTACTCCGGCACGGTGTGCAGATCGTGGTGGACCACCAGCGTGGTCTTGCCGGCCGCCCGCAGGTCCTGCAGGATCTGGACGATGGCCCGCTCGGTCGCGGCATCGACCGCGGCGAACGGCTCGTCCATCAGGTAGATCCGCGCGTCCTGCACCAGCGCCCGCGCCAGAAACACCCGCTGCTGCTGCCCGCCCGACAGCTGGCTGATCTGACGGTGCGCCAGGTCGGCCAGGCCCACCCGGTCGAGCGCCTCCATCGCCGCCTTACGATGCGAGGGTCGCACCGGCAGGAACCACCCGATCCGGCCGTACAACCCCATCGTCACCACGTCCAGCGCGCTGACCGGGAAATCCCAGTCCACGCTCTCGCGCTGCGGCACGTAGGCCACCAGGTGACGCTGTCGCGGATACGGCTGGCCGTAGACCAGCACCCGCCCTGACGCCTTGGGCACCAGGTCCATCACCGCCTTGAGCAGCGTGCTCTTGCCGGCCCCGTTGGGCCCGACGATGCCGATCAGCCGCCCCTGCGGCACGTCCACGTCCACGTCCCACAGCACCGGCTTGCGGTGGTACGCAACCGTCATGTCGTGAATCGCGATCGGCGCATCCAGGGGGTGCTCAGCCCCGGTCGCGACCGGATCGGCCGAGGCTCCGGGCACGCTCGTGGTCGCCTTCAATTCGATGGCCGTCTTGTCACTCATGAGCGCTCAATTTCCCTTGCATGCCGCGGGGAGGCGCCTCGCCGCCCAAGGCCCGGGCAACCGTGGTTATGTTGTGGTCCAGCATGCCGACGTAGGTGCCTTCGTAGGTGCCCGCCGGCCCCATCGCGTCGGAGAACAGCGACCCGCCGATCTCGATCCGCCTGCCCCGGGCAGCCACCCCCTCGATCAGCGCCCGGATGTTCTTCTGCGGCACGCTCGTCTCGACGAAAACCGCCTTGACGTCCTTGTCGCCGATCAGATCGATCAGGCTGTTGATGCCCTGCAGCCCCGCCTCCGACTCGGTCGAAAGCCCCTGCACGCCCAGCACCGTCAGATCGTAGGCCCGCCCGAAGTAACGGAACGCGTCGTGCGAAGTGATCATCACGCGCCCCTGCGGCGGGACTGTCGCAAGCACCTCCCGCCCGTATCGCTCCAGCGCCCGGATCTGCTCGAGATACGCCTCGGCGTTCTGCCGGTAGTACGCCGCGTTATCCGGGTCATACTCGCTGAGCGAATCGGCAACCATCTGCACTGCCTGGGCCCACGCCGACGGATCCATCCACACGTGCGGATCGGCATGCCCCTCGCTGCCTTCGGGCATCAGCAGGTAGTCCCGGTCGATCGCATCGGTTACCGCCCAGGCGGGCTTTTTGCGCCCGACCTTCGCCAAGATGCTGGCCATCTTCCCTTCCAGCATCAGGCCGCAGTAGAAGATCACGTCCGCCCGCATCAGCGCCACCACGTCGTCGCGGGTCGGCTTGTACAGGTGCGGGTCCACCCCTTCCCCGAACAGCCCCACCACCTGCGCCTTGTCCCCCGCAACCTGGCGGACGATGTCGCTCACCATCCCGACCGTCGTGACAATGGTGTAACGATCCGACGCCCCCGCAGCCGGTGCCTCCCGCCCGCACCCGCTCACGAGCATCGACAAACTGATCACGGCTACTGCGGCCGCACTGACCGCACCCCGCGCGTTTCCACCCATTCCGCCACACTCCGGTCGGATCGATCCCACCTACGCCACATACCTGCCAGACGGTTTGCGCCTGACCGGCCCCGGCGGCTTCACGATACCCGACATCGCCATCCAGTGCCATAACTCCCGGCTGCGGTACCGCCTTGCGCCCGGCCCGTACCCTCGCCAGCACAGATCGTATGCATCATGCCGAGTTCTGACCAGTGGGCCGGTAACAGCGGCGGGCCTCTGCCGCAACTTCCTCGGTGCAAAGAGGTCGTGCCGCAGCCTGTAAGGCTGTTACGATTGAACGGGACGCCCATGCGGGTGTAACCGCCGATATAGTAGCGGCGCCGGCACGTAACCGGAGGTTTGGGTTTGGCCAATGAGGCGCCGCGCCTTGCGAGGAATCGACACGAATTATGGAAAGACAACCGTCGTGCTCTGCACGGATGAACACGACCTCGGCCGCCGCGCCGCCGCGGACGTCGCCGCCCGCACGCGCAGCCTGTTGAAGCATCGCGACGGCATCAGCATCATCTTCGCAGCCGGCGAAAGCCAGATGACCTTCCTCGATGCCCCGACGACGGACCTGCCCGCCTCCATCCTTCTGCAGGTCGGAGGCACACTCTACGTAGACAGACATTCCTGCCCGCCGGGGTTACCCTCCTGAACAAGCCCGGCTATACAGCCCCCGAACCCGCCACGATCCGGATGGACGAATTCTCGAAATCCTTGCCGACCGGCTCCGATCGGCCGCCGAGGTGCCGGCTGAGGAAGCCCTCGGCGACCGCGCCGCAGGTCCCCGCTTTCGCGTTGTCACGCGTCCCCGGACGCCGCCTTATCGGCCACTTCCGCCCGGCCAGGTCCGTACCTCTGGACCAGATGCCGGAAACGGCTGCTGTTTGTCTTGCGGAGGAGCCCCACATTTTCGTACACTGGGTGCATCGGGGATTGTAAGTATTTACCGCATGGCCTCATACGCATCGGCAAAGGGCTGTGGCAGGAGGAGAGAAGCTATGACGTTGCATGCGTTCGGTCGTCGCCTGACGGTGGTCCTTGGTCTGGTCCTGATCGGCTCGGGCGTCGCACTGGCTGACGCCAGCGCCGTCATCAAACAGGCCCCGCCCCTGCCCCCGCCAACCGGCGACGTCGTCTACGTGAGCACCGTGTCGAGCCTCCAGTACCAGATCACTGCCGCGCCGCCGGGACGGACGATCATGGTCCAGCCGGGCAACTACTACACGACCAAGAACCTGGCGCCGGGCCCGGGGGTCACGATCCGGGGCGCCACCGGCAACCGCGATGATGTCACGCTGTGGGGGGCCGGCATGCACAACAGCAGCAACAGGCGGCACGTGTTCTGGCTGCGCTACAGCGACATCACCATCGCCGACCTGACCATCCGCGACGCCTACTACCACGGCATCCAGATCGCCGCCGAGTACCAGACCGACCGCATCCACCTGTACAACCTCAAGATCCTCGACTGCGGCGAGCGGTTCATCAAGGGTAGCACCAACCACAACCCCAACTACAGCCCCGACGACGTCGTCATCGAATACTGCTGGCTCGAGCAGATCCAGGACTTTATCGCACGGTGGGACAACTCCGTCGATCCTCAGAATTACATCGGCGGCATCGACGCGATGTGGTGCAACCGCTGGATCATCCGCGACTGCGTCTTCAAGAACATCCGGGGCCTGACCGGCGGCGCCCGCGGCGGCATCTTCATCTGGAACAGCTGCAAGGACAGCGTGGTCGAGCGCAATCTGTTCATCGGCTGTGACCGCAGCCTGGCCATCGGGAATCCATCCATCGCCTCAGGTCTGACGTATCACATGGACGGTGGCATCGTCCGCAACAACCTCATCGTCCGCGGGGCGAGCATCGGCCTGGAACTGTGCATGACCGTCGATACCAAGGTCTACAACAACACCATCTACAGCGACAACGCCGGCTATAACCGGACGCTGCACATCTACGGTTCGACGACCAGCAACCTGCAGCTCTACGACAACATCATCCGCGGCCTGATCCACTGGAACGGCACCGGCCCCTGGCCGACCACCGGCAGCATCATCGGCTCGACGCCGACCGCCTCGTGGTTCGTCGAGCCGCTGGTCGGCGACCTGCGGCTGACGGACAATGCCACCCTCGCCATCGGCCAGGGACAGATCCTCGCCGAGGTCACCGACGATTACTTCGCTGCGCCGCGGGACGCGATGCCGGACATCGGGGCCCATGAGAGCGACAGCCAGCCGAACGGCCCGCAGGTTGTCTCCTTCGATCCGCCCCTGGCCGAGGTGAACCATCTCAAGACCGACTACGACCTGATCACGATCGGCTTCGATCGCGACGTGACCATCAACGAGTCGATGGTCAGCGTGGTCGGGGTCAACACCGGCCCGAATACTGGCTACATGTTCCTGTACGACCCCAATACCCGCGTGCTCACGCTGGCGTGGGTGGCGCCGCTGCCGGACGATACCTACGTGGTCACCATCAGCGACGCCGTCTCAGCCGGCGGCCTGGGCCTCGACGGCGAGCAGGACATGTACAACCCGTCTCTGCCCAGCGGCGACGGAGCACCCGGCGGCGATTTCGTCGGGCTCGTCCACAAGCTCGTCGGCGACATCAACCAGGACCGCAGCGTCAACGTCATCGACCTGCTGCAGCTGGCCGGCAGCTTCGCCACGACGACAGGTGACCCGAACTACGACGCCGCCGCCGACCTGAATGCCGACGGCAGCATCAATGTCATCGACCTGCTGATCCTGGCTAACGCCTGGACCAAAACGATCCCGGTCGGGCCTTAGATGGAACGAGCCGCGACCGTAAGGGAGCGGTAGACCCGCGGAGGGGGAGTGTGCCGCCTGTCAGCACACTCCCCCTCGTGGAGATCCTTCACTGCGTTCAGGATGACGGCGGGGGGAGCACAAAACGCAAGCGGACAGTGCACCAAAAGGTAGAGATCCTTCGCGTTGCTCAGGATGACAACACGCCGCACCGCAGCACCGTCATGTTGTCACGTTGTCACGTTGTCATCCGGCCCGCAGCGACCCCGCTGCCACGCCGCCAGGGCGTCCAATTCGCTGACCAGCGCCGCATACTCCACCGGGTTGAGCGACTGCTGCCCGTCCGACAGGGCGTTGGCCGGGTCGGGATGCATCTCGATCATGACCGCGTCGGCCCCGACGGCGACCGCCGCCCGGGCCATCGGCGGCACGGCCCAGTTGATCCCGACGCCGTGGGACGGATCGGCCATGACCGGCAGATGCGTCAGATGCTTGATCAGCACGACGGCCGACAGGTCGAAGGTGTTGCGCGTCATGGTCTCGAAGGTGCGGATGCCCCGCTCGCACAGGATGACGTTGTAGTTGCCGAGCGAGAGGAGATACTCGCCCGCCATGAACAGCTCCTGCAGCGTGGCGCTCATCCCCCGCTTGATCACCACGGGCATGCGGAGTCGCCCGACCGCCTCCAGCAGCGAGAAGTTCTGCATGTTCCGCGCGCCGATCTGCAGGACGTCGGCGCAGGCGGCCACCGCGGGCAGCGTTTCGGTGTCCTTGACCTCGGTGACGATCCGCAGGTCATAATTCGCCTTGACCTCCTCCAGCAGCTGGAGCCCCTCCTCCTTCAGCCCCTGGAATACATACGGGCTGGTTCGCGGTTTGAAAGCCCCGCCGCGGAAGAACTTGGCGCCGCTGGCGGCGACGGCCTCGGCTGACCGCATGACCTGCTCTCGCGATTCGACGGAGCACGGGCCGGCCACGATGGACAGGCTGCCGTCACCGACCATCTGGCCGCGAACCTCCACGACGGTAGATTCGGGCTTGACCTCCCGGCTGACGAGCTTGTAGGGCTTGGAGACCGGCACGCACTCGCTCACGCCGCCCAGCCCCTGGAACAGCTCCGGCGAGATCGGCCCCTTGTTTCCGGTGACGCCGACGGCGGTACGGATCGAGCCGGGGATCTCGTGCGGGACAAAACCCAGGTCGGCAACCCGGCGGCACACCGCCTCGACCTGCTGCGGCGTGGCGCCCTGCTTCATAAGAATCAGCATTTCTTGATCTCCAAGTAGCAGCAAAGCATATAGCCGATATGCCGGACCGCAACAAGCGGCACCGGCGGCCGTTTCCCCAAAGCTGTCGATTTGGCAAAGACGACCGGGGCCGGAGGTCAGCCCCCCTGGGGCAAACGCCGCGCTGGGCGCGGTCCTGCTTCAACGAGCCGCGACCGTGAGGGAGCGGTACCCCCCCCCGTGCCGCTCGAACCCCACGGGGTCAGACCCCATATGCGTGCACAGGCATCCAGGCCGCCACGAGATCACGGCATCGATTCTGCCAGGAAACGTGCGACTCGGGGTCTGACCCCTGGAAAACGCCAGCGCCTGACGGGGGTCTGACCCCTTACAGCACGCCCGCACCCGGATCCCCGCATCCGGTTCCCGTGGCAGCACCAATACCTGAACGATCCACCGGGGTCTGACCCCCTGGGGCAAACGCTGCGAGAGGTGCCACGGTCCTGCTTCAACGAGCCGCGACCGTGAGGGAGCGGTACCCCCCCCCGTGCCGCTCGAACCCCACGGGGTCAGACCCCATATGCGTGCACAGGCATGCAGGCCGCCACGAGATCACGGCATCGATTCTGCCAGGAAACGTGCGACTCGGGGTCTGACCCCTGGAAAACGCCAGCGCCTGACGGGGGTCTGACCCCT
>JAWLBS010000066.1:0-18264 GCA_041687575.1 Phycisphaerae bacterium | reverse complement strand
ATGTCTTCCGGCAGCCCCATGATCGATTTGAGCTGTTCCGTCTCGATCTTGAAGCTGCTTTGCCGGCTGCGGAGGTCGGTGCCTGTCGAGATGATTTGGGCCTCGAGGCGCTGCAGGTCGTCCTGCGCGTCGGCCCGGCCAGCCAGCCGCCGCTTGATCGTGCGGAGGTCGTCGAGCATCCGTTGGCTGGTCAGGTTCTCCTGCTGGCGCTGCAGCGCCCGGTAGTAGACACCCAGCGCCCACCGCAGATGGTTGCGGACGGCCTTGACGTAGTCGAGCTGGGCGTCGTTGACTCGGTTCTGCTGGAAGATCTGTTCGCTGCTGCGCTGCAGGGCCTCGCGCGAGCCCCACAGCGGGACCCGCAGCGATCCGCCGAACGAGGGGTGCCGCCCCTGCTTCGAGACGAAATCCTCGTCGAGCGTGTCGCCGTACACCCGCAACCGGCTGGTGTTCAAGAAGTTTTGATCGAGAAACAGCGTGCCTTTCGTCCGGAACCCCCCGCCGACCGCGTTGGCGATATCCACGTCCCGCTCCCAGCTCGGCCCCAGCGAAAAGCCGGGCGTGAACGAGGTCCAGCTGGCGACGGTGTAGTCGTAACGGGCCTTTTCGGCCGCGTACTTCAGGTAGGCGACCTTGATCCGCGGGCTGTTCTGGAACGTCAGGTGGATCACCCGCGTCGGGGTCAGCGAGACCATCTCGACGACGGGCTGACTGGCGGGGGCCGGCTGGGTGCCGACCGGCTGCGATCCGCTCGCCGCTGCAGCGGCGAGCGGGGCATCGGCCGCGAGATTCGGCGAGGCCGGTAAGGGCGGGGCGGTTCCGTTGGAGGCTGGCTGCTCCATCTGCTCGAGTCCCGGCGGGACGGGGATGCCCAGCCCGTTTTCGGTCATGGCGGGCGCGCTCTTGCAGCCGCCCGCAAGCCCGCAGGCGGCGACCATTACGGCCGCGAAGACCAGCCAGCCTCTCTTGTCGATCAGGTACAACGCAAACTCCGCACGATATCGGGCTGGGCCGCGAACGACCCGGCGAGACATACTACCCGTCCCGCAATTGTGGTCTGCGGGGGCGCTTCCTGCAAGTCGCCAGGGGAGTAAGCGGGCGGTTTTCAGCGGACATCGGCCAATTCGACCAGCGCGACGCTGTCGGCCGGCAGGTAGACCTGGCACATGAACTCCGCCGGTGCCTCGGTGCGGCGGCGCTCGACGGGCTTGATCTCCAGCGACTCGCAGCTCCAACGGCGGTCGTTGTCGATCCGCCAGACCGTCAGGTCCTTGAGGCCGTCTCTCAGGTTTTTGAAGTGGACTTCGAGGACGCGGTCGGTCCGCTCATCGAGGCTGTAGTTGACCGCCAGGGCGCAGGTCCGGTCCTCGTCGCCGCCTGCCAGGAAGCGGACCTCCCGGGGGTTGGACCGGGCCTGCAACTGCCGCTCGCCCAGCCGCGCGAGCAACCAGTAGACGAAGTACTGCGGCCGGACCCGCCCGTCCACGCTGAACAGGCCCAGCCGGTGCGGCATTTCGTTCCAGTGGCGGACCATCCCCGCGATGCCGTGCTCGCTGAAAAACGGCGCGAAGTCGGCCGCGAAGCACGTCTGGTCCCACAGGTGGTAGTAGAAGGACCAGTCCAGCCCCGCCCGGCGCATGTCCAGGATGGTGGCGGCGACCGCCGCAGCGCGACGCGACTCATACGCCGCGTCCTCGACCGAGCCGGGCGAGGGGAACAGCATCCGGTTCCACTCGGTGACGAAAAACTCGGGTCGCCGGCCGAGCAGCTCCCGGCACAGCAGGTCCGCCACCTCGATCAGGTATGCGTGCCGGCCCGGGTCGCTGTGGTACAGGTGCCACGAGATGAAATCGAGCTGCACGCCCGTCCTTTTGCAGTACTTCAGAAAACCGGGCAGCGGCTCGTTGTGCATCACCGCCATCGCCGGGCCGCCGACCTTTGCGGCCGGGAAGGTTGCCAGGATCGGCTCGATCGTGCGGGCGTAGTACTCCCCGTAGGCCTGGCCGTCGGTGATCAGGTAGGGGCAGCCGCCGTCCTCGCCGATGTCGGGCTCGTTGCCGATCTCCCAGTGGGTAACGATCTGGCGGTCGACGCTGTAGCGGTGGACCAGGGCGGCGATGACCTGCTGCCATTCGGCCCAGTCGCTGGGCTGCCAGACCGACGCGTCGATTTTCGGGTACAGCGGCGGCGGCTTGATGCAGATCGCCGCGACGATCTTGGCGCCGGTGCGGGCGAAACTGTCCATGTACGGGTCGAGCCGCGACCAGTCGAACCGGCCATGCTCGGGGTAGATGTCGAAGAACTGCTGCAGGAAGATGCGGATCAGCCGCGGCCGCAGCGCGGCGGTCGCCTCGACGACGTGGTCCGGCAGCGGCAGGGCGTTGATCCCGCCGTGGCCGAGCGTGTGTCGCCACAGCTCCAGCGGCCCCTGCGGGTCTTGGGCATCGACAACGACCTGTGCGACGGAGGATGAAGTCGCCATGGCGGTCTCCGGTTTGGCGGTGCGGGCTATTGTTTTAGAACGACGCCTGATTGGACTCACCTTACCCGGGGCGGCGACGTCGTCAAGGAAACGCGGATGAGCGGACCGTTTGCTCTCGAAATACCGCCTCAGGCTGTCATTCCAGCGAAGAATCTCTACTGCACGGGGCGCCCATGGTTGAGCAGCCCGCTTGGTAGAGATCCTTCGCGTTGCTCAGGATGACAACCTTTGGCAGGCATAGCCCGCCCTACATCAGGATGACGGCGGGGAGCGCCGCGCCGTCACATTGTCACATTGTCATGTTGCCATGTTGCCATGTTGCCATGTTGTCACATTACCGCGCCTCGCCCCGCCCGTCCTCACCTTGCCACCTTGCCACCCCGTCATCTTGTCATCCCCCTCGTCCACCGCGAATGTCTCAGCCGGCCTACAATCTTCTACAGGGACAATGGCACCGCAAGCGGACCCGAGAGGAGGCTCATCCTGGCCAGGTTCAGACCCAAGGATATCCGGGCGGACGCCGTGATCGTCGGCGCGGGCCCCAACGGGCTGGCGGCTGGCATCGAGATGGCGCGGGCGGGGTTTCACGCGGCGATCTTCGAGGCGGCTGCGACGATCGGCGGGGGGGCGCGCTCGGCGAGCCTGACGCTGCCCGGCTTCGTGCACGACGCCTGTTCGGCGGTGTACCCCCTGGCCGTCGCCTCGCCGATGCTTTCGCAGCTGCCGCTGGCGGGGCATGGCCTGGAGTGGACCTTTCCGCCAGCCCCGCTGGCCCATCCCCTGGACGACGGGACCGCGGTGATGCTCGAGTCGCGAATCGACGACACGGCCCGCGGGCTCGGCGGTGATCGCCACGCATACATCGATCTGTTCGAGCCGCTCGTGCGGGACTACCAGTTGATCCTCGAGGACATCCTCGGGCCGATCCGTTTCCCGCGCCACCCGATCGCCACGACCCGTTTCGCCCGCCGGGCCGTCGCCTCCGCGCGGCGGCTGGCCGACCACTTTTTCGAGGGCGACCGCGCGCGGGCCCTGCTGGCGGGGCTGGCGGCTCATTCGTTTCTGCCGCTGGAGAAGGCCCCTTCCGCGGCCTTCGGGCTGGTGCTGGGGATGCTCGGGCATGCCGTCGGCTGGCCGATCGTGCGGGGCGGGTCGCAGCGGCTGATCGACGCGATGGCGTCGTACTTCCAGGCCTACGGCGGCCAGATTTACACCGACGTGCACATCCGCAGCCTGCGGAACCTGCCCGTCGTGCAGGCCGTGCTGATGGACGTCTCGCCGCGGCAGATGGCCAGGATCGGCGGCATCTGGCTGCCGCGGCTCTACCGCCGCCAGTGCAGGGCCTATCGCTACGGGCCGGGGGTCTTCAAAATCGACTGGGCCCTCGACGGGCCTATCCCCTGGAAGGCCCCCGAGTGTGCCCGGGCCGGCACCGTCCACCTCGGCGGCACCTTCGATCAGGTTGCCGACGCCGAGGCCGCCGTCGCCCGCGGCGAGCACCCCGACCGCCCCTTCGTCCTCCTCGCCCAGCAGTCGCTGTTCGACGCGACCCGCGCCCCGGCCGGCAAGCACACCGGCTGGGCCTATTGCCACGTGCCCAACGGTTCGAAGGTGGACATGGCCGAGCGGATCGAGCGGCAGGTCGAGCGGTTCGCCCCGGGCTTTCGCGGGACGATCCTGGGGCGGCACACCCGCACGGCGGTCGAGATGGAGCGGTACAACCCCAACTTTGTCGGCGGGGACATCAACGGCGGGCTGGGCGACTTTCGCCAGCTGCTCATGCGGCCGGCCGTGCGGCACGACCCGTATGCCACGCCGATCGAGGGGCTGTTTCTCTGTTCGGCGTCGACCCCGCCGGGCGGGGGCGTTCACGGCATGTGCGGCTATCACGCCGCGCGCCAGGCGGTGGACCTGCTGGCCCGCGCCGCCCGCCGGCCCGCCGGGCAGTACGTATGAAGCAGACCCCTGGCATCGCCACCAAATAACGGATGCCCCCCCAGACGCGGCGGCCGTGCCCTTTCGGACACGGCCGCCGCTGGTTCGTCCGGCCACAGGGCCGGTCGGTTGCTCGAAGCGTTCTCGCCGCAGCACGCGGCCACGGCCGAAGTCGGCATCCCGCTGCCGCCGCCGGACAGGGAGGTCGTCCGACGACGGCAGCGTCACAGGACACCTATTGCGGGGTCACCACGAACTTCGATGCGCTCTGGGGCGGCATCGATACGTCGATCGTCAGCACGCCATCGGCCCCGACGGTCATGCCCGTGGTGCCCAGGTTGCTGCTGTTGACCAGGTTCCAGTAGGTCGCCACATTGGCGTTCCAGATGGCCATCGCGTTCGGGTCGTTCTGGAGTTCCCAGGCAAACGGGTAGCATCCGTAGACCGACCAGCCGTCCCACCGCGGGATCGAGGCCGAATCGCTGATCCACTGGTGGGCGTAGATGCCGTGGTCGCGGTCGATTCGCGTGTGGTGGACGTTGACCGGCCCCGGCGGCAGGTTCGTCAGCCGGATCGAGTAGGTCGTGGTGCCGGTGGCGTTGCGATACCGCGCCCAATGCGAGACGACAGCGGTCACGGTCCCGGCGGCGTCACGGGCGGCGAAGGTGCCCAGGTAGTGGTCGGTGAGCATCGAGCCGGCGGTGACCTGCGGCACGAGCCGCGTCTGCTGGTCCAGGCCGTAGACCCAGTCGATGACCATCCGCGGGGCCATGGGGGGGTCGTTGAACTCGCAATGCCAGATCATCATGCTGTCCAGGCCCATGTCCAGGCCCGCCTGGGTCAGCAGGACCACGTGGGCCGCGCCGAGCTCCGTGCCATCCATGTGGCCGGCGATGAACTTGCCCTGCTCATCCCTTCCGATGTATCCCTCATCCAGGCCGATGGGGATGTTGTCGAGCTCGGGATAGGGCGCCAACGCCTGGCGGATCGAGGGGATGTCATCGTAGAGCAGCTGCGGTCCGCCGGTGTTGGGCATGGTCCACGGCGAGTAGAACGAGAAGGTGATGCGGCGCGGCACGGGCAGGTTGCCAGCATGCACCTGCTGGGCCCAGGGGACCAGCCACAGGTGGTGCTCGCCGGGGCGATGGCGCATCAGGTTGCCCGGGTTGATGACGACGCCGGGGTTGGCCGCCGCGGCGCCCGCGACGGTTTCCGCGTAGAACGTGAACCACTCGTTGCGGCTCTCGCTCCACCAGTCTACGTTGTCCGGTTCGGTCATCATCTTGAACCGCCAGGTCGCCACGTTCTGCGCGCCGTACTTGGTGTTGAGGTCCTCGAAGAAGGCCTGCACGAAGGCGCGGTACTTGTTGTAGTCGCTCGGGCGGCACGTCATCGTGCCGTAAGCCGTGGAGACGGCGTTGGGGTCGCTGGCCAGCTTCACCGGACAGCCGCCGACCGTTATGTACGGCAGCATCCCCTGGGCGAGGATGCTATCGATCGCGTTGGTGGTCCGATGGAAGTGGTAGACGGGGTTGCCGTACTGGTCCTCATCGTACAGCTCGCGCTCCGGCCGGCCCGGTGCGCAACCGAATGCATTGAACAGGAGGTAATGCTCGATGAACGGCGCCTGCTGGTGATAGTCCGGCGCCAGACCCCACGCCATGAACTCGCCGCGGGTGTCGTACGGGTTCTCGAAGGTCCCCTGGCCGGCGGTGGTGTTGACCGTCAGGACGAGCGGCTCGGGGTTGACCGTGATCGTGACGGTGTCGCTGGCGCCCAGGGCGCCGTCGCTGGCCTGAAGCTGCAGCACGTAGCTGCCGGCCGCACTGAAGGCGGCTGTCGTGTCGACTGCCGAGGCGTCGCCAAAGGTCACGGTCCCGGGTCCGGAGACCTTGGACCAGGTGGTCGTGACCGCTCCCGGTGGATCGGGCAGGCCATCATCGGTGACCGTGCCGTCGAGATTGACGGTGTTGGTCGGGAGCGAGATTTCCTGATCGGGGCCGGCATCGACGGTGGGGTTGTTGTTGAGTGGTGTTCCGCCGGCACCGATCAGGTCCAGGCCGTTGAATGCGCCATTGGTGCCGTTGCCGGCGATGGTGATCGTCAGGATTCCGGCAGCGCTGACGCTGATGTTGACCGTCGCCTGCTGCTGGCTGGCGCCGTTGTTGATCGTCACCGTGTGGTCGGTGACGCCGTCGTTGTCCTGGTCGATGGTGAAGATCGTATTCTTGTTCGGATAGCTCGGATCATAGCCGTACAGCGTCAGCTGGTAGTTATCGACCGGCAATCCGGTGATCCGCACGGTTTCGGTTGTGCTGCCGCTGAACTCGTAGAAGTCGGCCAGCAGCGGATCGGCCGTCTGGCGGTCCTTGGCGCCGGCCGAGACGTAATCGACCCACCCGGCCTGTACGCCCCAGTTCAGGAAGATCTGCGTACCATTGTCCCAGCGGTGCTGGTAGGTCAGGGCGGCGTAGTTGGTCGCCAGCGCGCCGGTCGGCGGCTGGGCGTCGAGGTAGATCTCGGCTCCCACTTTCTGGCCCGTGGTTGCAGCGCTGACCACGTTCGACAGCGCCGAGATGTTCGGGACCTCGTCCGAGGTCTTGATCGCGAAGTAGTAGGTGGTCCCCGCGCTCAGGCCCGAGACGGTCATGCCTTGAGCTGAGCCAGCTGCCGCGGGGGTCGGTTCGCCCGTCGCCTGCGTCGCGCTCCACCAGTTGGCCTCGGTGATCACTGCCGTCGAGTAGCGCACGTCGTACGACGATGCGGTGCCCGTGGTGCCGTCGTCGCCCGGGGCGGTCCAGGTCAGATCGACGCTGGTGTCGGTCACGGTGCCGGCCGCCAGATCCGTCACCGTGGCGGGGGCGATCACGTCGACTATGCCGGCGTTGGTCAGCAGGCAGACCCAGTCGGAGCTCGTGCTGTTCGGCGCCTGGCCGATGGCCTCGGACCCGCCAGCCGTGTTGATGCTCGTGACCGTGCCGTCCTGCAGGAAGCCGCCGTTGCGCGGGTCGTACCACTTGACCTGATAGGTGCCGCTCAGCAGCGTGACGTTCGTCGTGCCGCCGTTGGGCAGGTAGATCGCATAATACTGCCCCGGCGCGGCCAGGACGAAGTCATCCGACGCGCTGGTCAGCCCGTCGTTATGACTCATGGTGTGGAAGGGTATGTGCGTCTGGAAGAAGTCCAGCGCGATCCGCGTCAGGTCCCACATGTGATCGCGGCTGCGCCAGTCCTCACAGTTCAGGTCGTTGTGCGCGTAGTTATAGCCGAAGTACCACTCGCACCCGCCGCCGCCGGCCATCAGGTTGGCCCACAGGAAGTCCTTGCGAATCGAGTTGTGCCAGTAGTCGTTGGCATCCGGCACGACCCCCGAATTGGCGTTGGCGACTTCGTCCAGGCAGACGACCCACTGGTGGCCGTAATTGGCCGATTCGTCGATCCAGGTGATCGTCTCGCTATGCGTGGCCAGGACCTGCAACGAGACCATGTCGAAGTCCGGGTAGCCGCGCAGCGGGTTGTAGACGAGGGCCGTCTCGCCAGGCCAGGTGTGGCAGGCGACCGGATGGTTGTACGGATCAAGCGCCTTGAAGCGTGTGGCGAACGCCTTGCGCTGCGCGTCGGTGTTTCTGTTCTCCTCGCCCAGGTTCCATACCACCGCCAGGTGGTGCCCGAAGCGAGCGACCAGTTCGCGGTAGTAGAGCTTGCGCTGCGACCCTAACGCGCCGCCGTCGAGCAGATGGTCGTTCTCGATCTCCTGCGTGACCACGTGCAACTGCAGGCCCAGCTTGTCCATATGGGAGAAAACGATCTCCCACTGATCGAGCTTGGAGCAGTCAAACCTGTAGCGCTCGGACCTGCTCGTCCACGGCCAGACGTCGTCGCCGTCACCCGTGACGTTCATCGTCAGGAAGTAGACCGCATTCATGCCCTTGTTCGCCAGGTAGTTCAGCGCGCCGACGATGTTCTTGCCCTTGCCGCCCTGCCAGGTCGGATCGCCCGTGGTCCAGTCGTTGGCGTGGGGCACGTAGGCGTGGGTGGCGGTCGTATCATCGAAGTCGCCGTAGGCGAGGAAGTTCTCCGGGCTGTTGGCGCCGCCCTTGAGGAAGTACTCCCCGGTCTCGGCGAACTGCAGGTAGCGCTGGCCCACGTACCGAAGCATGCCCTTGCCGCGGAAGTCGCTGCCGGTCTTGTCGGTTGCGGCAATCGTGAACTGGCCCGTGCTGCCGTCGCAGTAGCCAGCACTGGTTCCGGCCGAGGGGATCAGGTCCATCGCGATATCGGTGCCGGTGCGGAACGATGCGCTGAAGGTCCAGGTGCCCACCTCGTCGGGCACGAAGTGGACGCGCCACTTGCTGCCGTCTGTCGCACTGGTCTCGGCCGCGTTACCGTTCGCCGCGTAGTAGCCGGGCACCTCGTGCGTCGCGCTGCTGGGGGCGGTAAAGGTCACCTGCAGCCGATAGTCGCGGAACGGATTGGGCGTTTCGCCTTCACCGGTCATCGGGCCGTCGAAGGTGACCGTGACCGCATGCCACTTCTTCAGTTCGCCCGAGACGATCGGCGCACTGGCGGCCGGGTTGACAGTCACCGTTACCGTGTCGCTGGCGCTCAGCGCGCTGTCGCTGGCCTCCAGCTGCAGCACGTAGACGCCGTCGGTGCTGAATGTCGCGGTGGTATCGACCGCGGAAGCGTCGCCGAAGGTCACCGTGCCGGGTCCGCTGACCTTGGTCCAGGTCGTGGTGACCACCCCCGGGGGGTTCGGCAGGCCGTCGTCGGTAACCGTGCCATCCAGGTTCACCGTATCGGTCGGCAGGGTTATGGCCGCGTTGGATCCGGCATCCACGGTCGGGGCCGCGTTGGTCGGACCGCCCGTGCCTTCCAGGTCCAGGCCGTTAAAGGCCCCCGATGCCCCTGAGGTACCCTGGATCGTGATCTTCAGTACGCCGGCAGCACTGACGTTGACCGACAGCGTCACCGACTGCTGGCTGGCCGTGTTGTCGACAGTGCCTGAGACATCGGTCACGCCGTCGTTGTCCTGGTCGACCGCAAAGAACGTCTTCTTGTTCGGCCAGGAGTTGTCCCAGCCGTACAGCGTCAGGTCGTAGCCGCCGGCATCCAGGCCGGTGATGCGGACCGACTCGACCACGCCCGAACCGAACTCGTAGAAGTCGGTCAGCAGGTCGTTCGCCATGCCGCGGTCCTTCGCCCCGGCCGAGACGTAATCGACCCAGCCCGCCTCGATACCCCCGCCGATGGCGACCTGCGTGCTTTGGTCCCAGCGGTTGTTGTGGGTGATCGCCGTGTAGCCCGCCGCGGTGGTCCCGCCAGCGCCCTGGGCGTCCAGGTAGACCGACACGCCGGCCCCGCCGGTGTCGTCGTTGACGATCGTGTACGTGTGGACGGTATTCGCCCCGAGCGTGGCATTGGCCGGGTTGCTGAGCGTGACCTCGACCGTCTCATCCGGTTCGACCACGGCGTCATCGACGATCGTCAGAACGATGTTCTGCTGCGTCACGCCGGGGTTGAACGTCAGCTGATTGCCGGCGATCGAATAGTCGTCCGGATTGACGGCCGTGCCGCCCGTGACCGCATAGTTGACCGTCACGGTGCCGCTGTCGTAGGCATCGCTGAGCGAGACGGCCAGTTGTACCGTGGTGATCGCCTCGTTGCCGCTGCTGGCGGTTGTATTGAAGGCCACCGTCGGCAGGGGCTCAGGATCCACGGTGATCGTTACGGTGTCGGTGGTGCTGAGCGCGCCGTCGCTGGCCTCGAGCTGCAGCACGTACGCACCGTGGGTACTGAACGTGGCGGTGGTATCGACCGCGGAGGCATCGCCGAAGGTCACCGTGCCAGGGCCGCTGACCTTCGTCCAGGCCGTGGTGACTGCGGCTGGCGGATCGGGCAAGCCGTCGTCGCTGACCGTGCCGTCAAGGCTGGCTGTGTTGGTCGGCAGCACGATCGTCTGGTTGCTGCCGGCATCGACGGTCGGTGCTGCGTTCGGCGGCGCGGTCTCGACCAGGTCCAGGCCGTTGAACGCCCCGCTTCGGCCGCTGGTGCCCTGGATGGTGACCTTGAGCACGCCAGCCGCGCTGACGGTCACGGCGAGGGTGACGCTCTGCTGGCTGGCCGTCGTATCGACCGTACCGGACACGTCTGTGACGCCGTCATTGTCCTGGTCAACCTGGAAGAGCGTCCGCTTGTCCGCGTAGGACTGGTCGAGGCCGTAGAGGGTCAGGTCGTAAGATCCGGCCTGCAGACCGGCGATCCGGACCGTCTCGACCACGCTGCCTGCGAATTCGTAGAAGTCGGACAGCAGGTAGTTGGTCGTGTTGCGGTTCTTCGCCCCGGCCGAACAGTAATCCACCCAGCCCGCCTCGACGCCCCCGCCGAGCGAGACCTGCGTGCCCTGGTCCCACCGGTGGTTGTACGTCAGGCTGGTGTAGCCGGTCTGGGTGTTCGCGCCGGGCGGCTCGGCATCGAGGTAGACGGCCGCTCCCGCGCCCGAACCGGCAGCCAGCACAACGGCTGTAAACAGCAAAAGCAAACGTGGCAACAGATTCATACTTGCACCTCCTGCAACTGCACCGGATGGCTGCGCCCGCACAGGCAGTCCCCCCGCCGCACGTCGCCGGACGGCTTGCACGACACCCCAAGCCGCATCGACGACGCACGACGAGCGCCCCGGCCGCAACGGCAGGCCGGCGGCGCATGGCCGTACGTCAGCGCAACAACAGTGCAACAGCAGTTGTTCAGGTCGCCCGAAGATACCGTTACCGCAACGGGTCGAGTCGACCGTTCCATGTGTACTCGGTGGCCTGAGGCACGCGTCGGCCCGAAGCGCGCGCGGTACGAACCGCAACATATGACACGACCCAGGCTGATTTTGACGGTGGCGCTGTTCCGCTCACACCGACCGGCGCCTCGAACGCATCAGAATCAGGAGGCAGCGCCGGATCGATGAGATGAGTTGTTACCGGCTACTATAACGAGGATACATTTAGGGTACAAGTGGCCCGCCCGAAAAAAGACGGAAAGGCTTCCTGCAAGGCGACACGCGCTCCGTACCCGCTGCGATAAGGACACCCTCGTCTACGCTTCGGGCTCCTTCGCGGCTTTGTTTTCGTAGCGCAGCTTTCTTCTGCCTTCGTGGCTCGGCCACTCGCGTCGCTGCGCTCGCTCGGGCGGACCGCCTGAAGGCGGGACTCCGAACGCCGCCTAAAGGCGGTACTCCAAACGCTCGCTAAAGCGGGGACTCCGAACTTGGCGGGCACAGCCCGCCCTACACTGACCCCTGACCCCTGACCCCTGCCGTCACTGGCGACTGGCAACTCCATGGGCACAGCCCGCCCTACTTCAGGGCCTTGTTGGCGATGTCCCGGCGGTAGTAGGCGCCGTCGAAGCGGATCTTCTCGCAGGCGGCGTAGGCGCGTTTCTGCGCGGCGGCCACGTCATCGCCGATTGCCGTCACCCCCAGCACCCGGCCGCCGGCGGTGAGGACCTTGTCGCCGTCGCGTTTCGTGCCGGCGTGGAAGACCCAGGTGTCGGGCTCGGCGGCGGCATCGGCCAGGCCGGCGATGGGCTTGCCGGTCTCGTACTTGTCGGGATAACCGCCGCTGGCCATCACCACGCACACGGCCGGACGGGGGTCCCACTCCAATGTAATCTCATCGAGCCGGCCTTCGGCGGTGGCCATCATCGCCTCGAACAGGTCGCTTTTCAGCCGCGCGACGATCGGCTGGGTCTCGGGGTCGCCGAAGCGGCAGTTGAACTCGAGCACCTTGGGCCCGGCGGCGGTGAGCATCAGCCCCACGTAGAGCACGCCCTTGTAGGGGGTGCCCGCGCGGTTCATCGCGTGGACCACCGGCACGAGCACCTGCGACTCGACCTCCTCCATCAGCGCGGGCGTGACAACAGGCGTGGGACTGTAGGCCCCCATGCCGCCGGTGTTGGGGCCGGTGTCGCCCTCGCCGATGGGCTTGTGGTCCTGCGCGGCCTCCATCGAGTAGATGCTCTGGCCGTCGATGAACGCCAGGATCGACGCCTCCTGCCCGCTCAGCCGCTCCTCGACAACAATGCGGCTGCCGGCCTCGCCGAAGATCCCGTCGATCATCATCTTTTCGGCCGCGCGGATCGCCTCGGACGGCTCGTCGCAGACGATCACGCCCTTGCCCTTGGCCAGGCCGGTCGCCTTGACGACCAGGGGCACATCGCGGGCGGCGATGTACTGCCGGGCGGTGCGGTAGTCGCTGAAGATGCGGCTATCGGCGGTGGGGATCGCGTGCTGGTGCATCATCTCCTTGGCAAAGGCCTTGTCGCCTTCGAGCCGGGCGGCCGCTGCGGTCGGGCCGAAGACCTTCAGCCCGGCCTTGTCGAACGCATCGACGAGGCCGGCGACCAGCGGGTCTTCGCCGCCCACGACGGTCAGATCGACCTTCTTTGCGGTCGCGAATTTCAGCAGCGCGTCCACGTCGGTGTCCTTGATGGGGACGTTCTCGGCGATCTGGTCGGTCCCGGCGTTGCCGGGCGCGACGTACACGTGCGTCACGTGGGGGGAGTCCGCCAGTTTCCATGTCAGGGCATGTTCCCGACCACCGCTGCCGATCACCAGTACATTCATGCGTGTCGCCCTTTCGCCTGAGCCGTGGCCGCCGGGCCCGCGGGTCCGCTATCCGCTTCGGCGCCAACCAGCAAGGACGCGATTGTACGCCGCCAGCCGCGGGTGTCCACCGCTGGCGGCGGTTCGGCCGGGCGGGCGCATCCTCTGTCCGGCCTACCGCTCCCTCTGGGTCGCGGCTCGTTTTCTCCGGACCCGGGCGCGTTGCACATCCGAACAGCAACGACACCCTCGCTCACGCTTCGGGCTCCTTCCGGCTTGCTTGGGAAGGGCATTTCCCATTCTGGGCACACGGCGATGTTTGGGTCTGATATGGACAGTCGCCGGATTGACCCGCGGGGTGAGGGCGTCGAACAATTTGACAGGCATGGAAGTTCCATGCCGGCGGCCGCCGGGGCGGGTCGGGCATTGTGTCGGATCGGCAGACGGTGGCACGGGCTGCAATCTGTTGGCTATTACACGTATTCCGGGGGCAGTACGATGATAAGATCGGGTTATCTATTGGCGGCGAGCGCGGTGCTGGGCCTTTGCCTGGCGACGACCGCCTCGGGACAATTGCGGATCACGCTGGGCGACGAGCAGGACCGCCCCGAGCTCCAAGGCGGGTTCGCACGGGTCAGCGACCTGATCGGCTCTCGCGTTCGCGACGCCGAAGGTCGGAACTTGGGGGTGCTGGCTGATGTGATCGCCGATCCGCAAAACGGCACGTTCCTGTACGGCGTGGTCGTGCGTGGCCAGGCCTTGGGGCAGGGCGGCACCTACTACCCGGCACCCTGGTCGCTGTTCGACACCAGCGGGGACGGTCTGGTGGTCAACACCAGGCGTCAACAGCTCATCGATGCGCCGAACTTCGAGAGGGGCAACTGGCCTGACGTGTCCAGCCGCGACTGGCAGCGGAGCATCGCCGACTACTACGGCGTGGACCCGTTCGACCGCCGGGGCCTTGGCGGCACGGGCGAGCGGTATCTGTATGAAAATGCCTTCAGCCCCGAAGCGATCCAGTTCGTCCGCGGCACGGTGACCGGCGTCTGGCAGAGCCGTGTCGGCGAAGAGATTGTGCAGATTCAGCTGCGGACCCAGGATGGCCGGTCGGTCGAGGCGAGCCTGGCGCCGGCGTCGTACCTCGAGCGGTATGGCGTGGGCCTGTCGCGGGGCGACGAAGTGCTGGTGCGGGGTTCGCTGGTGACGGTCGACGGCAGGAGCCTGCTGATCGCCACCAGCTTGCGGACGGAGAACCAGCGTCTGCAGCTGCGCGACAGCCAGGGGGAGCCGGCCTGGTCGTGGCAGCAGCAGGATGACCGGGACCGGTACGACGCCGGCAGGGACGGTCAGGAGCGGTTCGATCGCGGCAGGTACGGCCAGGGCCGGGATGATCGCTACGACCGCGGCCAGGAGCGGTACGAGGATCGCCAGCAGGATCTGTTCGGCGATCAGAGCCGCGACCTGGGGCAGTACGAGCGGAGGATCGAGCGGTAGTGCCGTCGCAGTGATGAACCCGGACGCCTCACCCGCTGTTGACTCGTCGCGGCGCGGATCCAGGACTGGCGGCCCGCACGGCCGGCAGTGCCCACGGCTGTTGGCGTCTCAGCCGCAGTCCGGGCCTGCACTACGCCTTGCCCGGTGCCTTCTTCGAGCGTTTAGGGCTCTTTCGTCTGGCCATGCGGAATGGCTCAAGTTGATCGAACCGCCGTGTACGGACCCGTACGCACGGTGGTGTGACAAGGACAGCCCCTGAGGGCCTGCCTATGTCGACCCTGGTGGACTGTCCGCTTGCGTTTTGTACCCTCCCCGCCTGTCCCCTGAACCGCCTTGCCGCGCGTGGCCAACCCGCCATAATGCCGTCTGCGGCCCCGGTGCGGACCGGGGCATTGGCGGCGGCATGAAGCATTGCCCGAGGGGACCATGCAGAAGTACATACCGACACGGATCATCAATGCCCACAGTCACTACCACGCCGGCGAGCTGGAGCAGACCGCCGAGCGGTGGCGGGCGGCGGGCCTGAAGGCAATGTGCATGTGCGGCATCTTCGAACAGAACAGCCAGGACGTGCTGGCCTGCGCCAAACGGTTCCCCGACCTGGTCGTGCCGTTCGGCTACATCCACCTCGACCGCAACGACCCCGGCGAGGTCGACCGCCGCAAGGAGCAGGGGTTCGTCGGTCTGAAGTTCCACCTGGCGCCGGTGCCCTACGGCCACGAAAGCCTCCTGCCGGTCTACGAGCGGGCGGCCAGATACAACATGCCCGCGGTGTTCCACACGGGCTGGGCGGCCGGTCCCGGCGTGTTCCGCAGCCTGAACATGATGCCGTCGGAGTTGGAACCGATCGCCCGGGCGTTTCCGGAGTGGAAGATCGTCGCGGCGCACCTGGGCAACTTCTGGGCCGAGGACGCGATCGGGCTGATGCAGCACCACAAGAACGTCTATTTCGACCTGTCGGGCGGGTTCATCCGGCGGCTGGCGCCGTCGAAGCTGCGGAGCCTGTTCCTGCGTCAGCCGGACAAGAACCTGCGGGTCATCGAGGAGGTCGTCGACCATTCGCTGATCTCCAAGTTGGTGTTCGCAACCGATAATCCGCCCCTGGAGGAGCTGCTGGAATTCTACGTAAACCTGTTCGCCTTCCTGGAGGTCCCGGTCGAGATCCAGGACAAGGTCTATTACGATAACATGGCCGCGATGCTGGGCTGGACGGACGAGTCGGCGGCGCAGGCGGCCTCCTGACCGGCCGCCCCCCCCCCGAAGACCGGATGTGTTGCCGCAGGGCAACGCGGCGGCCCCGGATGTTGATCCCGGGCAACATGGGCGCCGGGCCCGATGGCACGGTCGGAACGGACCGGCAGCGTTGACCGATGCGGTCAGGCCCCTGTTTCCCGGCCGCGCGACAGGAGCGGCCGCTCACTTCGATGATCCCATAACTGATTGTCGATTAAGACATTGCAGATATCACGCCTCATGCTGATGCCGAGCGGCGGACCGTGAGCGGTCCCGGATGCCTTGCTCGGTCCGGATAGTGGGCCTGCTTATGAAGCGGTCCGCTCCGGCCATGGCACCGAAATTGCAGGTCAGTAGGACAAGACGTCTGTTCGTGCGCCCAGCCGACGCCTCGGGCGCAACGGAAGGGTGCAAAATCGGCAGGCGCGCACAATGCGACCGCGCCGGTCGACTCGACGGGCCCGGGCTGGGACCGGCATCCGGCGGCGGGTGATGTTGTGATCTCCGGGTCGGTCGACAGCATTGAGGCGCAGTGGAAGTTCCGCGTCAGCGCCGAGGACTCGGCCGGCGGAACGGGCACGTTTGACGTCGTGCCGGAACCGGCAACGCTGGCGCTGGGCGGGGTGCTGATCGGGCGACGCAAGAGGTAAATTCCGGCAGCCGTTACAACTGAATAGACGCCGCTGGTGTGTAGAAACTACCCCTTCCGCCGGCGGCGTCATTCCTTTTCTGGCGCGGGTGTGGGGCGGTTCTCCCCACGGGGTCAGACCCCGCTGGATCGTTCATGTATTGATACCGCCAAGGGGATTGGATCGTAGGCTCGGGTGCGGGCATGCTGCCAGGGGTCAGACCCCGAGTCGCACGTTTCCCAGCGGAACCAACGCGGAAACTTCCTGGCGGCCTGGATGCCTGTGCACGTCACCGGGGGTCTGACCCCGTGGCGTTGGGGCGGGCACACGGCAGGGCTTACCGCTCCCTCACGGTCGCGGCTCGTTGGCGCGGGACTGTAGCATCCGGCTGGTTCCGGTCTTGCCGTTGCCCGGGGTGGCGGTAGACTGCTGCCGGAGCCGAAGACAAGCCGAACAAAGGAGGCCAGCCGTTGAACACGTTCCGACAGAAATGGGCAGATCCGCTGCAGTGGCGACTGCACGCGCTCGCCGAGTGGGCGAATCTCCGTCACGAGCAGGGGATCACGGGCTTTGAAGGGCATCTCGACGAGCTCAGCCAGCACGTCGAGCGGGTGATCCAGCAGTTCCGCGAGATGAAGCCCTCGCCGGCATACCTGCAGGCCAACCCGAGCGAACTGGCCGAGATCCAGCGCCAGCGCCCCGACGGGCCGCGGATGCTCGATAAGCCGAGCCTGACGGAATACCGTCGCCGGCTGCACGGGGCGGTGATGGCGCGGGCGGCCGGCTGCCTGCTGGGTTCGATCGTGGAGTTCTGGTCGATCGACGACATGGAGCAGTGGGCAGCGTATGTCGGCGATACCTTCCCGCCGGTGGATTACTGGTCGGCGATCAAGGACCCGACCGGCTCGCGGTACAACGTCAGCCGGCGCGAAGGGTACACCCGCTCGAAGATGAACGCCCTGGAGGCCGACGACGACCTGATCTACACCTGGCTGGGACTCCTGATTCTCGAGGACTACGGCCCGGATTTCACCGTCGCCGACGTCGGGGCGGCCTGGAGGAAGTACCTGCCGCTCGCCTGCACGGCTGAGAAGGTCGCGCTGGAGAACCTCAACGCAGGCGTGCCGGCGGAGAAGGCGGGCGAGCATCTCAACCCGTACGTCACCTGGATCGGGGCGGACATCCGCAGCGATCCGTGGGGGTATGCCTGCCCGGCGATGCCGGAAAAGGCGGCCGAATTCGCCCATCGCGATGCGTACATCTCGCACCGCGAGTACGGGATCCACGGGGAGATGTTCTTCTCCGCGGCGATCGCGGCGGCGTTTGCGCTGGACGATCCGATCAAGGCGGTTGAGGTGGCGCTGACGGAGATCCCCGCCAATTGCCGGATGGCCGGCGACGTGAAGTGGGCGCTGGATACGATGGACTCGGTCAAGGATTACCGCGATGCCCGGCAGAAGGTCGAGGCGAAGTTCCAGGGCTACAGCGGAGTGCATACCGGCCCGAACGCGGCGCTGACGATCTTCGCTCTGCGTCTCGGCGGCACGGACGTCACGCGGACGATCAGCCAGTGCGTGGCGATGGGGCTGGACAACGACTGCACCGCCGCGACGGCCGGCTCGATCGTCGGGGCGGTTGTCGGGATCGACAACGTCCCGGAGCACTGGTACAAGCCGTTCGGCAACCGGGTGCACACCTACATCAACGGGCATGAGTGGATGGCGCTGGACGACATCCTCGCCCGGTTCGAGAAGGTCGGCGCAACCGTCGCGAGCCTGGCCTGACGCGCCCGGGCAGGCAATAAGCAATCGTGGGGGGTCCCCCCGGGCGGGGGCTCCGCCGACGGTCAGGACGAGCAGCCGGTGCGGCAGGCCGCCCTGGCGGAACTCGCCGGTGCG
>JAWLBS010000065.1:0-18657 GCA_041687575.1 Phycisphaerae bacterium | reverse complement strand
CTCCGTCGCGTCGATCCGGATCGCCGACCGCAGCATGTCGTACGACTCGGAGATCAACTGCATGTCGCCGTACTCGATGCCGTTGTGGACCATCTTGACGAAGTGCCCGGCCGCCCCGGGGCCGACGTAGGTCACGCAGGGGCCGTCCTCGGTCTTGGCGGCAATCGCCTCGAAGATCGGCGCGACCTGGTCGTACGCCTCCCGCGGCCCGCCCGGCATGATGCTCGGCCCGTGCAGGGCGCCCTCCTCGCCGCCCGAGACGCCCGTGCCCAGGAACTGGATGCCGCGCTCGGCCAGCGCCTCGCCCCGGCGGGCGGTGTCGGGGAAGTAGCTGTTGCCGTTGTCGATGAGGATGTCGCCGGGCTCGAGATGGGGCAAGAGCTGGTCGATCACCGCGTCGACGCCGCTGCCGGCCTTGACCATCACCATGATCTTGCGCGGCCGCTCCAGGGCCCCCACGAATTCCTCGATGCTGTAGGTGGCCTGGATGTTCTTGCCAGCCGCCTTGGTCTCCACGAAATTGCGGGTCTTCTCGCCGGTGCGGTTGTAGACCGCGACGGAGAATCCCTTGCTCTCCATATTGAGCACCAGATTCTGGCCCATGACGGCCAGGCCGATCAGTCCAACCTGCTGTGGCATCGGAGTACTCCTTGTGGTTCCTGAAAACGCATGCTTTTGATTGTCCGGTAAACAACAGGCCCCGCCGTCGGGCCTGGTGCAAATCCCTGTTGTGCGTGGCAGGACACCGCGCCGCCCTGCCGCAGGCAGATACGATATACTAGCGGCCACGTGACCACTTCGCCAGCATCCGCCGGGATCGTTGCCCAGTAGATCATACGCAGTATGATGGCCCCGAAGGGCAAAAGTTGCGGGTCCGCGACGGCCTTTTTCTCGCCACACGTCGGGACGCGCTGCCAGGCCGAAGACCCGGCGCCGGCACCCGCCCCCACGAGCGAAAGGATTCCGATGAACATAGTCGCCGACGAAAACATCCCCTACGTTTCCGAGGTCTTCAGCGAACTGGGCACCGTCCGCACGCTGCCCGGCCGGGGCATGACGGCCGCCGACCTGCGGGATGCCGACGTCCTGCTGGTCCGGTCGGTCACGCCGGTAAGCGAGGCTCTGCTGGCGGGCAGCCCGGTCCGCTTCGTCGGCACGGCCACGATCGGCTTTGACCATGTGGACACAGGGTATCTGCAAGAGAAGGGCATTGCCTTCGCCACTGCCAGCGGCTCCAACGCCAACAGCGTCGCCGAATATATCACCGCCGCCCTGCTGGTCCTGTCGCAGCGGTACGAGATGGACCTGTCGGGCATGACCCTGGGCGTGGTCGGCTACGGCAACGTCGGCACGAAGGTAACCCGCTATGGCGAGTCGGTGTTGGGCATGCGGGTGCTGGTCAACGACCCGCCCCTGCAGCGCCGCGGCGCGCCGCTGGCGCTGGTGGACCTGGATGAAGTCCTGACAACGTCCGATATCGTGACGCTGCATGTGCCGCTCACAAAGTCAGGCCCGGACGCGACTTATCATCTGATCGACACCGACAGCCTGGCGACGATGCGCGACGGCGCGATCCTTTTGAACTCCTCTCGCGGCGCCGTCGGCGCCACCGGCGCCATCAACGGCGCCCTTGCGGCCGGCAAGCTGCGGGCGGCCGTGCTGGACGTCTGGGAGAACGAGCCGGCCATCGACATCGACCTGCTGCGACAGGTCGCCCTCGGCACCCCGCACATCGCCGGCTACAGTTTCGACGGCAAGGTTGCGGGCACGCAGATGCTCTTCGACGCAGTCTGCCGGCACGAGCGGATCACCGACAAGTTCGTCAACTGGACGGATCTCGTGCCGCCGGCCGCCGACCGCCGGATCGAGTACGCCCCGACCGGCGATGACCAGAAGGATCTGCTGGCGATTCTCCGTCACATTTACGACATCAAGTCGGATGATGCCGGGCTGCGCGAGGCCCTGGATCTGCCGGCTGAGCAGCGGGGGCCGCATTTCGACCGGCTGCGCAAGCAGTACCCCGTCCGGCGGGAGGCGTGGAATTACGAGGTTCACCTCGCCAGCGAGGCGCCCGGCCTGCAGGCCAGGCTGGAGGCGCTGCGGTTCGGGCTTGCCGGGGTCTGACCCCGCCAGGCCCGACGCCGGGCGTCGCTGCCGCTGCTGCACGGGCCCTAGGCGGGCATGGTGGATGCCCTGAAATGGTCGGTTGCCCCGGGAACCTGTCCGATTCCCGTGGTGCGCAGCCGATATGATCTTCTGGCCGAGCCGCTTGCCCCGCCGACCGGGTGGTCGCAGGGCATCGGGCGCGCAAGACGAGAGGGGCGTTTGAATGGCGATCCGCGAGAGCGTGCAGCCAGCGTCGACAACAACCAAGCGGCCGCGGGATCACGCGACGTCGCCCGTGGGCGCCTGCATGGCCGAAGATGACAACCAGCGGAAAACGCGGCCGGCCGATCAGGACGATGGGGCCGGGACCCGGAGGATTCGCGTGCTGCTGGCGGACGATTCGCCGGTGGTGCGCCGGGGGCTGGCGCACCTGTTGGCACTGCAGGCCGACCTGGAGGTGGTGGAGCAGGCCGTCGACGGGCTCGACGCGGTGCGCAAGACCCTGGATCTGGAGCCGGACGTGGTGGTGATGGACGTGAGCATGCCCCGCCTGGACGGCATACAGGCGACGCGCCACATCCATGGGAAGCTGCCGCAGGTGCGGATCATCGGCCTGTCGATGCACGACGAACAGCAGATCGCCGAGGCGATGACCAACGCGGGGGCGACGACCTATCTGACCAAGACCGCCTCGCCGGGCAGGCTGATCGCCGAGATCCGGCAGGGGCGCAACCGGGACTGATGCGTTTGATCACGTGGGCGGGATGCTCGTGCGAGGGTCTACCGCTCCCTCACGGTCGCGGCTCGTTGCGAAATCGGCAGCTATCCTGCCAGCATCGTGTGACGCAGGAGCAGCACGGCCACGGAAAAGTAGATCACCAGGCCCGTCACGTCGACCAGGGTGGCCACGAAGGGCGCGGAGCTGGTGGCCGGGTCGAGGCCCAGCCGGCGGATGATGAACGGCAGCATGCTGCCGACGAGTGTGCCCCACAGCACCACGCCCACCAGCGCCACCATGACGGTTATACCCAATGAGACGTAATACTGGGTATAGTCGCCGATCCCCAGCCGGTGCCAGAGCACGATCCGCAGCAGGCCGAGCAGGCCCAGCCACAGCCCCAGCAGCAGCCCGACGCTCAGCTCCCGCTTGAAGACCCGCAGCCAGTCGCGCAGGGTGATCTCGCGGATCGCCATCGCGCGGATGACCAGGGTCGAGGCCTGCGAGCCGCTGTTGCCGCCGCTGGAGATGATCAGCGGCAGGAAGATCGCCAGGACCAGGGCTTTCTCCAGTTCCGCGCCGAAGTAGACCATCGCCGTGGCGGTGAACAGCTGCCCGATGAACAGGGCAGTCAGCCACGTGCCCCGCCGGCGGACCAGGTCCGGGATCGAGGCGGACATGTACGGATCGTCCAGGGCCTCCAGGCCGCCCATCTTGTGCATGTCCTCGGTGACTTCTTCCTCGGCGACGTCGGCGACATCGTCGAAGGTGACGATACCGACCAGCACGCCATCGGTGCTGACGACCGGCAGGACCGGCAGGTCGTACCGCTCCATCGCCAGGACCGCGCCTTCCTGGTCCTGCGTCGCCAGCAGCGAGACGATCTGCCCGTCCATCAGCGATTCGATCGTCTGGCCGGGGTCCGAAAGGACCAGCTGCCGCAAGGCGACGTCGTCGAGCAACCGCCCGCGCTGGTCGGTGACGTACATCGTGTCGAGCGTCTCGGCGTCGCCGCCGCGCCGGCGGACGTGCTCGAGGGCCTGCTGGACGGTCCAGTCGGGCCTCAGCGTCAGGTAGTCCGGGGTCATGATCCGGCCGACGCTGTCTTCGGGGTAGCCCAGGATAATCTGGGTGCGGCGACGTTCCTCAGGGCGCATCAGCGCCAGCAGCCGGGCGACCATCTCGCCGGGCATCTCCTCGAGGACCTGGGCCCGGTCGTCGGGGTCCATCTCGTCGAAGATCCGGGCAAAGTGCTCGCTGCTGATCTCTTCGAGCAGCTGCTCCTGCTGATCCGGCGGCAGGAAGGTGAAGACCTCGGCGGCGCGGTTGCGCGGCAGCAGCCGGAACGCGACCGCCCGCTGCTCGGAGGGCAGGACCATCAGGACATCGGCGATTTCCGGGTCGGCCAGCACCATCAGCGCGGACCGCGCCTGGTGGTTCTCGCGCCGCTCGATCATCTCGCTGATGTCGGGCGCGACCAGGTCACTGATCATCTGCTCGTTGCCCGTTATGGCCATAATGCACCACTATCCCGTTGTCGTAGACTGCCTGCCGACCATCCGCGAGCGCCGCCAAACGGACGAATATACCCTCAGACGGTCCGATTCGCCAAGCCGATGGCCCCCGGCGGCCGCGCGCCGATGCGGGGCGCGGCCGCAGAAGATCATAGGGACGAATGACATCGGAGTCGCGCCGGGCCGGCCAATTCCTCCTTGACCGCGTGCGGCACCGGCGAACAATGTTGGGGGCAGACCCCATGGCCGCTGCGGCCGGGGCGTTCTCAGGGGTCTGACCCCGAAACAAACGCCTCGGGCGGAATCAACGCCGAGACTTCCTGGCGGCCTGGACGGGTGTGCATGTCACCCGGGGTCTGACCCCGTGGCCGCGGAGCCGAGGCGCCTTCCCAGGGGGTCAGACCCCGGTGAATCTTTCAGGCACTGGTGCGGCCACGTGTAACGGATGCGGGGATTCGGGTGCGAGCGTGCTGCAAGGGGTCAGACCCCCAAGCACGCCGCTCCGCCACCGATCGCTGGACGGCCCCCGGGACGACCTGCCGCCTGGCAGGAGATCTTGACACGATACGCGAGACGTGATATCCAGAACGGCGGCGATTCTGGAGTTTTTGCGGGGGCGTGGCCGATCTAATATTGGGAATGCGACGATGCCTGCCGCATTCCCGGATGCTCATCAAGGGCTAATATTGAGGATGTAAAGGGCCGTCGCGGAGGTTCGACAGGCCCTGTGCCGTAGATGCATTCAGGAGGAAGTAATACCATGGTGATTCGCAAGACCAAGTCCGAAGTGACTTTTGTTTTCCGCCCTGCCCAGCCGGTCAAGAAGGTGCACGTGGTCGGCTCGTTCAACGACTGGGATGAGGCCAAGGGACGCATGTCCAAGAGCAAGAGCGGCGAATGGCGCAAGCGCGTGCCGCTTCAGCCCGGCCGGTACGAGTACAAGTTCGTCGTCGACGGCCAGTGGCAGGCCGACCCCGACGCCAACGAGAGCGTGAACAACTCGTTCGGGTCGGAGAACAGCGTGCTGCAACTGGCGTAGTCTCCTTGGGGGGCAGCCAGGACCTAGGGTGGGCTATTGCCCACCAAGGGCTTGTGTACAGGCGCGGTGCATGATGGGAGCGTGATGCGCTTTGGGGGATGACCGCGACCTGGCGGTGGCGGTTCGTTCCCGCAGACTGCGGGAGCGTTGCGCTTCCGGCAGCGACAAAGACACCCTCGCTCACGCTTCGGGCTCGTTTGGGCGCGGTGCAGAATATGGAAGCGCTGCGCATGCGGTGAATTCCATGGCCGGAACCCGGCTTCGCCAAACGGCGGCTACGCCGTGGCAGGCAGCCCCTGCCATGGCACCCGGTCTTCCGCTCCCTCACGGTCGCGGCTCGTTTGCGTGGGAGGGACCGCTCTCTCGCTAGTGCAGCTCCTGCAGGAGCTGACCGTGACAGGCGGGGGCGGCGGCCAGGGTGCGGAAGGGTTGGGGCGAGTCGGCCTGGGCGGGGATGTCCAGGGGAAAAAGGGGGCGGCCGGCAAAGTCGGTCAGCAGGCCCCCGGCCTCAATCACGGCCAGGCCCCCCGCGGCGATATCCCAGATTTTGGGCTCCATGATCAGGGCGGCGTCCAGCAGCCCGGCTGCCACCAGCGCCAGGTGCAGGGCGGCCGTGCCGTAGTTGCGGATCACGCAGCGGTTGCACCAGCTTCCCACCGCCGTCGGCAGCGGCACGGCGTGACGGCTCGGCACGCCGATGAAGGTGTCCTTGCCGAGGGGCACGTCGCCGACGGCAACGGGGCGGTCGTCCCGGTATGCGCCGAGCCCGGCGGCCGCTGAAACGATCATGCCGGTACCGGCCTCGACGACGGCGCCGGCGATGGGGCGGTCCCGGTCGGCGACGGCGACCGAGCAGCAGTACCACGGCGCACCGCGGGCGTAGCTGCGGGTGCCGTCGATCGGGTCGAGGATCCAGAACCGCTCGGCCGCGGCCGGGTTCGGTCCACGGTCGCCCGCACCCGCCCCGCCGGCCGACTCCTCGCCGATGATGGCGTCGTCGGGGAATTCGCGCCGGATCGCTTCGATCAGCATCCGCTCGACGGCGGTGTCGGCCTCGGTGACCAGGCTCTTGTCGGCCTTGCGATGGCGGGGGATGTCGGTCCGCTGCATCCGCCGCGCCAGGTCAACGCCCTGGCCGGCCAGGCGGATGCAGGTCTGACGGAGGTGGTTCAGTTCAGGTTCGGACGGCATGTTTCCACTCTCCTGTCTGTTCCGCCAGATGGCGCAGTCCCTGAAGCGAGGCGTCGGTGGGCAGAGCGCTCAGGTCGTAGCGTTGCGGCCAGTGCCGTCTCGTGCCGGCTTCGCTGGCCCCGCCGGCGACGAAGACCTGCCCGTTGGGCTTGACCTGGCGGGCGAGGATCCGCAAGCGCTTGCGGCTGCCGGCGGCCAGGCTGTCCAGCAGCGCCGCCAGGACCTGCTCGCGGGTGGTCGACAGCCGCAGCCCCCGGATCAACCCGTAGCGCTGGTGGACCTGCATGCGGCTGCCCGCCAGGGACGGGTCGAACCGCAGGTCGCCCGCGCCGCTCGAAGCGGCATTTCCGTCATCCTGCTGCCGCCGCCAGACCTGCTCGACCTTCTCGAAGAACCGGTCGTCGGGGCAGTCGGCGAAGAAGGTGCGGTGCACCCAGTCCAGCGCCGCCCCGACGGCTGCCATTGTGTTGATCGCCAGCCACAGCGGCCCCGTCCCGACGGGACGTGTCAGCACCCCGCGCCGCGGCTGGGGCCGATCAGAGCAGATGACCAGCACGTCGGTCGTGCCGACGACGTTGTACATGTTGCCGACCGCCAGGCCCGCGTGCAGGCAGGCGGCGCTGGTGTCCATCAGACCGACGGAGACCTCCGGCTCGGTCGCCAGCCCCAGGTCCCGCGCCACCTCGCCACGGACGCGGCCGAGCGACTCGCCTCCGTCGCGGACCTCGGGCAGGGCGTCCGGCGACAGGTGCAGGAACTCGAGCATGTCCGGCCATGGCTCCAGTCGGGGCGCATCGGCGGTCTGGCGGATGTCGTAGGTGCCCAGAAAGGCGGCCGTGCCGGGGTCGCACGCGTGGCGGCCGGTCAGGCGGCTGGTGATCAGGGTGGTCAGCGGGGCGACCTTTGCGAGGCGGCCGTGTTCCTCGGGTCTGTTCTCGGCCAGCCAGGCGAGCATGGTCGAGGCGATGCCGCCGGGGACGGGCAGATTGCCGGTGGTCGCCAACAGGGCTCGCTCGCCGAAGTATTCGAGGATGCGGGTCGCCTGCGGTTCACTGCGGCGGTCAAGGTGGCAGAGGATCGGGGTGATGGGCGCGTCCGAGCGGTCGAGCAGGCAGATGGCCGGACACATCGTCGCCAGGGCGATGCGGTCGACGCGGCCGCCCAGTCGCTGCGCGGCCTGGCGGATCAGTCCGAACGCCAGTTCGATGACCTGCTTTGCGTCGAGCTGGGCGGTATCGCCCTGCAGCTGCAGGGGCATGTCTGCCTTGAGGACTTCGCCGTTGCGGCCGGTACCGTCGAAGGCGGCGGCTTTGGCGGCGGTCGTGCCGATGTCGAGGGTGATCAGATTCATACGTATGGATCTTAGGGTAGCAGGCGGTTGACACGCAATGGCATGCCGGCGCTTACGCTTGGACGTGGTGCAGGACGGGTCTACCGCTCCCTCACAGTCGCGGCTCGTTGACGCGGGTTTACCGCTCCCTCACGGTCGCGGCTCGTTGACGCAGGACCGTGGCGGCCGGCGGACGTCCGCGGTTCCGGGTTACCGCAGATTGAGGCGTTCGATCTTGACGCCTTCTTCCTCCCAGGCCTTGATCAGGGCCTGCAGGTCCTGGATCGTGGCGCCGAGGCGGCGGATGGTCAGCAGCAGCGCCTCGTAGAGGCTGTTGTCGGTGAGCAGGCTGCCGAGGGTACCTTCGCCGCGGTTGACCTTCTGGACCACCTGGTCGAGGCCGACGAGCACCTTGTCGAGGTTGTCGGTGTTGGTGGTGATGTTGCGGGCGACGCGGTCGATCCGCGCGCGGGTGTCGGCGAGCAGGGCCTGGACCTCCTCGGGCAGATCCCTGGCGCCATCGGCGACGTCGCGGGCGGCCGCGGCAAAGGCCTGGATGTCGACCAGGGCCGTCTGCAGCTGCTCGCTGGCCGACCGCATATTTTCCACCGTTGCGATCAGGTTCTGCTTGACGGCCGGCTCGCCGATCACGTCGTTGACATTGGCCAGGACCCGGTCCATCCGCTGCACCACGGTGCTGACATTGGCCATGGCCTGGTCGGCGCCGACCTCGGTCAGCGATGTCGGTTTGAGAAGATCGTGCAGGTCCCTGGCGGCGGGGGTAAGGGTTTGGGCGAGTTCGCCGATCCGCGCGGTGGCTTGCTGGAGCGTCACGCCCATTTCCTTGGGGATGATCTGTTCGAAGGCCCCGACGACCTTGCCGGGGATCACGGCCGACCCGTCGGTCGGCAGGGGCGCGGTCTCCGGCGCCTGCGGGACGAGGATGCTGATGCTCGGCCGGCCGAAGCCCAGGGCCGCCCCCTTGAATTCGGCGACGGCGTTGACGGGGATGCGAATGTCCTGCTCGACCTCGGCGACCGCCTCGACGCCGAGGCTGGGGTCGCCGCTTCGCCAGTCGATCCCGACGGTGCGGCCGATCCGCTTTCCCATCATGAACACGTCGGTCTCGACGGGGACGTATTCGACCGGCCCCGCAAAGTAGACGGTCACCTTGTAGGCCCGCCCGGATATGACGTTGGGGAAGGCGCCGAACAGCAGGATCAGCACCGTCAGGCACACGATCCCGCCCAGGACGAACAGGCCGATCAGGATATTCCGTCGACGTTCTTTCATGTCAGGTTCACCTTCTGGTCTTGATCGTCTCGAGATCCGACGCCGAGGCCCTGCCCTCGACGAAATCGCGCACGCGCTGGTCGGCCGAGGAGCGGATCTGTTCGGCGGTGCCGTCGAAGATCAGCCGCCCTTCGTGCAGCATCACGATCCGGTCGGCGATCTTGTAGGCGCTGGCCATGTCGTGGGTGACGACCACGGCTGTCACGTGCAGCTCATTTCGCAGTTTGATCACCAGTTCATTCATGACATCTGCCCGGATGGGGTCCAGCCCGGTGGTCGGCTCGTCGAAGAAGACGACCTCCGGGTCGGTCACCAGGGCCCGGGCGATGGCGACGCGTTTGCGCTGGCCGCCGGAGATCTGAGTGGGAAACTCCGGCCCGAGCCTGTCCAGGCCGACGGACCGGAGCTTGTCCCGGACGATCCGCTCGATCTCGGCGTCGCTGAGATTTCTCTGCTCGCGGAGGGGGAAGGCGATGTTCTCGGTGACGCTCAGCGAGTCGAACAGCGCCCCCATCTGAAAGACGAAGCCCATCCGGCCTCGCGCGTCCACGAGATCGTGCTCGCGCAGGTCGTCGATCCGCCGGCCGTGGAAGCAGACTTCGCCGCGGTCAGGCTTCAGCAGGCCGATCAGGATCTTGAGCATGACGCTCTTGCCCGAGCCGCTGGCGCCCAGGATCACCAGGGTCTTGCCGGGGGCGATCGCCAGATCGATCCCCTTGAGGACCTCCAGCGGCCCGAACCGCTTGTAGACGCCGTGGAGCTCCAGGATCGGCTCGGACGCGCCGGGACCGGGCGGGGTCGACTCGTTCGGCGTAATGTCGGAATTATGCTCGCCCATGCCCCTGCTTTCGAACCTGCCACTTGTTTGCCACAGCCGCGATCCGGCCCCGGATTATCCGCCCCGGGCCGGCCGGCGTCAAAAGACCGACTTGAAGCCGAAGATCCCGCGGTACAGGGCCTGCAGGAACACGGAGATCAAGAAGTCCAGGACCAGGATCGCGACGAAACTGGCCACGAACGACTCGGTCGCCGCGCGGCCGACGCCCTTGGCGCCCGGCTCGCACGTGAAGCCCTTGTAGCAGGCGATGATGCCCAGGGCCCCGCCGAACAGCAGGCTCTTGAGGATCCCGGTCATGAAGTCCCACCACTCGATGGCTTCGGCCGCGTGCTTCCAGTACGCGTAGGAACGGATGCCGTAGATCTGGACGGTGATATACCAGCCGCCCAGCGAGGCGAGCAGGATGCTGTACAGCGTCAGCACCGGCGTCAGCAGCAGCGTCGAAAGGAATCGCGGCACGACCAGGTAGCGGACCGGGTCGGTGCCCATCGCCCGCAGGGCGTCGATCTGCTCGGTGACGCGCATGGTGCCCAGTTCGGCTGCCAGCGCCCCGCCGACCCGCCCGGCCAGCATGACCGCCGAGAGCACCGGCCCCAGTTCGCGCAGGACCGTGAGGTTGATGATCGTGCCCATCCGGTCTTCCAGGCCGACGGCCTGGAACTGCTCGACGGTCTGCACGGCCAGGACCATGCCCACGAACAGACCGGTGACCAGCAGGACCGGCACGCTGGCGACACCGATCGCGTAGACCTGCGGCAGCAGCGTCTGCCAGCCCCGCCGCGTGAAGACCGACGGAATTGTGCGAAGGGCGTGGGCGAAGAACACGTTGAACTGGCCGAATCCTTCGACCTGGTCCAGCGTCTTGACGCCCAGCCGCGCCAGATACGGTGTCACTGTCATTGGCATACCGCGACCGCCCTCTGCAATTGCAAGTTATCCAATGTCTGATTGTAGTGCCCCCGCGGCCAGACGCAACGACCGGGGCGGCGCGCGGGGAACCGACCGGGCTGGATTACGTCTAACGAGGTATGATGCGGGATATCCATCTCGTGTCCTGGAGGACGATGATATGCGCCAATGCGAGCGGATATTCATATTGCTTATGGCGGGATGCCTGGGGGCCGGGGGCGGGCGGGTGCAGTGCGATGCGGCGCCTCGGCCGCCGAGCCCGGTCAATGCGCAGCTGCCGGGCGATGCGCCGCTGATGGAGCGACAAGCGCCCCTACCTCCGGCGGCGGATGCCGTGCTGGTGGCGAGGGTGAAGGCGGCAAGCCAGTATGCCAGCCGGACCCGCGGCGACTGGATCCACAACTGGCTGCTGGTCGCCTGCGAGGTGATCAAGGTGGAAGGGCTGACGTCCGGCACTCGGCACTGGTATGTGTGCGGATGGCTCGCTAGAATCGGAGCTGCAACCGATTGCACAGGAGCCGAATCGCCATGCCGCTGCTGCGGACGTTCGACAGTCGAAAAGAATCAATCGAGGCCATCGCCCGGACGGTGCGGGGGCTGACCCGCTTCGACGTGCTGGAGGCCGAGAGCGGGCCGGCGGCGGTCACGGTGCGCGATATCATCGCGGGGATCCGGTCGCGCGGGGACGACGCCCTGTGCGAACTGATCCAGCGGTTCGACCGGGCGGAGATTACCCCTGAGGGGCTCCGCGTGCCGGCTGAGCGGCTCGAACGGGCGGCGCGGGACCTCGATCCTGGACTGAGAGAGGCGATCGGCCGGGCGATCGAGCACGTGCGGACCTTCCAGGAGCAGATCCTGCCGCCGGCACCGCCGCCGGTCGGGCGCGACGGGGTGAAGATCGAGCTGCGGACCTGGCCGCTGCGGCGGGTGGGGGTGTACGTGCCGGCCGGCTCGGCGCCGCTGCCGAGCACGGTGGTCCACTGCGTGGTGCCGGCGCAGGTGGCAGGGGTCAAGGAAATTGTCGTGGCGAGTCCCCCGCGGGGCGGCGAGGTCGATGCGACGATCCTGGCGACGGCGCACCTGCTGGGGGTCGACGAGGTGTACCGCGCGGGCGGGGCCCAGGCGATTGCCGCGATGGCGATCGGAACCGAAACGATCCGGCGAGTCGACAAGATTGTCGGGCCGGGCAACATCTACGCCCAGCTTGCCAAGAAGATGCTGTACGGGGTGGTCGACATCGACGGGTTCGCCGGACCGAGCGAGGTGCTGGTGATCGCCGACGACTCGGCCGAGCCGGCGTTCGTGGCGGCCGACCTGCTCGCCCAGGCGGAGCACGACCCGGGTCAGGCGGTGCTGGTGACGACGGACGCGGCGATGATCGGGCGGGTGGAAGAGGCATTGGAGCAGCACCTGGCGAACCTGGCGACGGCGGAAGGGGCGCGGCGGTGTCTGACCGCGTTTGCCGCGGCGGTGGTGGTAAGGGACCGGGCCGAGGCGGCCGCCTTTGCCGATGCCTACGCCCCCGAGCACCTGCAGGTCGAGACAGCCGAGCCGGAGGACCTGGCGGGGCGGATTGCCTCGGCGGGGGCGGTGTTCCTGGGGCACTGGACGCCGGAGTCATTCGGCGATTATGTGGCCGGGCCGTCGCACGTGCTGCCGACGGGCGGGACGGCGCGGGCCTTCAGCGGGCTGAGCGTGTACGATTTTCAGCGGCGGGCGGCGTGGATGCGGTATGAGCCAGCGGGGTTGCGGAATGAGGCGGCCGCGACCGTGCGGATCGCCGAGGCGGAAGGCTTGGCGGCGCACGCGCTGGCGGTGAAGGTGCGGGCCCAGGCGGCGGCGAAGTAGGGCGGGCTGTGCCCGCCAGAACCTTGCACACGGGTGTGGCCCCCGAAACGGTAACGACGAAAAACACCCTCGCTTACGCTTCGGGCTCCTTCCCGCAGGACAGGGAAGTGCCGCTCATACGGAACGACAACGGCGGAAAGGATACCCTCGCTCACGCTTCGGGCTCGTTTGGGCAGTGGCGCAGGATGCGGATGCAACGCTCATCCGAGGGATTCCATGGCCGCCAACAGCGCGGCCATGGCACCCGAAGACGGTAAAGAGAAGAAAATGAGTTACTTCTGCAAGCGGATCGAGCAAATGGCGGCGTACGTGCCGGGCGAGCAGCCCGAAGGCACCGACGTCATCAAGATCAATACCAACGAGAACCCCTACCCGCCCTCGCCGGCGGTGATGCAGGCCGTGCGGACGGTGCGGGATGAGCAGCTGCGGCGGTACCCGCACCCGACGAGCAGGCCCTTCCGCTGCGCGGCGGCCGAGGTGTTCGGCGTCAGCCCGGATATGATTGTCTGCTCGAACGGCATGGACGAGCTGCTGCGGATGCTGATCACGGCCTGCTGCAATGCCGACCGGCCGGTGGGGTATCCGGCGCCGACGTACACGCTGTATGACGTACTCGCGCAGGTCGTGGGCGCGCCGGTGCGGACGGTGCCGTGGGGGGCGGACTGGTCCTTGCCGGCTGAGCCGCTGGCGGCGACGGACGCGCGGCTGTTCCTGATCGTCAATCCCAACTCCCCGACCGGGACATGGGTGCCGATCGAGCAGATCGCACGGTTTGCCGCGTCGGTTCGCGGGCGGGCGATCGTCGGGGTGGACGAAGCCTACGTCGATTTCGCGAAGGACAACGCGGTCCGGCTGGTGGGCGAGCTCGACAACGTGATCGTGCTGCGGACGCTATCGAAGGGGTACTCGCTGGCGGGGCTGCGGTTCGGCTTTGCGATCGCGCCCGAGCCGATCGCTGCGACGCTCAACAAGGTGAAGGACTCCTACAATCTGGACGCGGTGGCGATCGCGGCGGCGACGGCGGCGATTTCCGACCAGGCCTACGCCCGCTCGACGTGGCAGCGGGTGGTCGACGAGCGGGAGGCGCTGACGGGGCGGCTGGGGGAGATGGGGTTTGACGTGGTGCCCAGCCAGTCGAACTTCCTGCTGGCGACGGCGCCGCCGCCCGGGGCACAGGCGATCTACCAGGGGCTCAAGCAGCGGGATATCCTCGTGCGGTGGTGGTCCAGCCCGGGGATGAATGATAAGTTGCGCATAACGGTCGGCACGGCCGAGCAGAACCGCCGGCTGGTCGAGGCGATCGGGGCGATCATCGCCGGCGGCGAATGAGAGTTGCGTCGTCAAAGAAGACGACATCGATCGCGCGGTGCGAAGACGCTGCCCGCAAGCGGGCAGGCTGAATGAAGGGACGAATCGACAGATTCATTTTCTGCGCCGGGATCAGTCATCGGGGCTAGGGCGCGACACGACACGGACAGGCAGTCCGAAAGGAAGCGAGATGGCCAGGACGGCACGCATACAGCGCAAGACACAGGAGACGCAGATCACCGTCGAGATCGACCTGGACGGCAAGGGCCGCACGCGGATCGACACGGGGATCGGCTTTTTCGACCACATGCTCAGCCACATCGGGCGGCACGGGCTGTTCGACCTGACGATCGAGGCGGTCGGGGACCTGCACGTCGATTTCCACCACACGGTCGAGGACGTGGGGATCTGCCTGGGCACGGCGCTCGATCAGGCGGTCGGGGACAAGGTGGGGATCTACCGATTCGGCTACGCGAAGGTGCCGATGGACGAGGCCCTGGCGGAGGTGGCGATCGACCTGTCGGGCCGGCCGGCACTGGTGTACAACGTGGAGTACTTCGGCTCGAAGATCGGCCCGTTCGACACGGAGCTGGTGCGGGAGTTCTGCCGGGCGATGACGAATCACGCGCGGATGAACCTGCACGTCAACGTGGCGTACGGCTCGAACAACCACCACATGGCCGAGGCGATCGTCAAGGCGATCGGCCGGGCGCTGCGCCAGGCGGTGGCGATCGACATTCGCGAGACCGAAGTGCCCAGCACGAAGGGGACGCTGTAGCGCGGGCGGAAAAAAGAGTTATCCGCAGATTTCGCAGATTACACAGATTAGAAACAACAACGACAGGGGTCGGCGAATCGGGGGCCGGGTGCCATGGCAGGGGCTGCCTGCCACGGCGTAGCCGCCGTTTGGCGAAGCCGGGTTCCGGCCATGGAATTCTCCACATGTACAGCGTGTTGCGTCCCTGACCACCCACCAAAACTGTCATTCTGAGCGCAGCGAAGATTCTCTATTGGACAGCGTGTCCATAATTGAGCAGCCCGCTTGGCAAGAGATCCTTCACTCCGTTCAGGATGACAACCGGACAGCCTGCCCATGGTCTGGCGCTCTGCTCTGTAGAGATCCTTCACTGCGTTCAGGATGACAGCGTCGGGGACGCGGCCAGGGATTCTGGTGGACAGATAGCCCAGCCTGCAACGACACTGTTCCCGTACGCGCCGAACATGCCCTCTCCCTTGCCACGTACCCCCCGCGGGAGTACCTTGCCCGGCACGACAACGAACCCCTTGATATGCGAAAGCAGGAGCCGTGGCGTGACCGACGACCAGAACCAGCAAGACCGCCGAGGCGCGCAGACCGACTGGTCGCGGCCGATCCCCATCGGCCGATTCGCCGTGCTGCTCGAACCCGCGCCCACCGACCGGTTCGACCACCTGACCTCGCTCGGCCATCTCGTCTGGGGCAACGGTACAGATGTCGACCCGAATGCGCAGCTGCCCGGCTGGCCGGCGCGGGTCACGCCGGCCCTGACCGAGGCCTTCGCCGCCCGCGACGAAGGGAATCTCTACCTTCGCGTCGTCTGCCAAGAGCCGCACATGGATCGCATCCGCTCGGGCGCGGCCGACCTGTGGGCCAACGACAACGTCAGCATCAGCCTCGATCCGCTCAACGACCACTGGCGGACCTTCCGCGTAACGATCCTGCCGGACGGGCGGGCCGAGGGCGTCTGGCAGACGCTGCACACGGGCTACATCCCGGCCGACCTGTCGCCGCGCCCCGAGTCGAGCCCGGTTCCGGCCAAGGCCCGCGTTCAGCAACTGGCCGACCGGTGGGTCGCCGACCTGACCGTCGCGTGGCGGGACCTGGAGATGGCCAGTCCCGGCCGCGGCTACTGCCTTGGGCTGAACGTCTGCCGCTGGCGGACCGTCGGCTGCGAACAGCTCTACCAGTGGTCGCCGACTTACGGATTGGTGCACGACGCGCGGCTGTTCGGCGACCTGTACATTGGCCCGCCGGCTGCGGTGCTGCAACAGGTCCGGCTGGGAGGGCCGAGCTGGGGCCCCAACCGCGGTTATGCGCGGTTCGTCGCCGGCAAGCCCTTCCGGGCCTGGATCGAAGCGGGCGAATCGGTCGAGCCGAGCGACACCCAGCCCGCGCGGCTGGTCGCCAACGAATACGGCCTGGTCCGCTACATCCTCGACTACCGCATCGACCCGCGCGACGTGATGGAGGGGCGCCTTACATTCAAGTGGAGCGGCGACGCCGACGACCCCGCCGCAGCGGACGTGCCCGTCTCGTCGGCGTCGTTCGTGTTCGGCTGGAAGCGGAGCATGCTGCTGACGCACGTGGCCGGCCGCAGCGAAAGGCCCGAGCGCCCGACCGACGCCGCGGCGCCGGAGTTTTTCGCCGCCATGTGCGACTACCTGCTGGCGCAGCTGCCGCGCTTCTCGCGCGAGGGCGGGCGGTACCTCGTCAGCGAGGATGGCCTGCGGATCGACCTGCTGGGCTTCGACCCGCTGGCCCCGATCGCGCAGTCCGTGGTCGAGCGGATCCAGGGCGACGAGGATCAACTCGCCGCGTGTGCCCTGGTGCTATGCCAGCCCGAGGTCCTGATCAGCAGCGGCGCGTGGGCCCGCGCCAGCGCGATCGCCAACCCGGCCGGGGTGCTCTGGCAGCGCGGCACGTTCTGCGACATCTATTCGCTGATCCTGTGCGAGTTGATCGAGCGGGTCGCGGCGCTGCGAAACGAAACGGTGCAGACGGGCCTGGTGGTCATGCCGCGCCCGGCCGCCAGCCCGCTGCCCTGGCCCAACCACTGGTGGGCGGGCGTGTGGCGGGATGGGGCGGTAACGATCCTCGACGCCGAGCTCGGGCGGTTCTTCTACCGGCGCGACGGCCGGACGCTGGCGACACTTGGCGACCTGTTCGACGACCCGTCGCTGGCCGAGGCCGCCGGCATCGGCATGGGCGATTACTTCCGGATGTGCGCGCGCAGCGACGTGGCGATCCGCCACCGCGGCCCCTGGCGCGAGATCCGGCCGCTGTGATTTCCGTCGAGACTTCGCCGAGTGCCGCGGCCCTGCACCGACGAGCCGCGACCGTGAGGGAGCGGTATGCCCCGCCGTGCACCTCATTGCCCTCTGCGCATCTGGCCACGTGGTCAGAGATGTGATAAAGAGGCAGAGCGTAAGCGAGGGTGTCTTGTTTTTCTGTTGTCGCCGCCGACGCCATATTAAGGAGAAACGGCATATGCCCCAAGAAGGCTTCGAAGGCACCATCGAAACACCGCACGGCCCGCTGAACCTCGCCGACCGCACGCTGGTGATGGGCATCCTGAACGTCACGCCCGACAGCTTCAGCGACGGCGGCCGATTCGACGACACCGACGCCGCCGTCGCCCGGGCCCAGCGGATGCTCGCCGAGGGCGCCGACATCCTCGACATCGGCGCCGAGTCGACCCGCCCCGGCGCCGCCGAGGTTGACCCCGACGTGCAGCTGCGGCGGATCCTGCCGGTGCTCCAGCGCGTCCGGGCGGCGCACCCCGGGGCGATCCTCTCGATCGACACCCGCAGCGCCGCCGTCGCCGAGCGGACCGTCGGGGCCGGGGCCGACATCATCAACGACGTGTCCGCCCTGCGGCACGATGCGGCCATGGTGCCAACGGTCGCCCGGCTGGGGGTGCCGGTGATCCTGATGCACATGAAGGGCACCCCCGCGACGATGCTGCAGGAGGCCGAGTACCGGGACGTCGTCAAAGAGGTGATCGACTTTTTCAGCGCGCGGGCGGGCGAGGTGGAGCTGGCGGGTATCGGCCGGGAACGTATCATCATCGACCCGGGGATCGGCTTTGCCAAGAACATATTCCACAATCTTGACGTGCTCCGCCGGATCGACGAGTTTCACGAACTGGGCCTGCCCCTGCTGGTCGGCCCGTCTCGCAAGCGGTTCCTCGGCCACGTGCTGGGGCTTGAGCAGACGGATGATCGCCTCTACGGCACGCTGGCGACGGTCGCGGTCTGCGCCCGGGCCCGGGTCCAGATCGTCCGCGTCCACGACGTCCGCCCCGCCCGCCACGTCGTAGAGGTCATCGAGGCGATCCGGCATCCGGAGCAGTTCATGTAAAGCGGGCTGCGCCCGCCAAAGCCCTGTAACCGGAACGTTGTCATCGTGAACGAAAGCCGTCATCCTGAGCAACGCGAAGGATCTCTGCCTTTCGGCGGGCTCACCCTTCCACGCTGAAGCCCCCGACGGGCGCAGGCTCCGGCTGCGGCGCCGGGCCGCGTCGAACGGCACCGCCCGCGTACGCCCCGCCGACCCGCGCGGGCCCATACGTCCCGGTCGCCGCGGGTGCCGCGGCGGCAGGCGCCTGCTCGCCCGCGCGCTCCTGACGGAGCTTATCGAGCAACAGAACCCACGTCTCGCGCATGTGGTTGAGGATCTGCAGCGCCTCGTCGAGGGCGGCGATATCCTTGTCGATGTTCGCGTCGACCAGGCGGCGGTAGGTAAACGAGTAGAGCCCCCCCATCTGGCTGCAGATCTCCGGGGCCACCTCGGGCCGCAGGCCG
>JAWLBS010000064.1:0-18806 GCA_041687575.1 Phycisphaerae bacterium | reverse complement strand
CCCCGTGTATCGGGTCGCGTCACCGAAGCGGTGTTTGAGGAACTCGTAGATCGTCGTGCAGTCGAACTTGTAGAACACGGGGATGAACACGAAGGCGATGAAGACCCGTGCCGCGGCCGAGCCGACGAAGAACTGCAGGTAGAACCAGCCCTCATTGAATGCGATCCCCGGCACGCTGACGATGGTGACCGCGCTGACCTCGGCGGCTACGAACGACAGGCACGCCACCAGCGGCGGCACGCTCCGTTTGCCGAGGAAGAAGTCCCGCGTGTCGCGCTCCTTGCGGCCGGAGAAGTAGGCGATGACGAACAGGGCGGCAATCGCCACGGCGACCACGAGGTAATCGAGGCCTTGCAGGGAGTTGGTAAATTCGATGGCGGCGAGTAGTGGTTGGGTATTCATGTGCGGGCTTCCTTGCCCCTCTATGGACTACAGGACGATCGTTTCTTCAGCGAGGGTTTCTTTTCCGCCGTTGTCGTTTCCGGGTGCCATGGCCGCGCTGTTGGTGGCCATGGAGTTCTTCGGATCAAGGTTGCTTCCGCATTGCGAACGATATTCATGCGCAAAGCCGTGGCGGGCATAGCCCGCCCTACGGGGCCCCGTTCATCGCCGCCCGCAGCGACCCGCCGGCGGCGGCGAGCAATCCTTCGGCCTCGGCCAGATCCACCTGCCGGGCATGCATCAGGATCGCCGGCTTGGCGCGGCCGGCGGCCTTGTCGAGCAGGCCGCGGGCAACGGGGCGGTCCACCTTCGCGGCGGCCATGACGATCCGTTCGGCCCGGTCCTGGAGCTTGGCGTTGGTCGCCCGCAGATCGACCATCAGGTTGCCGTAGACCTTACCGGTTTTGATCATCGCGGCGGTCGTCAGGGTGTTCAGCACGAGTTTGGTGGCGGTGCCGGCCTTTAAGCGGGTCGAGCCGGTGACCACCTCCGGCCCGACGACCGGGTTGATGATCACGTCGGCATCGATGTGCTTGCGGGCCTCGGGGGCGCAGGTCACGAACAGCACGCCCGCCCCGATCGCGCGGGCCCGCTGAAGCGCCCCGCGCACGAACGGCGTGACGCCGCAGGCGGCGATGCCGCACACCACGTCGACCGCCTTGATGCGGCGCTTCTCGATCTCGCGAGCGCCGCCTTCGGGATCGTCCTCGGCCCCTTCCACCGACCGCACCAGCGCCCGCCGGCCGCCGGCGATGATGCCCTGTACCAGGCTCGGCGGCACGCCGAACGTCGGCGGGCACTCCGAGGCGTCAAGCACGCCGAGCCGGCCGCTCGTGCCCGCCCCGACGTAGAACAGCCGACCGCCTCGGGCGAACGCGTCGACGATGATATCCACCGCCCGGGCGATCCGCTTGTTCTCCCGCGCCACCGCCTCGGCCACCTTGCGGTCCTCGCCGCTGATGATCTCGACGATGCCCAGCGTCGAACGCGCGTCGATGTCGCGGCTGTTGCGGTTGCGCCGCTCGGTGGTCAGTTTCGATCGATCCGTGATCATTGCTCTTCCGTCAGTCCCTTGCGTGTTCCGGGTGCCATGGCCGCGCCGTTCGCGGCCATGGAACTCATCGGATGCGCGGTGCATCTCGCCTGAGTGCCGGGCGCCACAATCCTGCGTAGCAGGGCCGTGCCGATCCGATTGCGCGATCCTGCATCACCACGAGCCCGGCCGTCACTCCGCCGGCCCCTTCCACACGCTGCCGCCGAAGGTCGTCACGTAGATCACCGAGTTGTCCAGCGGGTCGAAGTGAATCCGGTGCAGCTGCGTGAACGGGATGCCGTCGAGGCTGTCCCACGTTTTGCCGTCGTCCTTGCTCAGCCAGAGCGTGCCGCCTTCCGGCGCCGCGTACCAGCCGCAGGTGGTGGTGTAGATCCAGCCCTTGTTCTTCGGGTGGAACGTCGCGCCGAAGTGGGCGCCGCGCTTGCGGATCGCCAGCTCCCACGTCTCGCCGCCGTCGCGCGTCCGCCACAGGCCGCCCTGTTGCGGCTCGCCGTTGGGCCCGTCGCTGGCGCCGACGTAGATCACGTCGCTGTCGGCCGGGTCGACGGCAAAGTCGCGCGGGTAGACCAGCGGTCGGCTCTTGTTGACCAGCTGCCACGTTTTGGCTCCGTCGGTCGAGCGGTAGAGCCCCGCGCCCTTTTCCGTGAACGGTCCGTCGGCCGGCACGCGCATGCCCGTGATCAGCACGAACAGTCTCCCGTCCGGGTGCAGCTGGATCTTGCAGACCCGCATGTTGTCGGGGTGGCCGAGGCCTTCGCTGGCCTGGGTCCACGACCGACCGTCATCGGTGCTCTTGTAGACCCCGTGGTCGTAGACCGACGCATAGAGCGTGCGGTTGCCCTTGGGGCTGTCGGGGTCGACCACCACCGACAGGACCGGCTTTTCGGGCAGGCCGCTTCGCAGGGCCTCCCAGGACACACCGAAGTCCTTGCTGACGCACACACCGCCGGGAAAGCGGCTCTTGCCCGTGCCCCGCCAGATCGAGTTTTCGTTGGGGATATCGTGGTGGCCGCTCAGGGCGCTCCAGATCTTGCCGGGGATCTGCGGGTCGAACGCCAGTTCGTAGGTCGTGTTCCGCCAGTCGCGGGGGACGGGGTAATCCTCGACAACGGCGTCGAGATCATCCGGCCGGCCGCCCGGTCCCCACCAGCGCCACGTCTTGCCGCGGTCGAGGCTGCGGGCAAAGCCGATGTCGGTGTAGGCGATGTAGTGGCGGTGCGGCTCGAACGGGTCGACGTAGTAGTGCCACGTCGTGGTGTTGACCAGGCCGTTGCAGTGCCACCAGGTCTGCGGGTCGGCGGTGACCGTGCCGGCGGCCACTGTATGGTTGGCATCCCACGCCTTGCCGCCGTCGCGGGTGGTGAACATGAACATCCCGTCGGTTCGCATCACGACGTTGGGGTCGGTCGGGCTGATCTCCATACTGATCGGTCCGGCGACGTAGCTTTGATGCAGGTAGCGGGTCATCCAGTCGTGCGCGACGTTGTGTTCCTTGAACCGCGGGTCGACGAAGAACACCTCGCTCCAGCTCTTGCCCGCGTCAGTCGTCTTGTAGACCGTGCTGTGGTTCGGCGGGAAGTAGCTCGTCCCGGCGCAGTAGACATACGCGACCGACGGGTCGACGTCGTTGGCGACGAAGTGCGAGTACTGGGGGATGTCGCCCCGCGCCCACTCGCTCGACCGCTCGGTCTGCGTGTTGATCTTCGGGTTCATCTGCCGCTTCCAGGACTGGCCGCCGTCGGTGCTGACGTATACGCCGCCCATCAGCTCGCCATCAGCCAGCCAGCAGGGGACCGATGCGTAGAGCACGGTGCCCTCGGCATTCGAGCCGCCGGCGAATCCGGTGACCGGCTGATCCGTCGGCAATCCGTTGCTGCCGCGGGTGAACGTCTTGCCGCCGTCGGCGCTCTTGTAGACGCCCTCGGTCGTGCCGACCCAGTAGACGCGGGCATCGTCGGGGCTGTCAGCCTGTGCGACGAACCGCAAGACCTGCGCCTCGGGCAGGCCCTGGGCTTGCGTCCACTTGCTGCCTTCGTCGTCGGTGAACAGCACCTTGCCGGCCAGGCTGCCCAGAAAGAATCTGCCTGTGGCCGGGTCGATGTACATCCGCTTGACGGTGTCGATCTCGGGCTGTTGGTCGTCGGGCAGCCGGGTCCAGGTCCGGCCGCTGTCTCGGCTGACGTGCACCGGTCCGCCCGCATGGCCTTGCAGGGCGTAGACGACGCCTTCCTTCTTTGGATGGAAGACCGGCGGACAGGTGCGAAACGCCGAGGTGATCTGGTCGCGATGGATCATCGACCAGGTCCGCCCGCCGTCGTGGCTGAGGTATCGGCCGCCCATGTCCGACTCGGCCAGCACCACGCCGGGCTCGTGCGGCGAGATGGCCGGATGCGCCAGGCCGCCCCCGCCGCTCAGGCCGATGGGCTGCCAGTTGGCGCGGTTGTCAGCCGGGGTGGTCGCCGCCGGGGTAAGGCAAGCGGTAAGGCAAACGATCGAAAGGGCAAGCAACGGGGCGAAGCGGAACGTGCGTTCGAGCATGGCCATTTCCTTCTGCTCTCGCGTTCAAACAAGACCTGTGACATCCGCCGGACAACCGCAGCCGCGGAGGTGCCGCGCCGGGCGGCGGAACCGATCCTTCGGACCCGAATATACGCTTCCTACCGGGGCGGCACAACCGGTGCGGAGGACGGGTGTCGGGGTTCGGGTCTCGGATGTCGCAGCGGCAGGGGTCAGGAGGAGTTGCCAGATTCCTGTTGCCAGTTGCCATTGAACAACGACCGGTCGCCAGTTGTCAGTAAGGCGGGCACCGTTTTGGCCGGCGGGCCGGGCGTACTTTGGAGTGCGGCGGCGAGAAGGGCCCTGCCCCAACGAGCCGCGACCGTGAGGGAGCGGTATTCTTGCGGGAATGGTCGTCGGTGGCAGGGCAACCGCATTCGTCGGCGAGTCATCAGCCCGATCCTGTGTGGCTTGTCGGAAACGCAGGTTGCCGGAAACGTGGGTTGCTTGCTGGTGTCGCAAACATCTTCACCCCGCAGGGGTGAGAGATCTGGCCGTGACAGAGCGGGTTGCACCGTTCGCACCCGCGTCACCTCATACGCATGTCGCCGTCTTCACCCCGCAGGGGGTGACATTGTCCAGCCCGCGTCGCCCCAAACGTATGTCGCTGTTCTTCACCCCGCAGGGGTGAGAGTATCCAGCCCGGGGCAGAGCGGGTCGCGCCGTTTGCGACCCGCGCCGCCCCGGGTACGCGACGCAGCCATTGTCTTTGTTGTTTCCTTTCCAGGAACCCTGCAAGGGTTCCACAGCCGTCGAAAGGGCTCGTGCCACGATGAGTTCCAGGGGCTCCTCAATCGCTGCGGTGTTCCGTATGACGAGGAGCACCTGTGGGATTGAGGGTTCTGGAACCCCTTACAGGGTTCAACGGCAAAAACGGAAAACAGACGAGGGATGTCGGGCCGGCCCCCCGGGGTGGCGCGGGTCACATCCTGCTCCGCCAAACGACGGCTCCGCAGGATCGACCCGCTTACCCCGGGCTGGACAGTGTCACCCCTGCGGGGTGAAGGCGAACGGACCACGCGGCCGCAGGCGGGCAGGCTATCGAGGATGGCGCAGTCAATGGAAGCAACGCTGGTGACCGGACGTAGCGTCGCTGCCCGCAGGCGGGCAGGCCAGGAGAAGGCGCGAATCGACCGCTCCATCTTCCTCGTCGGGATCCCTGGCAGGCCGGCCGCATTCCATGGCGAGTCATCTGCCCGATCTTGCGCGGCTTGCCGGAAACACAGGTTGCTCACCGGTGTCGCAAACGTCCCGGCAGAACTTGCGCGAGAATGCGGTAGTCCTGTCGCCGGCCGCCACCCGCCCTGCACAGCTGCCCCTGCTCGCCCACCGGGCGCTCGGGTTGGAACACGTTCATCGCGTGCGCTGGAAGTTGTTCGCCAGGATCAGCAGATCGATCACGTTGACGCAGCCGTCGTGGTTCAGATTGGCGCGGGGGTCATAGCCGGCCTGGCCGGCGGTGCGGGCGAAGCTGTGCGCCAGGATCAATAGATCGATCGCATCGACCCGATCGTCGCCGTTGGCGTCGCCGGGGATGGTCCACTCATCGGCGCCGATGTCGACCCGGCCGCCGGTGACGCGGAACTGGCCGTCGATGTCCGTTTCGCCGGGTTCGGCGACGAAGGCCGGGTCGCCGGCGTCGATGGCGGGGCTTGTGGCGGTGAGGTGGCCGTCGTGCGTCAACAGCGGGTCGACGTCGAGGTTGCCCTCGCCCGGGGCGCCGCCGCGGATAATGCAGTGCGTGGCGGTCACTTGGGCGTCCTCGCCGATCTGGTCGGGCTGCATGCCCCAGACGATGCAGTTGGTCAGGGTCAGATCAAAGGGTTGTCCCATGCCATAGATGCTAGGGCCGCCGTTGTCCTGCAGTGTGCAGTTTGTCAGTGACAAAGCCCCAGTATATTTGTAAATAGCGCCGGAGCAGTACGCGATGATGCAGTCCTGCAGGTCCATCGTGCCGGCTGCGGAGAGGATGCCCTGGCCGTGGCTGCGCAGGATGCGGCATCGGGTGATCCGGGTGGAGGATCGCCCGTAGATGCTGCCGCCGCCGTAGGTTGCACCGTTGGCATCGAAGAGGCAATCCCGGATGATGACGGGGCCGGTCAGGTACAGCGCGCCGCCCTGTTGGTAACCCACTCCGCCTATTTTGTCGGCGACATTGCGGGTAAAGGTACATCGCTCGAAAACGGCCTCTGTCTCGGCGAACACACCGCCTCCGACCATGGCCGCAACGTTATCGAAGAACTCTGATTCGCGGGCCACGAGAAGACCGGATGACCGGATGGCGCCGCCGCCGTTGCCCACAAGACCCCATTCGCCCGTGGAGGCATTGTCGCTGAACGTGCAGAAGGTGATGGCCAGGCCGCCGTCCCGGGAATCGATCGCTCCGGCCCCCGAGGCGGAGCCGTTGCGGATCGCAAACCCGCTGAGCGCGAGGGACCTGTTGGTCGGCATGGTATCGACCGCGAGGCTGCGCGGCATCAGCCGCAACGCCTGGTGGGGATCCGCCTCGGTGCCCTGACAATCGATGACGGTCGCAGCCGCAACAGCCGGGTCGGTCGGGTCGCTGCCGCGGATGGTCAGCGCCTTGAACGGCACCTCGAGGTCCCGGTTGCCGGGGCCGGTGTAGGTGCCGGGTTGGAGCACGATCGTCGCGCCGATTTCGGCAGCATCGATGGCGGCGGCGATGGTCGCCTTGGGGCCGTGGATCGGGTTGACGGTGGCAGACAGGCCGTCCCAGTCATCCGAGCCGGCCGCCGGGTCGACGTACAGGACCTGCCCTGTGACCGGCGGCAGCCCCAGTCGGAAGCGGTACCGGTTGGAGATGCCGATGCCCTGCGGGTCGGCGTCCGGCTCGGCCGCGGTCGTCGAGTCGGTACAGGTCAATTCGTACCAGTCGGGCAAGCTGTCGGCGTCGGTGTCGAGGAACTCGTCGGCGCCGATATCGACCCGCCCGCCCGAGACCCGGGGCAGAGCGTGGATGTCGCTTGGTACGCCGCTCGGGGCGAACAGCGGGTCGCCCGCGTTGATGCAGGGTGAGTCGGGCAGGAGCTGGCCATCGACGGTCAGCCGGGGATCGACGTCGATGTTGCCGGTGCCGTCAAATCCGCCCCGGATGTCGCACCAGGTCACGGCGGTGTTCTGGGTATTCAGATTGTTCCTGTCGCACCAGATGATGCAGTGGTCGAAGGACCGGAGCACACCGTCAGGCGGGCTGTCGATGCCGTAACTCATCGCCGCAAACGTGCAGTGGCTGAAACCGGCCTGACAGCCGGTCCCCAGCGAGACGCCGTATGAGTAGACATCGTCGTAGAATCCGTGGTTACGCAGAAAGACGCAGTTGTCGGCGGCCACGTTTGTGGTGGAGCTGCCGACGCAGTACAGGTGCGAGCCGCCATGGGGGGCCCCATTGGTGTCGAATGTGCACCGGCTGATCGTGCAGGTGCCGGACATATACAACCCGCCTCCGCTCCACTCGGCGGTGTTGCCTGTGATCCGCGTGTCGGCCAGCGTGACTCTGCCGCCGCAGTAGATGCCGGCCCCCTTGTAGGCGCTGTTGAGGGTGACGGTGCAGTTCCGGACCGTGTGTATGCCGCTTAGGTAGAGCCCTCCGCCGAAGTTGGCCCGGCATCGCTTGATGACGCAGCGGTCGATCGTGACCTCGTTCTTGCCGGTGACGAGAATCCCGCCGCCGGTGTCCACGCCGCCCCCGCCGGTGATCGTCAGGCCGCTGATCGTAAAGGCCGCCCTGTACAGGCCGGTAACGCCGAACCCGCGGTGCGGGTCGGCGTCGGTTCCCTGGGCGTCGATGACGGTCGCGGCGACGACGGCCGGATCCTGCGGGTCGGTGCCGCGGATCGTCAGGGCCTTGCCCAGCGTGTCGACATCGCGGTTGCCGTCGCCGGTGTAGGTGCCGGGGGCCAGGACGACTTCGTCACCGTTTGCCGCCGCGACGATGGCGGCCTGGATGGTGGGGTAGTCGCCGGTGCCGTCGGCGGCGACGCTGATCGTGGCGGCTGGCAGAGTCGACGCAGACAGGCCCAACAGCAGGATGCAAAGGCAGCAGATGCGCACGTCTGATCTCCTTGTCTGACCGGGTGCTGCAACCATGGATGAACGGGACCCGGTGTTTTCTGTGTTGGGAGGTCGAGACGAGGCGGTCGACCTTCCAGCCATTGATGTTATCGGCGGTACGGGAGGCGAAGTGCAGGCCCTCCCTCCGTGGCTGTATTGTGCCAAAACGGAGCCGGCTTGTCACGCCTTTTTTTGGGGGGGGCGAGCCGGTGCCTTGGACACGGGGGTTCTTTTCTTTCATCAGGATGGCGGGGGCACAGAACGCAAGCGGAGGATCCACCGAAACGTAGAGATCCTTCGCGTTGCTCAGGACGACAACCGCTTCGTTCAGGATGACGGCGGGGGAGGCACAAAACGCAAGCGGAGGATACTCCGCTTGGCAGAGATCCTTCGCGTTGCTCAGGATGACAACCTTTGGCGGGAGCAGAGTTGCGCGTAACCCGCTCTATGCAGGATGACGGACCTGGTCGCGGGTCTTTACCGCGTCGAGACCAGGTCGCGGTCTATCTGGAGGTACTCGGAAAGCTCCTGGGCGATGGCGGCGACCTTTTGCGCACTGTCCACGCCGAGGACCTCACGGTCGCCGGCCGGGTCGTTGCCGCTGATGATCCAGTCGCCAGCCGGGTCGGTGTCGATCTGGAAGCCGAGGTCCTCGAAGAGCTCCCGCAGGGCCTTGACGTTCCGGTCGTCCGCCGCCGCGGTCTTGTTGGTGCGGATAGGGTTGATCTTTCGCATGTTCCGAATCCTTTCTTCAAACGTGCTGACACCCTTTGCTTCGTCAACGGGCCGGGCCGACTGAAGATCGCCGGCCGGGTCCTTCGACGGTGCATCAGAACGCTAGCGCCAGGCGGGATTCCGGGCAAGCGGGCGGGGCATGTTCTCGGACCAAACCGGGAAAACCCTGAGCGGTCGCTGGGCGGTTCAGTGGGCAGGGTGTTGGGGCTCAACCTGCTGGGTTGTGCGGCCAGGCGTGGGCGAGGATCAGCAGGTCGATCGCGTTGATCTGGCCGTCGCCGTTCAGGTCGCTGTCAGGGTTGTACTCCGGCTCGCCGATGTGTGTGCCCCAGTCCCTGGCGATCTGCAGGAGGTCGATGGCGTTGACGGCACCGTCACCATTGGCGTCTCCGGCGAGCGGGGGCGTCAGGACACGGATTCTGACGGCATGCGGCTCATAGATCACCTCGTACTGGCCGGAGCCGGTCACGCTGGAGAAGGTGCCGAGCCGGTTGCTGGCGGCGGTGAGGATCGTAAATACGTGTCCTGCGACGGGCACATGGGTGCCGCGCTGCCGGATGTGGAGTTCGCCGCCGAGCCGGGCCTCGCCGCCGACGATCAGCATGTCGGCATCCCCCGGCGCGTCGCCCGCCAGGTCGATGCACAGGCGAGAGTTCTCCTGCATGAGGAGCCGGCCATTCTGGATCGTCAACATGCCGTGCGAGGTGCCGGGCTCGATGTCGGCGTGGCCGACCTCGACGGACCCCTGGACGATGCCGCTGCCGGTCAGGCGGCCGCCGTCGATGGTGATCGGTCCGTCCGGGGACGAGAGGGTCCCTTCGACGAGCGTCCGGCCGCTGACCTGGCGGTATCCCGCCGGACCGTGCACGACCAGCGCGGCCTCCGGGGTGACGTGGACCAGTCCATGGTTTTCGAACATGTCCGCCTGGATCGTCAGACTGCCGGCATGCGTTCCGCGGATACGGGTGTTGACCGGGCCGGGCTCGGCCTTGACGACACCGTGGTTGACCAGGCTATAAAGATCGATCAGGCTGCGGCCCCGGATGGTCTGGTCCGTCCCGATCGTCAACATTCCCCTGCCGGAGATGCGGGAGCGGCAGACCACCTCACCCGCGCCTTCCAGCAAGACCGCTCCGTTGATCCGGAGGCCGCCGTACGAACCCGCGTCGAATCCCAGGTCGATGGTCCCGTTGTTGGTGAAGGTGGACTCGTCGATGCAGAGGACCGAGTCGACGGCATCGATCAGGATGCGGGCGTTGCTGACTACGCCCTGCAGGCGGGCCTCGCCGGGGGCAACGGTCTCGAAGCGCCCGCCGCCGAGGCTTTCGAGGCTGCCGTTCTCGATTGTGGCGTTGCCCAGGATGACCACGCTGTCGTCGGCGACGATGCGGCCGGCGCCTTCCTGTTGGACATGGGATTCTATCTGCAGGGTGCCGCCATGTTCCGCCCGGATCAGGCCGTGATTGGTCACCTCACCGTCGAGCCTGAGCGTCTCGCCCATCTGGTCGGCGGTGATGGTGCCTTCGTTGACAAGCGGGCAGCCGATATGGCCCGGGCCGCCGTGGATGGTGTGGTGCGGGCCGTTGGTCAGCGGGCCTCTGAAGATGGCTCCGCGGCAGACCACCTGACCGGTCCCGTTGAGCAACAGCTCGGAGCCGATGTCAAGCCCAGCTCCGCCTCTGCCGTTTGCTTCGGGCAACAGGTCGATCGTTCCGTTGTTGACGATGGCGGTACCGTCGAGCCTCAGCTGTGAACCGTCGGGCACGCGGATCAGTCCCTCGTTCGTCAGGTCGCGCATCGTCAGGTCCGAAGCTTCCATCGTCTCGAACCAGCCGTCGCTGGAGGTCTGGAGCGTGCCGCCGCTGACTTCGTTCCAGAGGGCGATGACGGCGCCGTCCGCGATGGTCCGCCCGGCGGGGGTCTGCACGATCCCGTCGATATCGAGGCGGGCGTCATTGCTTGCCCGGATCGTGCCGCTGTTGTTACAGAAGCCCAGGTGCGACAGGCCGGGCAGGTCGGCGTGCAGCAGGCCTGCATTGTTGACCGACAGGTTCAGCGAGCCCCGCCCGAACAGGACGGTCTGCTCGGCGCCGACGGTCAGCGGGCCGCCGTAGACGTCCGAGCGGCTCTCGATCCGGCCGGTGCCCGTGATCTCGATGTCGCCGTCGACCTGCATTCTATTGAAACCGTTGCCGGTGTCGGGCATGATCTGGATCAGCCCATTGTTGGCCAGCGTCGTGCCTTGCAGGATAAGGGTCGAGTGTTTGTCGACGCGGACGTGCGAGTCGTTGGTGAGGTCGCCGAAGATGGTCTCGCCGTCGGGTTGCGTCTCGAAACGCCCCGGTCCGGTCAGCAGGCCGCCCGTGACGCGTTGTTCGATCACGACGGTGCCGCCGTCGGCGAGGATGCGGCCGGCGGGGCCGTTTTCCACCTCGCCCAACAGCAGGCGGGCTTCCGGGGCGACCTCTATCAGGTTGTTGTTGACCGTCTGGCCCTGGAGCTCGGCGATTCCGGACGGCACGTCGGCGGTAATCGCCCCGTTATTGGTTATGTTGAGGCTGACCTGGCCGCTGCGCAGGCGGATCGTGTGCTCCGATCCGTTCGTCAGACGGCCGGGCCCGTCGATCCGGCCGCCGTCGCAGCGCAGTTCGCCGTGGCCGGCCAATTCCACGTCGCCGGCGATCTGCACTCTGCCTCCTGGCTGGTACATATTGCCTGCAGCCACGATCGAGCCGTTGTTGGTGATCGTCCCGGTCACGCCAGAGGCCAGAGTCAGTATCGCGCCATAGCCGAGCACGCGGACGGGCGCCTCGTTCGTCAGGTCCTGCAGCGAGCAGGCCATGTCATCGGTCGTTTCGAAGATCCCCGCCTCGGTTGCGGCCAGCGTTCCGCCTTCGATCGGGCCAGCCAGGCGGACCATGCCGTCGTCGGCGACAATGCGGCCAGAGCCCTCCTGCCGGACGGTGCAGCGGACCTCGAGCGTGCCGCCGTTGCTGGCCCGGATCAGGCCGCGGTTGGTCTTGTCCGAACCCCCGAGCGTCATCCGGCCGGGCAGGTCGGCGTCGATGGTGCCCTCGTTGATCAGTTCGGAGCCGAGCTGCCCGTCCCGTCCCGTGCTGCTGCCGCGGATCGTGTGGCCGGGGCCGTTGCGCAGAGTGCCCGGACCGCCGATGGGGCCGTAGCAGCGGATCTCGCCGTCGCCGTCGATCGTCGCGTCGCCTGTGAGCGTCAGCCTGCCGTCCAGCTTGATCGTACCGTTGTTCGTCATGCCCGGGGGCTGGAGCTGCAGGACCGCCAGGGACGGCACGTCGAGCCGGCCGTCGTTCCTCACGCTGGTGATGACCGGCGAGGCTTCGTGCTTGATCGCGATGCGCCCGGTGCCGACGGTCTCCAGCGCCCCGCCTTCGATCGACCCTGCCAACGAGACGGTGCCGCCGTCAGCCACGACTCTGCCAACCGGGCCCTGCGTGACATCCGCCTCGATCCTGAGGATGCCGCCGTTGCTCGCCTTCAGCAGCGAGTTATTGGTCTTTGGCAGATCCTCCAGGTACAGAGGCATGTGGGGGCGGTTGGCATCGACGGTCCCTTCGTTGACCAGCCCCGCGCGAATCCGGCCGGCGCCCCATCCGATAGTGTGGTCCGGGCCGTTGGTCACCTGCGGGCTGTCGAGGCTGCCGCCGCAGTACAACCAGCCCGTGCCAGCCAGGATGGCCCCAGGCGGCAGGCTGAGGACGGGACTTCGGTCAACCAGCCAGATCGCGCCGTCGTTGACGAGCGTCGGCCCGTTTACGGTCAGGGAGGCATTGTTCGAGACACTGATCAGGCCGCCGGCCGCATTGGACAGAATACCGCCGACTGTTGCCACGGCAGGAAGGTCATCGCTGGTCACGCTGAATGTGCCACGGTTGTGGAGGTTGTTATCGGTCGTAAGCGTAGCGTGTGCGGCGACGGTCAATTCCCCGGATATCTCGAGCGACCCGACGGATACCGCGCCGTCGGTCGGGAGGATCTGCGGCGCGATCTCCGCCGGCGGGACCAGCACGTCGTCCAGGATGCCGGGCAGCAGGGGAGGATTGCCGGTGCGGCCGAAATTGTTGGTGTACTCGTCAGGTGTGAGCGGGTCGAGCGGCCGCGTAACGCTCCAGCCGGGGGCGCCGGCGTCGCCGGTCCAGGTGAAGGTTTCGCCGGAGGCGGGGCAAACGGCAAGCGTACAAATGAGTCCCGCCGCACATGCGGCTGCCAATACATTGCTGTTGAGCATCGTTAGTCTCCCTATGGATCTGGCAGGAACTGCAACTCAGGATACTGTCTGCGGCCGAAGAATACAATACTTCCTGTGTTGTGATTCCATAAATGGCGAATCCCGGAGATTTGTGCCTGCATCCGGACGCGAGAGGGCCGCGACCACACGGTCGAGGCTCGCTGTGGCCGGATTGTGGCGCCGGGGACTCCGGCGCCCCGACATACGGGAGCGGCGTCGATTACCGCAGACGCAGCGTCAGTATCTCGTGTTTGTGAAGCGGGGCCTGGTAGTGCTGCGTTGTCGTCGGCTCGCCTTGCGGGCGTTCGAGCGGGTCGACGCGTGTCACCTGGCGGAGAGCGTCGAACTCCAGCACTGCGGTGGTGGCCGCGCCGTTTGCCTCGTGGAGGCGCAGGATCCAGCCCTGGCCGTCCTGGGCGGGTTTGAAGGCGGTGACGATCACGTCGCCCGAGACGGCAAACGGCAGCGGGATCGGGCCGGCTGGCGGCGCCGCATCGGCGGGGGCCTTGCCGCGGCGGACAGGGGCGGTCTGCGACGGCACCAGGCCCGCCATGTTGTAGGCGTAGCCGGCCCGTGTCAGGTCGCCGGCTGTCAATCCATTGTAATACGGCCAGAGGCTGTACTCGAACCGGTGCCGGCCGGCGTCGCGCTGGCCGTCGACGTCGTAGAACTCGTAGTATTCCGGCTCGACAACGCAGAAGGTCCACTCCGGCGAGCGGAGTAGCGACAGGTCCAGCCGGCCGGGGACCCAGCGGTTGCACGGCAGGCCCTTGTTCAGCAGGGCGACGCCGCGGTTGTCGTCAATGACCTTGCGGACCCAGTGCAGGGCGGGCCATTCCATGGTGTTGCCGCGCCACTGGCTGTAGTCGATCTTGTCGAGGTCCCACTGGCGATCGATGAAGCCGAAGGGCACTTCGTACGTGGCGGTGTCGTCCTGCGAGGCGACCGGAACCAGCACGCGGATCCGCCGGCTGTGCGTGTCCCAGTCTACCTCGGTGACAAAGTCGAGTCGCCGGCCGTCGTCCGACAGGGCCATCGTGACGGTCCACTTGAGTTTTCGGACCTTGATGTCATTGCCGGTGTACTGGCCGCGCCAGCGGATGGCGGTGGCAGCCGCCTCGACCCGCTGGTGGTAGTTGCCCAGTGGTACGAGCGAGTGGTTCTTGGCCTCGTTGCCCATGGGGGCGATCCGCCGGCCCCAGGCGTCGCCGAAGTCCGGTTCGAGCACGAGCTCGCCGATGCGGAAGTCGCGCCCGCCGCGGGTGCTTGAGGGCAGCACGCCGAAGACGTCCTGGCCGTCCCGCAGGATCGAGAGGATGCCCTTGCGGTCGAAGCGGACGCGGAAGGGGCCGATCTCGCGCTCGGCGGTCTCGTCGGCGACCTCGGCGAACCGATGCGAGGCGCGGCGGCGTTTGACCTTGGGGACGTGCTCATCGGCGATGGCCTCGGCCCTGTCGAGCGTCTCCATCAGCTCGGTGTAGGCGCTGTCGATGTGGGTGCCGGTGATCGCGTCGTGGAACTGGTTGAAGGCGATCAGCCGCCAGGCCTCGTCCATCTCGGCCGGCGGGGCGGCGGGGGCGTTTTCCTGCCACTGGGCGTGGGCGAAATGTGCCTCGGCGACGAGCAGCTTGTAGCTGATCGCCCGGGTCCGCTGCTTGCACTTGATCCGGCTGACGTAGGTGCCTGCCATTGCCGGGTTGAGGTCCTCGACGGGCGGGGCGCCCTTTTCCGCCAGGGTCCGCTGCATGGCGGGCATGTACTTTTCGCGGATGTCCGAGGGGTTGGCGAAGCGGAAGGTCGCCCGGCCGGCGTATTCGCGGTTGAGGTCGTCGATCACCTTCAGCAGTTGCGCGTCGGGGACGAGCTCTTCGGTGGTCATCCAGACGACGCGCCAGTCGCCATCGGCAGCAGCGGCCTTTTCCAGTGCTTTGCGAACCATCTGCGGGTCGAACCCGCCGACGATCACCAGGCCCTTGCCCCCGCAGGCGTCGCAGCCGGTGCCCTGGCACTGCTCGCACGGCGGGTGTTTTTCGAACGAGCCGACCCGCTCGGCCGGGAACCAGTCGTAGCAGCAGATGCTCGTGCCGTCGATGCCGGTCCAGATGTCGCCGGAGCAGACGCGGTAGGTGGTAAAGCCCACGCAGTCGGCGCCCATCTGCGTGAACAGCTGCGGCAAGTTGGGGCTGTTGCCGAAGGCGTCGGCGACCCAAGCGAGCTTCAGCCCCGGGTGGTCCTGGCCGACCAGGTCCTTGTAGAACGGCCAGGCGACCAGGAAGTTGCGGACCAGCCCCTCGGCCGCGGGCAGGTTGGAGTCCTGGATGACCTCGCCGGCCAGCAGCATGTCGAGCCGGCCGGCGCGGGCGTGCTGGCGCAGGGCATCCTTCTTGTCCGGATTCCGCTCAAGGTATTTCCGCCAGACGACCGCCTGACCTTCGCTGAAGGTGTAGCCGTCATCGGCCGCGGCGAGCCAGGCGTCGATGCAGTGGCCTTCGACCTCGGCATAGCTGCGGACGGTCATGCCGCCGAAGGTGGCGGGCCGGTCGAAACAGCGACGCCAGGTGGGGTCGAAGTGGTTGTGAGGGACGAACAGGATCTCGCTGGCCATGACAGTATCCGGTAAACATGCCCTGCGGCGCGGGTGCCGGACCGTCCGCCGGCTCGTCACCCCCGCCGCGCAGGGGGCATGTTACTGGTACGGCCACGCCGAGGCCAGTTTGAGCAGAAGGTGGTCATGCCTGGGCGACCGGGGTCAGCTGCCCCGTCGCGGCGGACTGCTGGATGGCGTCGGCGATGGCGGTAGCGGCCGCGCCGTCGTCGATCGTCAGCGGCGTTGGTTTGCCGTCGCGGACGCAGTCGATGAAGGTCTTCATGATGCGGGCCCAGCCGCCGGCGGTGGGGGTCTCGGTCAGCATCTCCCGGCTGGTCTGGGGCTTGCCGTCGGGGCTGACCGTGCCGGCGATCAGTTCGAGGCCGCGCGAGTAGTCCACAAGGATCGTGCCGTCGTCGCCGTAGATCTCAACGCCGGCGAATCCTGGACCGCTCGTCCAGCCGACCTCGATGTAGCCGAACGCCCGGCCGTCGGCGAACTTCAGCCCGATCACGGCGTTGTCGTCGACCTCGATCGGCTTGCGAAGCGTACCGACCAGCCCGAAGACCGACCCCACCTCCCCAACCAGGAACCGGCAGATGTCCATCGCATGAATGCCCATGTCGAGCATCGCCCCGGCGCCGGCCCTGTCGCGGCGGTAGAACCAGTCGCTCATCGCCCAGCCCGGCTCGGGACCCCGGTGCGCGAACCGCACGCGGATCATGAAAGGCGTGCCGATCCGCCCGGCCGCCAGCAGGTCTTTGGCCTGCACATTGCCGTCGAAGAAGCGGTGGGTGAAGTTGACCATGCACCGGCCACCGCCGGCGCAGACAGCGTCGCGGATCTCCCGGGCCTCGGCCAGGCTGGTGGCGACCGGCTTTTCGAGCATCATGTTGATACCACGCCCGGCCACGGCGACGGCCATCTCGTGGTGCAGGTAGTTCGGCGTGCAGACCGACACCATGTCGAGCTGCTCCTTCTCGAGCATTTCGCGGTAGTCGGTGTAGGTGCGGGCGACCTCGAACTTCTCGGCGGCTTTGGCCGCGCGATCGGCGTCGATCTCGGCCAGGGCGACAATCTCGACGTCCGGATGTCGCTGATAGCCGGGCAGATGACAGTGCTGGGCGATCGCGCCCGCCCCGATGACCGCTGCTTTGAACTGCGCCACAGTGACTTCTCCTTCGCCTGGAACCGATCAAGACCGCGGCGAATATAGAAGCGGGGGGCGGCCGGGTCAATTGTGCTGTTGTCGCCAGGCCAGGGCGGCGTCGAGCATGGCGAAGATGTCGTAGCGGGCCCACCAGCCAAGGCGCTCGGTCGTATGGGAGACGTCGATGTCGAAACTGTGCGCGTCGTCGAGGGAGATCTTTTCGATCGGCAGGCTCATCTTCGCGGCGAGGTGCTCGCACGCCTCGTCGAAGCCGAAGGCCGGGCCGGAGACATGGAAGGTCTGGCACAGGGCCTGCGGGTTGTCGACCATCCGCAGCAGCGCGTCGATCACGTCCTCGCGCTGAACCATCGTGCGGCGCAGCGGCTGGTCGGCCGCGTCGCACAGCATCGCCAGGAAGGGGCGGCCCTGCTGCAGCTGCTGTTTCTGCTCGGAGGTGTAGGCATTGTCGAACGGGCCGCGGCCCGGCCGCTTCGGGTCGAGCCCCGCGACAAACTGGCGGAGGATCGAGTCCTCCTGCATGACGTAGCTGAGCCTTGCGATCGTGTAGGCCACGCCGTGGTTGCGGTGGTACTCGTGGACGATGACCTCCTCGAGCACCTTGCCGAGGCTGTAGTAGCCGGGGTAGGTCTGGGGCGGTGTCCGGTGGTCGATCAACTCGGGGTGGGGATGGCTCCAGATGCCGGTGGCGGCGTCGGAGCTGGTCAGGATGTACTGCCTGACGTGCGGGGCGTCCTTCAGGGCGTCGAGGATCGTGACCGTCCCGTGTACGCTGGTCTCGACGACCTGGGCAACGCCCTGGCCGCCCTTGGTCAGCTGCAGGACGACCTCGGCCCCGTCGACGACTTCAGCGACGGCCTTGGGGTCGGTGATGCTGCCGGCGACGGCCTGGACCCCCTCGGGCAGGTCGGTCCGGTGGCGCAGGGCGCGGACGGTATGGCCGCGCTCCAGCAGGGCGGGGATCAGGACCTGGCCAACGACGCCCGAGCCGCCGAAGATCGCGATGTTCACAAAATCTCTCCCATGCTCCCCCGGTTTGCCGAGTCCCACGCGCAGAATGTAACCGCCCGTCCCCGTCCTCATTTAGCCTGCCCGCTTGCGGGCAGTGTTTCCACCAACCGGGTGACAGGCGTTTGCTGTCCCGAGGCGAGTCCTGGTCAACCGTCAGGCCCCGGCGCACGCGCGTCGGGGCCTGCGGCGTATCGAGCTCGCCTCGCGAGGGCGGACGGTCCGGCGCTAGCCAATGGTGGTGCGCAGGCCGCCTTCGCCGCCTGGTCTGCGCTGTCTACAGAGCGAAGGTCATGCAGTAGGCCATGTTGCCCTTGGTGCCGACTTCGATCTGCCCCGCGCTGCACTCGAGGGACTCATTGTACTTGCAGACGTTGACCTTGCACGCTCCGACACCGCCGGCTGCGTCGGCATCGCCTCCCTTTTCACCCCCGACGACGAACGTGTCGCACATGGGGTTGTCGCTGTCGCCGACCGTGATCGCCAGGGCATGGCACTGCATGTCCTGGTTGTAGGCACACTGCCCGACGCTGCACTTGGAGATCCTGGACATGTCCATGGAGTTCCACCTTTCTTAAGAGTTGCAAGACGAACGGTTCCCGTAGTCGGCGAATTCTAAGAACGCTATTGCACGCGAGTCAATTTATCGGTCATAATCTGTGGCTGGCGGTCGTCTTCGGGCGGGCAGGTGGTTCTTGCGCGGGCCTGCAACGTGTGCCGGACGCGGCGCCATCGAGCGACCTGTCCCGCACATCGGGCGGCCACTACCAGAAACGAGACATACCCGTGCGGCGACCGACCATGCTTGATCAACTGGTCAACCGCCCTAACCCAAGTTACGCAGTTCCCCCTGTGAAAACATTTTTTTCGGGGACCGGATCGGGCGTGGCGCTACGGTAGCGGCGGGTCGAATCGCCCAAAGGCC
>JAWLBS010000063.1:0-18876 GCA_041687575.1 Phycisphaerae bacterium | reverse complement strand
CCACGTCTGCGCCAGGATCAGCAGGTCGATGACGTTGACGTGGCCGTCGCCGTTGAAGTCGCCGGGGATGGTGGCGACGACGGTTGAGAGGTCCCAGACAATCTCCGGCACCGCCGGCTTGAAGTTCAGGTAGCTGAAGTTGTCGCTGCCGTCGATACTGCCCATCTCCAGGCTGACCGTCAGCGTGCCGGCATGGAGGCCGCCGGACAGGCCGGTCGGGTCGAAGGTGACCAGGCCGCTCAAGGTCTCGCCCGCGCGGGCCTCGTCATCGATGGCGAGGTTGCTCACGCCGAAGCCGGCGCCGGTGACCGACACGCCGGTGACGCGGACGGCGGCCCGCAGGGCCCCGGCGTGGCCGGCCGGCGGGGCGTTGCTGATCGAGATGGTGCCATCATCGGCCGGGTCGATCGTCGAGGCCGAGTTGTCGGTCAGGTCGGCCGGGTCCCAGATCGAAAAGCCCAGGTTGACGACCTCGTCAGGGTCGGAGGCGTTGTTGTCGTTGACGATGGTCATGCTGCCGCCGTACTGCCCGGAGGGCTGGTTCTTGCTGATCGCCGCGGTCGCGCCGCCGGGGATGAACTCCCCGCCGCTGATGGGCAGGTTCGTCTGGCTGTACGGGTCGAAGAAGTCGCCATCTACGAGCACGCTGTAGGTGGTCGGGGCGGCCCCGGTGTTGCGAAGGTCCACCGACAGGTAGAAGTTCCCGGTTCCGGGGACCGAGTTGGAGCGGAGGCCGACCGTGCCATCGGCGACCTCGATGTTGGACGGACCCTCGCCGGCCGGCTCGGTGCTGAAGTTGTCCAGGGCGTACTCGCTCGAGCCGCCGCTCGTGCCGATCGGCGTGAGGTCGATGTAGAACTCCACGATGTTGGACAGCGTGCCGAACGGCGTGATCGTGACGCGGCCGGCGGCGCCGTCGAAGTCGCCAAAGGCCGGTCCGGCGGGGAAGACCGTGCTCAGGCTGACCGGGAGGTACTCGTAGTTGCCGAAATCGTCGTACAGGTCGATGTAGAGGGTGGTCGGGGCGTCCTGGCCGGCGATCGCCCAGGCGAAGTCGAACTGAACGGCGTCGACATAGCCGTCGTACGTCCCGTAGAAGTCGATGTAGATGTAATCGCCCAAGAGCGTCGGGTTGCCCCAGAGGGCCTGGCCGTCGAAGTTCGGCGCGTTGCCAGCTGCCTGGTGGTTGTCATCGAAGTACATGTTGTTGTAGGTGTCGTTGTAGAAGAAGACGCCGGCGTAGGTGGTGTAATGCTCGAACGGCAGCAGTCCCTGCGGCGGGGCTGGCCACGACTCGCCATCGACGGACGAGTCGAAAGTGTAGTAGACCGGGATGGCCGGTTGGGCCGGCGCGGCGGCTGCGCCGGCCCACAGGACGGCGACGATGGCGATACTTGCACTGCGCATTGAAAACCCCCCTGTGATTGGTATCCGCGATCGCCGGCGGAGGTGTGCCGAACGGATCCGGCCTTCGCGAGGCGACTCGTGTTTGTTTCCCCCTGTTCGCGGCGTCGGGTCCAGAACGAAGTGCGACACCCGGCCCAAGCAACGGGTTCTTTTCCCAGGCTGTCTGATTATGATGCTAGCCCTGCAAATCGTCCAGTCAAGGCGTGACGCTGCAGCCGGCCGAACGCCGAACGCATGGCCCGCGGGCGGGACATGTGGCCGGCGGGATATTGCTGGCGGGGGCGCGGACGGTTGTTCGCGGGCGGCTGAGGGATCTGGCCGGGTGGTTTCAGGGAAGGGATGCACCGCCCATCCGAGGAGTTCCATGGTATCCGGTTTTGGCGGGCACAGCCCGCCCCACATGGTCCTACATGGTCCGCTGGCGGCGGGCGGCGCGGATCGCCTGGCGGATGAAGGGGCGGCGGGTGGGGCTGACGTTCAGGCCGCCGTTGAGGACGATGCCCGCCACGCCGGCGCGGGCGAGCTCGCTCAGGCAGCGGACGATCTCCGGGCCGCTGGACAGGGCGGGCGTCGCCGCGTCGATGGCGGCCTCGAACCGGACCGGCGCGGGCGGCTCGGTCTGTTCGCGCAGGCGGCACTGCTTGATGCAGGCGTCGGGCGAAGCGAGCAGTGTCAACCGGCCGACGGCCGCGACGAGCTGCTCGAAGGACGGGTTCCACGGCGAACCGGTCCGCGGCTCGGGGGCGGCGGCCGGGCCGTTGGTCCGTGTGCCGGGGATCAGGTCGAGCTGCGCGGCGGATGCGTCCAGTGTGTCGGCCGGTTCGTCCTCGGCGGGTGTGTGGGCAGCCGGCTCATCCCCGGCGGCGGCGTGGGCAGGCGTTTCGTCTTCGGCAGGGGCGTGGGCGGTGCTTGCGGCGCGGATGTGCGGGGCGGTGGCAGCCGGGCGGACGACCAGCGAAAGGTTCGCACAGCCCCGGTGCCAGATCTTCACAGCCTGCAGCAGCGACTGGCGCTGCCGGGCGAGGTAGTCGGCGACGATCGGGTCATCGGCCAGCAGGTCGGTCATCGTGCCCGGGCGGGGGGTCTCCTTCCGCAGCCAGCGCCGCAGGTGGACCTGGACGCTTCGCAGGGCCGAGGCCGCATCGAGCCCCGCGGCGATCGCCTGCTGCTGACACGACGGGCAGAAACAGACCGCCAGCAGGGCGGCCTCGACAGCGCCCGGGGGCACCGGCCAGCAGGCGGCGGTGTCCCCGCTGGGCTGGTACCGGTCCGGCCACAGGAAGCCCTCCACCTCGATCAGGTCCGGCCCGAACCGCGCGGCCAGATCGCTCAGGCGGCAGCGGACCAGCTCTACCGCATCCGGGTTTGAGGGGCACAGGTGCCCGGCGACCGGCAGCGACAGGGCGTTTCGCGCCACGACATCGGGATAGTGGCCGGCCAGGGCGGCGTCGCGCAGGGCGGACAGCCGCAGGTGCAGGGCCAGCGACCTCTCGCGGCACAGGTCGGCCAGCTTCGTCAGGGGGCGGCCCTTGAGCGTCGGGCTGACCTGCGGGCGCAGGCGGGTGCTGGCGTAGTGCCGGGCCTCGGCCGGATGCAGCGCCCCGGCGGCGACGCGGGCCGCGATCAGCTCCTGGCTCGGGTCCAGGGCGATCACGTCGATGGCGTCGGCGGCCTGGACGGAAAGCGTCAAGCCGGTGGCGCCCATCTGCCCGGCCGCCAGGTCGATCAGGGCCTGCGGGTCCAGCAGCAGCGCCTGCCACGGCTGGACGTGTACCAGGATCTCGAAGCGTTCGGATGGTTCCATAGGGCGTCACGATACCTGTGCGCCCGTTGATGGGCAAATTCGCCGCGCCACGGGGTCAGACCCCATATGCGTGCACAGGCATCCGGGCCGCCACGAGATCACGGCATTGATTCTGCCAGGAAGCGTGCGACTCGGGGTCAGACCCCTGGACGCGCCACCAAGTAACGAATGCGCCCTGCGGCCGCTTGATCTGCGGCGGGATTTCGTTTCCCATGTGTTGCCGGCCGGGTTGAGGACATCGGCCGCGAAGGTCATAGAATTGCCAGTGCCCGGTTGGGTGGAGTTGAATATCAAAAGCAGCGCAAGGCGTGAATCGCGTTGAAAACCTCTTATCGAAGCATCCTGCGTACCCTGGGCTCATTGCGGCTGGCCGTGGTCATCCTGGGCAGCCTGGCGGTCGTGCTGGCGGGCGCGACGATCTACGAATCCGTCTACGGCACGCAGGCGGCACAGCAGGACATCTACGGCGCGACCTGGTTTGCGGCGCTGCTGGTGCTGCTGGCGGTGAACGTGGCGGCGGCGACGCTGCTGCGGTGGCCGTGGCGGCTGCGTCACGTCGGGTTCGTGGTGACGCACGCGGGCATCCTGGTGATCCTCGGCGGCTGCCTGATGAGCAACCAGCTGGGCACCATCGGGCGGCTCGTGCTTGTCGAGGGCGGCTCGGACAATCGCGTGGTCCTCGATGACTGGGTGATCCGCGCGGCGGCCGACGAGGCCCAAGCCGATGCGGCCGAGATGGCGGTCGGGCGGCCGCCGCGACCGGGGCGGACCGCAGCAATTGATGTCGCGGGCCGCTCACACCATGTGCAGGTCCTGCGCTACATCCCCGATGCGGAGGTGCGCCAGCAGGTGGTCGAGGGCGGCCCGGGCGATCCGGCCGGCGTTCTCGTGGAGGTCCAGGCGGCCGGCCAGTCGTGGCCGCAGTGGCTGCTGGTGGACGATCCGGGGCCATGGTCGGTCCGGATGCCGGGCTTCACGCTGGCCGCCGCCAGCGCGTACACCCCCGCCGAATCGACGGGCGGCAAAGGCACGATCGTGGCCGCTGTCGATGGCCGGCGGTTCAGGATCGACGTGGCCGAGGCGCTGGCCGGGCCGGTGGCGGTCGCCGGCGGCGAGATGACCGTCCGCGTCAGCGAGTACTTCGAGCACGCAAGGGTGCAAGGGCGGCAGTTGCGGGAAGACCCGACCGCCCCGAGCAACCCGGTGGTGGTGCTGGAGGTCACGCAAGGCGATGTCACCGAGACCCGCCACGTCTTCGCGCAGTTCGGCGATATCCGCGCGATGCACGGGGCGCAGACGAAGATCCCCGTCGATCTGACCCTCGAGCATCCGCGGGCGGCGACCGAGATCACCCTGGTGCCGGGGCCCGACGGCTGGATCCTCTACGAGCAGGACGGCGGCGAGCTGGTGCAGCAGTCGCCGATGCGGCCGGACGAGCCGGTCGCGCTGGGCAAGATGCCGATGACGCTGGTGCTTCGCCAGGTGCTGCCACGCGCGCGGACGACCAGCGTAGTCATCCCGCGGCAGTCGAACCAGGGCGACCCGCAGCCGGCGGTCCAGGTCGAGGTGACCGGCGGCGACCGGCCGGAGCGGACGTGGCTGCTGTGGGGGCGTCCCGAGGCGGTCGGCGACGGCGGCCTTCGCCTGGTCCTGCAGGCGCGGGAGGTGGCGCTGCCGTTCGAGGTGCGGCTGGAGGCGTTCGAGATCGAGCAGTACCCGGGCACCGCCCGCCCGGCGATGTTCCGCAGCACGGTGACGGTTCTGGATCCGCAGGGCTCAGCCGAGCCGGTCCACGCGAAGATCGAGATGAACCGGCCCCTGGCGTATGGGGGTTGGTCGTTCTTCCAGAACAGCTATACGACCGCGGGCGGGCGACAGGTCTCGATCCTGGCGGCGTCGAAGGACCCGGGCAAGTGGGTGGTGTTCCTTGGATCGGCCCTGCTGGTACTCGGGACGGTGATCCTGGCGCTGCAGCGGCTGGTGCCGCGAAGCGGCCGCAGGGGCGGCGGGGATCGGGCGCCGGCGTTTTGTGGCAGCCAGGCCGCGCGGCAACCGGAGGCCATTTGTTGAGACTGATCATGCATGACAATCGCGGGACGACGCATCTTTTAATCGTGCTGGTTCTGGCGGCGATCTGGTTTGCCGGTTCGGCCAGGGCCGAGGGGGCGGCGTCGCAGCTGGCCGCATCGTCGTCGGCGGGCCGCGCGGGATCGGCCGGGGCAGCGGCGATGGCACCCGCCGTGCAACCGGGCGGGGACGCCGCGGCGTCGTCGACCGAGGGGCCTGCCTGGGCGAAGCTGAACGTCCTGCGGGCGCAGGTGATGCCGGTGCAGTATGGCGGGCGGATCATGCCGCTGGATACGCTGGCCAGGGAGCTGGTCCGCGAGGTCACGGGCAAGCGGACGTGGGATGGGCAGAGCCCGACCGCGACGGTGCTGGCGTGGGCGTGGCAGCCGCAGGCGTGGCGGGATGAGCCGATGGTCCTGGTACGCCACCCGCAGCTGCAGGAGCAGCTGGGGATGGACCCGGACCGGCGGCGTTTCAGCTACGCGGAGCTGACGGGCAACCCGCGGCTGGTGTCGATGACGGCCGAGGCCCAGCATCGCCGTCAGGCGAACCAGCCCCTCACCGCCGAACAGCGGACCGCCCTGCAGGTCTGGGAGCGGGTCCGCATCCTGGACAGTGCGTTTCAGGGCCAGCCGCTGCGGATCGTGCCCGCTGGCCCGGCCGACCAGACGCAGACGTGGCTCCCCGTTGCCGAGGTCGAAGCACAGACCGGTATCGGCCCCGAGCAGCAGGACCACATCCGCCAGCAGTGGCAGGCGATGCGGTCGGCGTTTCTTGAGGGCCGCGCCGGGCCTTTCAACAAGGCCACCGTTGATCTGACCGGGACCTTTGCGGCGGTGGGCTCGCCGACCTGGCCGGCCGAGAAGGACCTGATGGCGCTGGAGACGATCTACAACATGGCCCGGCCATTCCGCATTGGCTGGATTCTGACGTGCGCGGCGATGGTGGTGGGGCTGGTGGCAACGGGCTGGCCGAACAAGTGGGTCAAGCGTCTGGCGTGGGTGCTGCTGCTGGACGGGTTTGCGGTGCTGACGCTGGGGATCGTGCTGCGGTGGAAGTTCGCAGGGCAGCCCCCGCTGGCGACGATGTACGAGTCGCTGGTGTTCATGGGCTGGGGGGCGGTGGCGATCGGGATCGTGGCGATGTGGGTGTTCAAGCATCGGGCGGCCGTCGCTGTCGTCGCGGGCGTCGCCACGGCGATCCTCGTGGTGGCCGATGCGGCGCCGCTGCAGTCGACGGCCGGTCCGCTCGAGCCGGTCCTTCGCAACACGGCGTGGCTGACGATCCACGTGCTGACGATCATGCTGGGCTACAGTGCGTTTGCCCTGGCGATGGGGGCGGGACACGTGCAGGCAGTGGCGCTGGCGCTGCGGCCGGGCCCGCGAGAGTGGACCGGTCAGATGGGGCGGCTGCTGTACGGGCTGATCCTGGCGGGGGCGGTGTTCCTTACGGCCGGGATCATCTTCGGGGCGATCTGGGCGAGCGAGGCGTGGAGCCGCTACTGGGGCTGGGACCCGAAGGAGACCTGGTCGCTGATCACGCTGCTGGGGTACATGGCGGTGCTGCACGGTCGGCGGGCGGGCTGGTTCGGTTCGTTCGGGATGGCGGTCGCGTCGATCGTCTGTTTCCAGCTGGTGCTGATGACCTATTACGGGGTGAATTTCGTGTTGGGGCGGGGGCTGCACTCGTACGGGTTCAGCCAGGGCGGGCAGCTGTGGGTGGGGTTGTACGTGCTGCTGGAGGTGCTGTTCGTGCTGGGCGTCTGGGGGCTGCACACGCAGCGCTCGGCGGGGCGGGGGCTGCAAGCGGAGCCGGATGCGGTGTCGGCCTCCGGTGACGGCCGGGAGGCGGTCGCGGAGGAACGGCAGGCGCCGGTGGGGCAATAAGAAGGCGACCGGGCGGACGCGCGATCAGGCCGATCTGGAAGCGCTGGGGGAGCAGTAATCAATCCGGCTGCAGCCATCCGGCAATTCGATCCTCCTGCAGCCAGCCCATCGCCCCGAGCAGATCGCCCAGCGTGAAGCGCTGGCGGACGAGGTGGCAGTGCCGGACACAGTCAGCGGGGGCCTTCGGCGAGGGCAGCGATTCGAGCCCCGTCAGGCAGCGCGGCAGCCCCATCGTTTCGGCGATCGTCTCCAGCCGATCCAGTGGCATCAGCCGGGCGGTGAGCTGCTGCTGCACATGGCCGCCGGGCCACTGTTCGGCCAGGTCGCGCAGACGCCCGGCTGCCTGGCTCCAGCGGCTGGCCTTGGGCAGGTAATCCCGCAGCAGTTCCTTGCGCACCGTGCCTTCCGGGTCGATCGAGGCAAAGTGCTCCGCGATCTGTCCGGCCGCCCGCGCGGCGAGGTCGACGTCGGCGGCGGCGCGGAGGTTGTCCGCCGTCGCCTCCGCCAGGAACGCCCGGTACGCCCGCGTCGCGACGAAGGCCCCGGCCGCGACCTGCACGCCGTGCAGGTTCAGCGGTCGCTGCAGGGTCCCATTGACCAGGTCGAGGTAGTGGCTCATCACGTGCTCCCAGCCGGAGATCGGCGTGGTCGTGCCCACGACGCTCATCGCATAGCCGGCCAGCAGCAGGGCCTCCATCAGGTCGCCATAGGCGCCGCGGTCGCCGGCGACGAGCGCCTTGGCGATCTCCGGCAGGCGGGCCTCGTGATCGGCCAGCAGGCGGCGCGGCACGTCGGTGTACGACTCGTCGATGCCCAGCAGGCCCGACAGGTGCCAGTCGGCATAGGCGACCCCGCGGGCGAGCAGATCACCGACGCCGGCGCGGGTCAGGTCGCGCGGGGCGTCCGCCAGCAGGTTGCGGTCGATCCACACCTCGTCGGGGTTGCGCGAGGGGATCGTCCGCTTCACGCCGGCTACGCCGAGTACCGCCAGGGCGCTGCTGAAGGCGGTCACCGTGCACGCAGTGGGGAGCGAGACGAAGGTCCGCCCCTTGTCGGTGTTGCCGGATAGCCCGGCGATCAGGCTGTGATCGCCTTGGGCCAGGAAGCGCGCGTGCTTGGCCAGGTCCGTGACGGTACCGGAGCCGAAGCTGATCAGCAGGCACCCCGACGGAAGTGCGCCGGCCAGGTCCTCGGCGATTTGAAGGTCCGCGTGCGGCGGCCTGGCGGGCGTGCCCAGGCGGATGACCTGGGGCTGACAGACGGTGCCGAGGATTTCGAGAAATTGGAGTTTCGCATCCTGCCCGAGCCGCCACATCGGGGTGTAGTCCATCATCACGCACACGGGACGCCGGCCGGCCCCCGCCGCGGTCAGTAGCGCGGTCAGCCGGGCAAACAGGTCGTCCTCGATGACGACCTGCCTGACGGCGATCCGGCCCGGGGCGTTCTGCTCGGCGAGCCACTGGTTGAGCCGGGGGATGTCGATCGGGTTCATGATGTCTCCGTCGCGGGCGGGCGGCCGCGATCGTACAGGAACGTAGGCAGCGAGCGAAGCACGCCGACGGGGTGATAGAGCGACTCGACCTCCCCGCGGCAGTTGTACCAGCAATCGGTGCAGGGGTTGTCGCGGCTCTGGTCGCGGAGGCGCTGGACGATGGTCTGGATTGTGTGGCGGTACAGGTTGCCGACCGGCCGGGGGCGCCGCTCGACGCAGATGGCGACGTCGCCGGTGGAGTCGACGTTGAAAAAGGCGAGCCCCGCCTTGCAGCCGGGCACGCCCTGTTGGATCGCCTGGTCATAGCGGCCCAGGAAGACGGGGTTTGACAGGAAGTTGGGATAGCGTTGCCGCAGGGCGACCAGGCGCTCGCCGATGGCGGGCTCCTGGCAGACGAACTGGCGGGAGCCGGTCTTGCGCGTGCAGTAGGGCTGGACCATGAAGTAGGCGTCGCGCTCGGCGGCCAGCCGGATCAGCGGCTCGATATCATCCAGGTTGTCGTGCATGAGCACGCACATCAGGTTGACCCGTTGCCAGGGGTATTTGCGGGCGGCGGCAAAGCAGTCCAGGGCGTGGACGGCACGGGCGTAGGCGTCCCGGCGGCCGCGGCGGCGGTCGTGGACGCACGGGTCGGCGTAATCCAGGGAGACCGACGCCCCCCAGAGTCCGGCGGCGAAGAGGGCCTCGGCCAGTGCGGGGGTGACCTCGTAGCCGTTGGTGGTCAGGAACGGGAAGTGCCAGTCCGCGATGGCCTCGACGACCTCGGGCAGGTCGGGGCGCAGGGTCGGCTCGCCGCCGGCGATGGAGATCATCAGGGTGCCCATGTTGGCCAGTTTGCGGCTGCCGATGCGGATCTGCTCGAGGCTCTGCTCGGGCAGCTGGCCGGCGGGGTCCTTCCAGTAGTGGCAGAATCCGCAGCGGAAGTTGCAGCGGTACGTGACCTGCCAGGCGCACCAGACGGGGTACCGGCTGGACCAGGTGCGAAAGAGTCGCCATTTCTTCTGCAGCGGAGAGAGCATGTTTCCACCTGCGCTTACGGTCATGGGTCAAACAGGGGATTATAGCCGCTGGCCGCCGGGGCGTGGAGTGCCCCAACCCCATATTCCGCAAAGGCCTGCGCTTCGGCGCCGGGGCGGCGAATCGGGGTCGAATCAGGTTGACCTTATGCCGGGTTAACAGTAGACTAACATGTGTACCCATCGCATCGGCCTGCTTCAGACCGGAGGCGTTGCCATGTCTCATGCGGATCTGCAAATCTCCCGCTTCGTCGAGCGCCAAATGAGGAACTGGGAACTTGCCCGGCAGCAGGATGCCGCGAGGGCAGCGGCCAAACCGCCGCAGGGGATCCACTTTTACATTGCGATCAGTCGGGAACTCGGCAGCGGGGGCGCGCAGGTCGCCGAGTGCCTGAGTCAGTGCCTGGGATGGCCCAAGTACGACCGGGAGATCCTGGAGTACATGTCGGAGAAGGAGGAGGTGCGCAGGCAGGTCTACGAGATGCTCGACGAGCGGCAGCGGACGTGGCTGCAGCAGCTGATCGATCTGCTCGAGCCGATGGGCATCGAGGCCAGTCGCACCCGCGAGGAGTATTTCAGAAGGTTGACCCGGTCGGTGCTCGCGATCGCTGAGCACGAAAGCGCGATCTTCGTTGGCCGGGGTGTCAATTTCGTCCTGCCGCGCTCCCGCGGCCTGAGCGTACGGATCGTCTCGCCGCTCAAAAACCGTGTCACCTGCATCATGCGGCGGGAGAAACTGGACGAGCGGTCGGCCCGTCGCAGGATCCGCGAGGTCGAGAGCCAGCGGGCGGAGTTCCTGGTCCGCTACTTCGGGGGAAGGCCGTATGACCCGCGGCGCTATGACCTGATCCTCAACGCCGGCACGATCGACATCGAGCAGATGTGCTGCCTGATCCGCTCGGCTGCCGAGCACAAGGGTCGTACCGCGCTGGCGTGTTGCCGCAGCCCGGTCGGCGCGCCGGGGTAGGGCGGGCTGTGCCGGGCGCCTCGACCGTCAGGTCGCGATAAGGCTCCGGTTGCTTGGCGGCACGTACCCCTTTCCGCTAGAATTCCACCCGGGTCGTTTCCGGCCCTCATGCGTACAGCGTGAGGGCGCATGGCCGCCGGCCGTGCGTCGGGCATGCCGCTTCGTTTTGCCCGGACGGGGACCGGAACACACGGGAATATCATGGATCGCATCGATTCTCTCGTCGCGGCCGTCCTGCCGCGGATCGTCGAACTCCGGCACAACCTGCACATGCAGCCGGAACTGGCACTGAGCGAACACCGCACCGCCGCGACCGTCGCCGAACACCTGGCGGGGATCGCGGGCCTGGAGGTCCAGACCGGTGTCGGCGGCACGACCGGCATCAAGGCGGTCCTTGGCCGCGACAAGCCGGGGCCCGCCGTGCTGCTGCGGGCCGACATGGACGCCCTGCCAATCGAGGAGGCGACCGACGTGCCGTATACGTCGCAGGTGCCCGGCGTGATGCATGCCTGCGGCCACGACGGGCACACCGCCTGCCTGGTCGGCACGGCCATGATCCTGGCCGAGATGGCCGATGAGCTGCCCGGTCCGGTCGTGCTGATCTGGCAGCCGGCCGAGGAGAGCCGCGGCGGCGGACGGATGCTGGTCGAGGCGGGCATTCTGGATGAGCCGAAGGTGGGTGCGGCGTTTGCGCTGCACGGCTGGCCGCTGATCCGGGCCGGTGCGATCGGGCTGTGCCGCGGCTGGGCGATGGCGGCGACGGGCGGTTTTGCAATCACCGTCAAGGCGAAGGGGGCTCACGGGGCGGCGCCTCACGAGAGCCCGGATCCGATCGTAATCAGCGCGCGGATCGTCGAGAACCTCCAGCAGATCTCCGCGCGGATGGTCTCGCCGCTGCAGCCGGTCGTCGTGACCGTCGGGACGATCCACGGCGGCACGGCCGTCAACATCATTCCCAGCCAGTGCGAGATGTCGGGCACGGTTCGGGCGGCGAATGACCAGGTCCGCGCCCAGATCCTCGAGTACATCGAGCAGATCGCCACGCACACGGCGGCGGCGTTCGGCGCGGCCGTCGAGGTGAGCACCCGCGAGTCGTATCCGGCCGTGCACAACGACCCGGCCTCGTGCGACCTGGTCGCCCAAGCGGCGCTGGAGGTGCTCGGGCCGGACAAGGTGGTTGAGCACGGGCCTTCGATGGGCGGCGAGGACTTTGCCTACTATCTGCAGAAGGTGCCCGGGGTGATGCTGCGGCTGGGGGTGGAATCGCCCGGCCGGCCGGCGCCCCGGCTGCATCAGCCGCAGTTCGACTTCAACGACGATGCGCTGCCGGTGGGGATGAAGGTGCTGGCCAATGTTGCGCGGACGTGGCTATCCGGTCGCCCTCAATCGTAGCTGCTGTTGGCGAAGCAGGATCGCAGCTGGCGCCGTTCTGGGTAAGCGGGCTTTCGTCTTCCAGCCCCAACGGGGCCAGATAATCGCTCATCCGGACGATTGCATGGCCACGCCCTTCGACGGGCTCCCTTCGGGTCCGTCTTCGACCCCGAGGCGCCCCTCGGTCTGAGCCTCAGGGTCGAGGACAGGGCAAGCAGCGTGGCTATGACATTCCGGCTATTCCACCCTCAGACGAAATACCTGCACGGGATGGCCGTGAGCCTCGCCCAGTTCGGCGGCGCAAAAACCGTGACGCTCGTAGAACAGCCGGGCCGGCAGACCGCCCGGGGCCTCGTCCCTGAAGGTCTCGACCATCACCTCGCCCGGGGGGCGAACCCGCCCCAGCACGTGCCGCAGCAGCAGGCTACCGACGCCGCAGCGCCGTGCGGCGGCGGCGACGGCCAGCCAGCCGACCTCGTACTGCGACGCCTGGCGGCAGGAAAAGAGGATGCCGCCCAGCAGCGGCGCGCCGGCCGGCCCGTCGTCCTCGCGGACGCAGAAGGCAGACTTCCTGTCGATGTTCCGCCCCAGGGCCTCGTGAAACCCCGGCTCATTGACCATCGGCCCGAACAGGGGCTCGACCTCAGCCGCCAGGGCCAGCCACGCGGGGATGTCCTCGATCTGTGCATGCACGACGTTCACAATCGCCCCTCACCGCCACCAGCCCCACCAGGTCAGTTCCCCTGCCCATTCCCACGCCCGGTCCCCAAAGGCACCGAAGACCACGAACCCCACACCGGCGCCGGCCGCGACGATCCACCACTCGACGTCCCAGCCGCTCCAGGCCGCGCCGAAGACGAGCAGCCCGCCGAACACCGCGCCGAACAACCCGTGCAGGATGAATTCCATTGTCCGTTCCATCAGCCGCCTCTCGATGCGCTGGATTCAACGTTCGTACCCGATGTTGTACCTGCCTGACCATCTCTTCCGCCAGCGTCCCTTCCGCCACCTTGACGACCGGTCCCGTCATTCGCAGATCCCCCTGGTCGATTACCAGGTAATCGTTGCCCAGGCCGTGATATTTCGCGAAATGCACCATGTTATCGTCTTGTCGCCACTCGGCGGCGAGTCACTCGATCTCTGCCAGAACCCCCCGCACATGGTCCGCATTAACCTGCGCCTGGTTCATATACTTGTGCCACATGCCCACGATGATCGCGTCGGTCGGCTTGATGTTCTCGTAGCCATACTTCAGCGCTGCCCGGACCGTCTCCTGCGAGTCGCACTTGCGGAACGCCCCCAGCACCTTGAACACCAGGCACAGCCGGTCGGTCTGGCGGACGAACTTCAGCATCCTCGGCGGGTCCTGCTCGCAGAACAAGGCGTCCTCGTTGACCCACCCGCCGCCGGAGACCAGCTTCGACTCCCGCCTCTCGCGCGACAGGTTGTAGATGCAGCACATGTGAAAGTCGATCGGCCAGCCCTGCTCGACCACCCACTCGTGGACCTCGGGGATGTGGCTGGCGAGGCCGGCCGGCACGCCGAGCTCCTTGATCAGCTCGATGCGGGCCTTGACCACGTCCATCGTGCCTTCCTGCCAATGCTTGTCGGTGTTGGTGCCGTGATGGTAGATCCCGGCCGCGCCGAGCTTATGGACGGTGCGGATGTTCTCATTGATGTCGTCCCACTCGCTGGCGGTCTGGCAGATCCAGTGCATCCGCCCGCCGCGGCGACGATACTCCTCGACCGCCTCGAAGATCCACTTGTCGCCGCGCATCTGCATGGTGTTCATGCCGGCGGCCTCGGCGTCGCACAGGGCGTCGGCGATGTGGGTAGCGGTGTTCCACTCGGCCATGTCCTTGTCCATGTCCGGCCGCCAGTGGGAGTAGCCGCGGAAGGGGTTGCCGCCGATGATCAGGCGGGTGATTTCGTGCTGACCGAACGTGACGGTGGGCAACAGGTTCGACATCGGATCAAAGGCTCCAACAGGATCCAGCTGGATCGGGGCGTCGAAGTTCCCGCCAGCGCCCCTTGGCGCGCGGGCGATCTTACCGCATCCTAACAGAAAGGGCCGGCGCGAAACAGTTGGGGCTGGCCTGGGTGTCGGAGCGTTTTCCCGGGGTCTGACCCCGGCGCGAACGCCGCCCGGCGGGATCAATGGCGTGATTTCGTGGCGGCCAGAAGGCCTGTGCACGCCAGGGGGTCAGACCCACCAGCCGCTTCAGGTACGGGTGCCCCCGCAGAGACTCAGGCGGCGTACCCACGTTCGGATGTGGCGCGGCGGGGTCAGACCCCCGCAAGCCTGACAGGCGCAAACGCCCCGGCGGCAATGTATTGTGGCGGCCCCTGTCACTGGCTGGCGTATCGCGCCTAAGATGAAGTAGGACAGAATTGGCCGGCCGGGACACACGTGATCCGGAACCGGGACACTGCCTGGGTAGCCTAGCCGACCCCGGGTCATCGCCGGCGGCAGGCGTTGTCAGGCAATAAGTTCAAGCGGATATGGGTAGTTCCAATGCAAGAGGCATACAACGACGTTCATAACCAACCCGAACCGTCCCGCCAGGATATCCGTCCGATCCTGGCCGGCTGGCCGTACACGCCCAATGAGGTGTCGGTCCGCAAGATCACCGGTCAGGACGGCCGCGAGAAGATCCAGTTGCGGGTGGACCTCGGGGTGCTGCAGATGGAAGTGACGGGCCGGCCCGACGGCATTCGGCCCCACGGTATGCCGTCGCTTCTGCACTGGCACAAAGACCGGCTGGAAAAGTATCAGCGTCGCTCGGGGACAGACGTCGGCTTTCTGCTGACGCCGGAGGAGTGCGAGGGCATCCGCGAGGAGGCCCTGCTGTACTACCAGCGGTACCTGAGCCTGTTCGTCCTGCAGGACTACCGCGGCGTCGAACGCGACACCGCCCGCAACCTCGATGCGACCCACCTGTGCAAGCAGTACGCCACCGAGATCGCCGACCGGTTGGCGCTGGAGCAGTACCGGCCGTACATCCTGATGATGAACCGTCGGGCCGGGGCGCTGCGGCTGCTGCAGCAGGGCAAGAAGGACAAGGCAATCGAATCGATCGACGAAGGGATCGAGATGATCGAGCAGTTCTTCGAGGAATACAACCACCCCGAGGCCGCCGAAACGTCGCGGGAGATCAGCATCTTGCGCAACCTGCGGCAAGAGGTCGGACAGGAGATGCCCTCCGGCCGGATCGAAAGCCTCCAGCAGCAGCTCGACGACGCGATCCAGCGGGAACGCTACGAGGACGCCGCGATGCTCCGCGACCAGATCAACGACCTGATCGACCGCCGGCAGGGCCAGCGGAGCCAGCACCGGGGGTAGAGAAAGACAGGACCTGGAATTCCCCTGCACCAATGCAGGGCGCCGCTGCGCCTGCCATACGCCGTCATCCTGAGCAGCGCGAAGGACCTCGGCCAAGCGGAGCATCCTCCGCTTGCGTTTTGTGTCCTCCACGCCTTCGCGACCTCGCAGACTGCCACACCATGGGTACGCTGTCCAATAGAGATTCTTCGCTGCTCTCAGAATGGCAGCGTTGGCGGGCGCAGCCCGCCCTACATGCGATCAGAATGACGGTTTTGGATGGTGGTTACGGAATGAACACGCTGCGCGTTCGGGGAATTCCATGGTCGCCAACAGCGCGACCATGGCACCCGAAGACGCCTGGTTCACGCGGCATCCTCAACGATCTCGACCGGCTCGTCCGGGGTGGTCAGCTCCTTAACGCCCATCCGCATGCCGAGCGTCAGCAGCACCATCGACAGCACCACTCGCGTCACCCAGTACGCGCCGCGCTGCGGCAGCACCGTCGAACCGCCGCCGTACTGCGGCAGCGGTGAAACCTTGCCGTCGGTGGCGTTCCAGACGTAGTAGCCGATCGGCCCGGGGCCGTGCTCGGCCAGCGTCTGGTCCACGTGGACCATCGCCTCGTCGTAGCGGGTCTGTTTCTCGGTGAGGCTGTGCACGGGGACCCTCTTGGCTGCGGCGTCAGCCACGCCCCGCGCCAGGTGCATCCGCTTGACCACGTACTCCGAGCCCATGTAGACCCCAAACAGCACCGCCAGCACCAGCGCCATCCGCAGGTAGACCGCCATCGCCGGGATCGGCCGCAGGTGGTTGACCTGCCGGAACCAGATCGCCCCGAACAGCAGCCCCCCGAGGATGAAGAAGTACATCCCGAACCAGTACGGCAGCCACGCGCAGAACATCAGCAGCAGCATGAAAGGCAGGGCGATCAACGTGGCGATCGCCGCGGCACGATTCATCGGCTTGCGATAGTCCTCCGCGGGGGTGGTCTCCGATTGTAATTCCGTTTGCGTTTGCAGCGTATTCATCCCGTTCTCGCAGCGCGCCGACAGCGGCGCCGCGTCGATTGTAGTGACAGAGCCCCCCGCCTCAACCCCGGACGGAAGATTGCACGGCTTCGATGATCGCATCGGCCGCGCGGTGCGCCCCGGCAATGGCATCGACGGCGGTCGCCCCGCCATTGACCAGGTCGCCAGCCGCATAGACCCCCGGCATGCTCGTTTGCCCCTGCTGGTCCACCGCCAGCGTCCCGGCGTCGGTCCAGTCGAGACCGGCAAGGGCTTGCCGGGCGAGTTCGTCGGGCTGCTGGCCGATCGCGTCGATCACGCAGCCGGCCGCGATGGTGCACTCGCTGCCGGGCACATCGACAGGCACCTCGCGGGCGTCGTCGCCGGCCTTTTCCAACCGCGTACGGATGCACCGGACGCCGGTGAGGTTGCCCTCGCCGTCGCGGACGTACTCGATGGGACGCATGAGGATCAGCACGTGGATGCCCAGGTCGATCGCACGGTGCCGCTCGCCTGGCCAGGCGGGCATCTGGGTAAAGCCCCGCCGGTAGAGCAGGTAGACGTCCTTCGCCCCGAGGTATCGCGCAGTCACCGCGGCGTCGATGGCCGTATTGCCCCCGCCCACGACGACCACCGGCTCGGGCAGGTCCTTCAGTTCACCCGTGTTGGCCATCTCGAGCATCCGCAGGGCGTCCATCACGCCCGGTCCGCTGCGGCCGGGCACCCGCATCGACCGGTCCGCCCCCAGTCCCAACCCCAGAAAGACGGCGTCGAAGCGGCTGCGAAGGTCAGCCAGGGAGATTTCGCGCCCCAGGGCCTGGCCGGTGTGGACGACCACGCCGAGGTCGGTGATGCGGCGGACCTCGTCGGCGACGGTCTGTCGCGGCAGGCGATACGCGGGGATCCACCAGGTCAGCGCCCCGCCGAGCACGCTGCGTTTCTCGAACAGGTGGACCTCCAGGCCCGCGAGTCTCAGCCGGGCCGCACAGGCCAGCCCCGCCGGCCCGCCGCCGACCACCGCGACCACGCCAGGCGGCGTGACGGCATCGGGCACACGTCGGAATTGCGACGCGCCGTAGTGAGCGGCGGCTTGCTGGAGTTCGGCGATGCGGACGGGATAGGAGATCTCGCTGCTGTTGCAGTGGCCCTCGCAGAGGTTTTCGACCGGGCAGATCAGGGCACAGGTCTCGGGCAGGGGGTTTCGCTCGTACATGACGCGCAGGGCGCCAGCCCAGTTGCCCGAGCGGATCCGCCGGACGAACGCCCCGACGTCGACCGCCAGCGGGCAGCCCTTCTGGCAGGCGGCGTCGACACAGCCCTGGCAGCGGTTGGCCTCGCCGAGGGCCTCGGCGGGCGTCAGCAGCGGTCTTGGTTGCAGGGGTCCACGTCTGGTCATCGGGCCTCACCGGTTCGCAGGCACTTCGGGAAAACCTGTTTTGCGACGCACAGATTCGTGCCGATGGCCGGCGGTGTCAAGCGGGGGCGAAACGAGCCGCGACCGTAAGCGAGCGGTGAAACCGCGGATTTCGCAGCGGCGAAACCGTTTGGGGAGAAACTGCAAGCAGGCATCCATCGGTTCCCCGCCCACGAATGTAAAGGACCGCCCGGCGGCAGTATGGAGTGCGGCGCCGAAGACGCCGCTTTCAATCACGGGCCGCTGACCTGCGCGGCTCCAGAATCTCGCGTCAAACGCCGCATCGCGATATGGAGTGCGCCCTCGATCCTGGATCATTTCACAAGCATCGCCCACCCCCAGGCAAACCGCTGGAGCACGTCGGCGTGGTCGTTGCGATCGACCTCCAGGACCAGGTCCCGCTTGCCGGCCAGGTCCAGCGTCACGGCCTGCGGGGTGCCGCCGGGGGTGATCCGGCCTTGCCATTGGGGCTGGCCATCGACCACGATCCGGGCCCGCACCGACGCGCCAGGCCGGGCGGTGTCGTCCAGCATCGGCCAGACCACCAGTTTCCTGTAGCGACCTGTCAGGTCGTAGCGGATGCGGCTGCCGGCGGGGGCGCCCACGCCGTAGACAACCCGCCGCCCGGCGGCGCGGATCGCGGTGCCGGCGACCGTGGCGTCGGCCTGCCATCGCATCGGCGGGGCCAGAAGCGGCTCGTGCTTGTACTCAGTCGGGGTCAGTCGCGACAGCCACGTGCGGCCCGCGCCCAGCGGCTCGATGCCCAGGATATCGGCGGCGGGCACGGCCACCGGCTTGCCCTTGAGGGTGAAGGTCAAACGGCCGGTTTCGCCGTCCCATTTGGCGGCGGGCAGATCGATCCGCTGGCCGTCGCGAAGATGCAGGCGGGCGACCGGGACCGGTTGGGTCGATGGCACGGACGCCGGGGCGGAACCCGCGGCCGAAGCGGGCAGTGCCGCCAGCCGGACCAGCCGGACCGACGCGGTCGCCAACGTCTCGGCCTGGCCCGTCTGACTTTCGAAGGTCACCTGCTGAGGGTCCATCGCCTGCAGGATGCCCTCGACGCGGTCGCGATTGGCCAGCAGCAGCACGTCAAATGGACCGTCGCCGGCGTCGTCGG
>JAWLBS010000062.1:0-18953 GCA_041687575.1 Phycisphaerae bacterium | reverse complement strand
CTCGACCTCCGTAAGCCGCCCTGCCAGCCTTCGAATTCATTAGTAATGTACACCGGCAACGGCAGCGAGTCAAGGAGAATTTTTAATTCATTCGTAAACGGCAGGCGAGGACTCGCCGCCGCAAGGATCTCACCCCCCTTGGGAGCCACAGGGGCCGCATGCTCCGTCTTTGATCGATCGTCAACGGCAGCCAGAGCCAACGGTAGACAGGGCAAGACCGCATCATGTAGAATATTTGCATGGTGAGCCTCAAATCGATATTGGCTGAAGCACGTGCGTTGCCCCCGGCGGAGCGGGCCGAGTTGATCAATCAGCTCCTCCAGCAAACGGCTCAGGAACTGGATACGGACGACACAGAAGCCGGACAACGCGGCCTCGCCGCCTGGACCGAGTCTGCGCGGGACGAGGACTGGGCGCCCTTCTACCCGCCGCAGCTGCGAAGCGCAGGCAGGACGGACTCGTGAATCGCGGGGAATGGAATAAGCCCGCGCAGCGTCAGTCGAGCTCGCTCACCTGCCGCTCGGCCGATTCCAGCCACTTCGGATTGATCGTCACCCCCCAGCCGGGCCCTTCGGGGATCGCCACGCAACCGTCCTTGACCTGCAGGACCGGGCTGTAGAGTTCCTTGTACTGTTCCTGCGGCTCGATGGAAAACTCGAAGAACCGCCCCGCGTTGGGGATCGCCCCGAACATGTGCAGCGTGAAGACCGTCACCAGCGAGTGGTTCGCCGAGTGGGGCACGCACGGCTTGCCGGCCCGGTCGGCCAGGCCCGCCACCCGCATCGCCCGGGTCAGCCCGCCGACGTAGCAGATGTCCGGCTGGACGATGTCGACCGCATTCATGTCGATGATCCGCCGCCACTGGGCGAGGTCGCAGTCCTGCTCGCCGCCGGCGACGGGCACATCCAGCGCGGCCGCCACGCGGGCGGTCCACTCGATCTCCCAGTACGGGCAGGGCTCCTCGAAGTGGCAGACGTTGTTGTCCTGCAGCAGCTTGCCGACCTCGATGGCGGTGTTGGGGGTGTAGCAGCTGTTCGCGTCGACGTGCAGGGCGATGTCCAGGCCCAGGGCCTTGCGGACCATCGGGACGAGCTGCTGGGTCCGGCCGGGCCACTGGTCCTCGTCGTGGCCGCACTTTTTCCCGATGCGGATCTTGAAGCCGAGAAAACCGCTGCGGTCGCGGAGCCGGCAGAGGCGCTCGGCCTCGTCCTTGGGCTCGATGTCGCGCCGCATGCTCGAGCCGTAGGCCGGCAGGGGGCGGGGCTTGCCGCCGAGCATCTCGCAGACGCTCAGGTCCTCGATCTTGCCGTGCAGGTCGTACAGGGCGGTATCCAGCCCGGCCAGGGCGCGGCAGACGTACGAGCCGGGGAACTTGTACTCGCCCTCGACGACGCGGTCGCTGAGCCGTTCGGTGTTGAACGCGTCGGCCCCCAGCGCGTGCGGGGCGACCTGGCGGTGCAGCACCATCGCCGAGATGTCCGCGTTAAACGGCGCGATCTGGCCAAAGCCCTCCGACCCGTCGTCCGTGCGGACACGGACGATGCTGATCTGGTCCTTCGTGAAGGTTTCAATGCTCTGGATCTTCATGTGCCTGCTCCATACAACGACGGCTGATCGGGCGCGGCCATTGTAACAGCGCCTGGCCGCGATGGCACGAGGGCGAAGCCGCCCGGCGCTACACCGGGTGCGTGACACTTTTCGCGGGTGGTTCCGGCGGTATGTGCGGGGTGCTGTTGTCTTTGTTGTTCGAGCCCCGGCAGGGGCGACCGAACGTAGCCCCGCCTTTCCAAGGCGGGGTCGGCTGGGCTCCAATGCCTTGGGTTGTTGTTTCTGTTGTTGCAGTCCCGTCAGGGACGGCTGAACTGCCCGGATTGGGGCCTGCCGGTTGCCGCGGATCCTGTCACGCACCCCGCCACACCATGGGCACGCTGTCCAATAGAGATTCTTCGCTGACGCTCAGAATGACAGCCTCGGCTGGTGGTAATGGACGGAACGCGCCGCACATGCGCAGAATTCCATGGCCGGAAACAACCCCGGCCATGGCACCCGGCGCAGCCCGCCCTACCTGCCGGCCCGGACCGGTTGCGTGGCGGCCGGCTTGGCGCTGATCTCGACAATGCGGCCGGCGAGGCGGTCGCGGAGTTCGTCCATAAGCTCCAGCCGCTTGGCCTGGTCCCAGAAGTCGTAGACCATGTCCTCGCCGCCCTTGCCGCGGCTCTCGCGGGCGATCCGGCCGACCTCGTCCAGCAGCGGCTCGACGTCCACACCCTTTTCCTTGCCCACCTTGCGGAGTGTCTCGATGTAGCGGCGGTCGTCCCATGCCTCGCGCAACGCCTCGTAGTAGGCCGACGGGATCACATCCAGCGGCGTGGACCAGGCGTAGCCCCAGTTGTTGCCCTCGGTGTTGTCCCACTTGTCGTCGAACCAGTTGTAGGCCCAGCAGAGCGAGCCGCGGCTGTTGAACGAGTGGAAGTAGAAACCGAATGTGTACCGGGCCCGCTGGGCCGGAGCCGAGACGCCCATGCCGCTGTACTGCCAGAAGGTCTTGCCGCCGGCGCGGACCTTGTCGCCCAGCAGCGGGTCCTCACCAATGGCGTTGGTGCAGAAGATGTCGACCGACGGCAGCATCAACAGGGCCGGCGCGTGGTGCATCGAGCCGTAGACCCGCGTGGCAGGCCACGCCTCGTGAATGAGCTTGCAGCACGTCTCGAACTGCGGGCGGATCCAAGGGCCGGTGCCGTCGCGACGCTGGCGCCACTTGTCCGGCTCGTCGAAGGGCGTGAGGATCTGCTCGGGCCAGTTCTTCTCTTTCGCGTGCGCCATCACCTTGGCGACCCACTTCTTGTACAGCGGGACCAGGACCTCGGGGAACTGGTGCGGGTCCTTCCACATCATCTCGGTGTACTGCTCCAAGGTCATCCCGAGCACCTGACGGGCCAGCTCCCGCGGCAGCGTCTGCGTGTTCGGAAAGCCGTACGGGTTGCCGCCGAGGAAATAGACGTTGGACAGCATGCCGGCCTTGCGGGCCTGCTCGAATTGCTCGTCCAGCAGCGTGAAGTCCAGGTCGAAATCGCCGTTGTCCTTGACCACAAAGCCCGGCTGCACGCCGCTGAACCAGTACTGCAGCTGGTTGTGGTTATGCTTGAGCATCTCGTCCAAGTCGTGCCGGCTGACCATCCCGGTGATGCAGCCGCCCATCCGCAGGTCGGTCTCGTTCATGTCCACCAGCGTGATCGGCAGCACGCGGACCTCGATCGGCACCTCGGCCCGGCCCTGGTCGGCGGCAACAACAGCCTTGCCTTTGTACAACCCGGCTGGAGTGCTCTTCGGATCGCTCTTGAACGTCACCCAGAACCAGCCGGACGCGCCCTTGTCGATCCCGGTCGGGTACATCGGCCAGAGGCGCTGCGGGAAGGCCGCCAGACCATCGCCGTTTTTGACGAGCGACCAGGAGGCGGTACGAACCTCGGCGGACAGCGTCGCCTCCCCTGACTGATGTTTGAGCGGTTCGACCCGCACGGTCACGTTGGTCAACTCCTGGCCGTTGGCGTACACGCCGAAAGCGACCGGTTCGTATTCGTTGCGCGCCATGCGGGCCTCAAGCGGCTTGCCCGCCTCGCCCTCCTGCGGAGCGCTGTACGGGTAGACCGTATTGAGATAATTCCGAACGAACGGCACGATGGCTCGCTTGCTCTTGACGACCGACTCGGCCGGCTTCTGCGGTTCTTCCATCTCCTGGCGTTTCGCGCCGGCATGCCGCTTCTGGACCCTCTCGACCCAATTGCGGGTCTCGGCGTTGTAGCGGGCGGCGACGCCCCCGAGCTGCTCGGCGCGCAGCGGCAGCACGCGAATCGCCGCGACCGGCACGTCCCCGTCAGGGCTCCTCAGGCTGAACTCCACCTGCCGCGTGCCCAGCCGGACCATCAGCATGTCCCACGGCAGGGGCACCTCCGCCGTCTTCCATGTCCCGTCGCCCAGGCCGCCGAAGCGGTGCATCTCGCTGCGGCCGCCGTGGGTGCTCAGGCCCGCCCAGACGTCGAAGCGGATCGGCTGTTTCGCCACATCCTTGTACTCGATCTCGGCGATCCAGTAGTTGCCCTCGGCGGGACGCAGTCCTTCGGGCCACCAAGCCGACCCCTGGATGGCGGCCGTTTCGCCGCTGGTAATCGAGCGGACCTTGCGGCCATCGACTTCGGCGGGTTCGCCCCAGCCATCGCCGACGAGCTGCGCGGCGTCCACGGTCGCCGGCTCGAGCGAGAGCACGGCTTCGGAAGCGCCCCCGGCGGGCACAGCGGCGACGCACACTACGCTCAGCAGCACCAGGCAAGGGAGCAGTCGGAACGCTCGGTCAGGAACACGCATGGGAAAGCCTCCGTATGAACGATGACCAAAGCCTACATCTCCAACCCCAGCAGCCCCGCGGCGTTTTCGCGGGCGATCTTGCCGAAGCACGTTTCGGAAATCTTCTTCTCGTCGCGGAGCATCGGCAGGTACTCCGCCAGCGGCATGGGCGTGTCCGCACCGACCACGTCCGTGCCGAAGTAGAGCCGGTCCTGGAACTCCTCCAGGAACTCCACGCCGAAACTCGGGTCGCGGCTGATCGCGCCAAAGCCGCTGTTGGCGCTCAGGTCGCCGTGGAGGTTCGGGTACTGACGCATCAACTCGACCACCCGCCCGGGCGACATGACCGGCCCGGCAGGATAGCCGCTGCGAAGCCCCAGATTCTCCAGCGGCCCGATCTCGGCCCAGAAGGCCTGCGAATGCCCCAGGAACACCAGGCCCGGAAACTTGCGCAGCGCCCCTTCCAGCAGCGGCAGGCCCGGCTCGTCGTACAAACCGTAGTTGCCGCCCATCGACGGCGAAATGTGGAACGTCAGCGGCAGCCCCGCCGCCTCGACGTGCCGGAACATGTTCTCGACCATCGGATGGTCGAACGGCAGATTCGCCGTCACCTCGCCGACGCCCTTGCAGCCTCTCGCCCTGTAAAACGCCAGCATCTCGCCCAGCGGCGCGGCGTCCGTGTTGGTCATCATCCGCGGATCGAGGTTGCAGAACGGGATGAACCGGTCCGGGTGGCCGGCGCAAATCTCCAGGATCTCGTCCGACGTCTGCAGGCCCATCCGGCACTCCGGGCTGACCAGCGGCAGCAGCACGGCCTTTTCCACGCCGGTCGCCTCGAACCGCGCGATCAGCTGCTCGGCCGTGGCGAACTCCGATTTGTTGCCGCGAAATGCGTTCTGATATCGCGAGGCGTGCATGTGGATGTCGATGAACATCGTCTCTACCCTTTCGCATGTCGATGAACGTGCCCGCTCAATCGGCTCCTGCCTGCTGTCCCGTCGGGGCCGCCGCCTGCACCCGCGAGCCCATCAGAAATGGGCTCGGCAGCGTCTTGAGCTCGTCGTTGGACCCGACCTTCGGCGCTACCGCACCGGCCGGCACCGGCAGGGGCTTTTCGCCCGGCGCGACCACCTCCCGCCGCAGCAGCACCATCCGCGGGTAGACCGGCTGCTTGTCCTTCGGCGTCGGCACGTCGATCGTGAAAGTCGCCGGCAGATCCTTCGCAACGAAACCCTTCTGCACGACCGTCGGGGTATCCGACCACTCGGCGTACTTCGCCCCGGCAATCCACTCGCCCTTGCCAAAGATCTGCTCGTAGGTCCGGCTGCGCGAGCCCGTGTGATAGACGTAAGTCACCACCAGGCGGTTGTCGCCCAGGGAGGCCGGATTGGCCGCCGTGACGGTGATCGTGTTGCGGCCGGGCGAGAGGTACGGCACCGCGCAGCGGTTGTGCTGGACGGTTGCAGCCAGACGCAGGCCACCGACCGGCTGCGTGAACGTCAGTTTCACCAGCGCCTGGTAGCGACCCTTGACCGAGGCAGAAAAGTCCGACAGGTCGACCGGCTCGAAGGTCCTGCCGCCATCGACGCTGATCTCGGCCTTGTCGACACCGGGGGCGCGTCCCGTGGCCCTGGTCATCACGTAGGGGCAGGCCAGTTCGACCGTGATCGAAGCGGGCTTGCCCGGCTCGGCCGGGACGAGTTTGCCGCCGGCAACCTTGACGTTATTGCTGTCGGCCAGGCCCGCAAGCAGCGCGTCATTCGACAGATCGGGCTCGAACAGCAGCGTGCCGCTGGCATAGGTCCGCTTGTTGCCGCCCGAGCCGATGTACGGCTCGAGAACCGGGCCGATCACGGGGCAGTTGCGGTAGTCGCGGTCGACCGCATCGAGCCGCGGCGGGCAGCCGTGCATGGGCATGTCCTTGTGGTCGGGCGGCCAGTACCACGCGCCGGGCTCGGCGCGCCAGTCGAGGGTCAGGGCATAGCCGGGCGAGAGGTTGACGTCGGTGTTGTAGCCGTCGTTCTCGAACTTGATCGCGCCCCACGAAGTGGGGCTGCCGCGGTCGGACCGTTTTTCGACGCCGCCGATCACACCCTCGGGCTTGTCGGTGCAGACGAAGAAGGGGCGTGCGGTCCAGTGGAACTCGCCGCCCACGGTCCGGGGAGCATCAGCCCTGGCATAGTAGACGCCGCGCCCCTCGTCGTAGACCAGTCCGTCCAGCACCAGGCTCGGGTCGGCCGCAAGGTCGGCCTGGCTGGCGATGGTCCGCCCGCCCGGGGCCTTGGGGTCGGGCCGCCAGAAGTAGCACTTGAGGAACACGTCCAGGTAGTGCCAGTCGCCGTCGTAGAAGGCCTCGACGGTGGTGTGGCCAGGCCAGCCAATGTACCGCCACTTCCACCCCAGCTCCCGCCACAAGGCGGCCTGAATCGTGTGCAGCCCACCGCACAGGCTCCAGCCATAGACGTTCAGAGCCCTGAGGGCGGCGGTCCCGCCGGATTCCTGCGGGTAGGCCCGGTGGTAGAGCGCCAGTTGCAGGAAATTGTAAATGGCAACGGCCTTTTCGTCGTTGGTCCGGCAGTCGCGGGTGACGGACCGGGCGATGGTCTCGATGGTCGAACAGTCCGGGGCCTTGTCGGCCACCACCCGGACCTGCCGGAGCGTCGCCCCGTCCGGCTGCGTAGCGGGCGCGGGCGCTGCCCACGAAGCCGGCCAGCCGGACAAAAGGATCGAAACGCCAAGGAGGGGACAAAGCGTCAGTTCACGCATCGGATCGACCTGCCTTCCCGCATACGTCGGGCAACCTGCGGCACACCGGCGGCGCCGCCTGACCCCAGGGACAACGCTTGCCACTTTAGGTGAGGCGGCACCGCTGTGCAACGGTCCGGGCAGCGAACAATGCAGGACAGGGTGCATTCCGGGATCCGCGGCGGAGCGGGACACCTGCGGGGGTCTGACCCCTGGCGGACGCCTGCGTTCGAGTCCACGACTCAATTCCCTTGGCGGCACCAATACCTGAAAGATCCACCGGGGTCTGACCCCCTGGGCAAGGCGCTGCGAGGGGTGCCTCGGTCCTGTACGAACGAGCCGCGACCTTGAGGGAGCGATAATCCCCGCGGGGCCCCTCGAACGCCACGGGGTCAGACCCCGGTGACGTGCACACACATTCACGGCGCCTTGAAATCCCGGCGTTGAGCCCGCTGGGAAACGTGCGATTCGGGGTCAGCCCCCTGTAAGCACCATCCCGGGCTTCACTGCCGCTGGACAGAAGATACACTCTGCCAGGATAAGCCGGTCATCATTCTCAGCCGGCGACCTTGTACGGGACCTTCAGCGACTTGGGGCCGGAGCGGATAACCTTGCCGTCGGGGCGGGCGAATTCGACGAAGACCACCACCTCTTCGCCGGTCAGGTCGACGTCTTCCGGCCAGCGCAGCCGCAGCTGGTACCCCATCCCCACGACGGTCCGCTTGGTCGACCGGAACGGCAGCGCCTCCTGCGGCGTGAAGGTCCAGGTATGGACGAGAACCCGGGCATCGCGCGGCCTGGCATCCCGTTCGACCCGGAACAGCCGGACCGTAATGACCCCGTCGCCGAACGCCCCCTTCTCGGTCCTGGCGCTGACCAGGAACAGGGCACTGATCATGAAGCCCTGAGGCCGCGAGTCGGCCGGGTCGAACTGCAGCCACGGAAACAGGTTGTAGTGGGTGTGCACCTCGACGATATCGGGGGCCAGCGGGGCTTGGGCCACATCGCGGACGCTCATGCGGTACGGGTCGGACGATCCGCCATCCAGCCCCGACTGCGGCTGTCCACAGCCGGCAAGCAATCCCGCCGTCATTGCTCCGAAGCACGCCCACCGGACTTGTCGACTGCGAATCACAGAAACCTCCTTCGCCACCCGGGACCTCGAACCACCCGCATGCATACAACCGACCGCCACGTCGCCCCGGTCGCCAAGGCCACAAACACAGGCCCCGCCGTCGTGGGCGGGGCCTCATCGCTTCGTCTGCATTATGGTACCCGTCGGGCCGCTCAGCGCCGCAGCTCGAGGTAGTCCATGTGCTCGGCCCGGCCTTGCGGCTCACCCGCTTCGGGTAAGGGCTGGGGCAACGGCGCCGTCGCCGGACCCCTGTCTTCCACGCGGACCGACGGCTGCCGCGGACCGTACAGGACCGGCGGCGGCCCGTAGCTACTCTCCCGGACGCCCGGGCCCCGCTCCTCGACATCGATCTGCCCCGGTAGCGGGACCGGGGGCGTGACCACCTGCAGCCCCTGCCACAGCGGATGGCGCTTGGTCTCGTAGGGGATCGCCCCGCTGCGGTCGCGCTCCTCGATGCTGATCTTGCGGGCCTGCTCAACGGTGCGCACGATCCGCGGCGTCAGCACGATCAGCAGCTCGGTCTTGGCCACGGTGGTGTTCTGCGTCTTGAAGAACAACCCGAGGATCGGGATGTCCCCCAGAACCGGCACCTTCGTCTCCGTCTTCGACTTCGAATCGCGGATCAGGCCGCCGATCACCACCGTCTCGCCGTTTTTCAGTGTCACGGTCGTCTCGGCCGTCCGCTCGATAAAGACCGGCGCCGCCAGCCCCTCGCTCAGCTGGACCGTCGAGTCGGACAGGGCCGAGATCTCCGGCCGGATCTTCATCCGAACGAAATCGTCCGGCGTGATGTGCGGCGTGACCTCCAGGATCACACCAACCTGCTGCCGGCCGACGATCGACTGGGTCCGGCCTTCCTGGGTAATGTTGACGCTGCTGATGTACGGAACGTTTTCGCCGACCTGGATCCGGGCGTCCTGGTTGTCCAGCACCATGATCTGCGGGCGCGAGAGCACCTCGGCGCGGCTCTCGGTTTCCAGTGTCCGCAGCAGCAGACTCAGGTCCTCGCCGGTCAGCGAGAAGGTAAAGCCCAGGCCCGTGCCGGCCGCCCCGAGGTTGGTGCCCACGACCGTGTCGTGGTTCTCGCCGGTCCGGGTGAAGTACAGATCCTGCGCGGCGAAATCAAAGCCCCATTCGAGCCGGTCGTCGAGAATCACTTCCGCCAGCAACACCTGGATCAGGACCTGCGGGGGCTGCTCGTCGAGCTCGCGGACCATGTCCATGATCTGCGACTCGAGCCGCGGACTGACCGAGATCAACAGCTTGTTGGAATCCGAGGCCGGGACCACCGAGACCTCCTGCTCGATCAGCCGGGCGGCCGGCACGTCCGCCTGCAGACGGGTCAGGCGCTGCGACTCGGCCTCGAAGTAGGTCCGAAGCGCCGTGGCCAGGCCTTCGGCGTCGACGTACTTGACCGCGTAGACGCGGTTGAGGCGGAGCGACATCTCCTGGTTGTCCAGCTGCTCGATCAGCTGACGGACCAGCGCCAAATAGTCCGGCGAGCCGGCAGCGATCACGCTGTTGGTCCGTGCATCAACCGTAAACGACAGGATCGGCCGGCCCTGCGCGGTCGTCGGTCCGGCGACCCCCAGGGCGGGAGCCCCGGCAATGCCGCCGGCCAGGCCCGTGCCCACGTCGGCCGGCGGGACACCTGGGACTTGCCCGCCGGCCAGGCGGAGCTGCCGCTGCTCTTCCGCCGTCCTGCCCGTACGGGCGGCATCGCCGACGCCGAAGAGCTTCTCCAGCGTCGTGACGGTCTCTTCGGCACTGGCGTTGACCAGCTGGAAGACCTCGATATCGACCGTCACCGGCGAGATGTTGTCCAGGGCCTCGATCAGCATCACCAGCACCTCGACGCTGTCCGGGGGCGCCATCAGGATCAGGGTATTGGTCCGGATGTCCGGCGTGATACGGATGTTCTGGCGGAGCAGACGCTGCAGAATCTGTTCTCCCTGCGGGTTGACGTGCTTGAAATTCAGCAGGAAGGCCTGGCCATCCTGCCCGCCGGCTGTGCCCCCGCCGGCAACGCCGGCGCCGCCCTGGGCCCGCAGGAAGTCGGTGAGAATATCCGCCATCTCCTGGGCGTCGGCCCGGCGCAGCTGCACCCAGCGCATCCCCAGTTCGACCTGGGTCTGGCTCTGGTCGAGCTGACGGATCAGCTCGGCGACGTTCTGCATGTCCGCCGGGGCGGCCCGCACGATCACGGCGTTGCTGCGCTCATCGGCGGTAAAGGTGATGCCCGCCGCACCGCCGCTGCGGACACCGCCGACACCAACCGCGCCCGCCGCCGCGCCGGTACCCGTACCGCGCATCTGGTACAGCGAATCCAGCTGCGTGATCACCGTCGCCGCCTCGGCCTTTTGCAGGGGGAAGATCTGCACCTGCTCGGCCGCCTGGTTGGGCACGTCCAGCATCTTCAGCAGGTTGGCGACCAGCTGCTGGTCCTCCCTGCCGGCACTGACAATCAGGCTGTTGCTGGCCATGTCAGCATAAACGTTCAGCGGCGTAGCGGTGCCGGCCGCTGCGCCCGCGGCAGCCCCAGTCGCCCGCTGCTCAAACAGGTCCTGGATGATCGTCGCCAGCCGCTCGCTGGACGCAACCTCCAGCGGATGCACCCGGATCTCGGCGCTGGGCAGGCCGGTCGGCTGATCCAGCTGGCCAACCAGGGTCCGCACCCGCTCCAGACCGGGCGGGGTGGCGCTGACCAGCAAAGAGTTGGTCCGCGCGTCCGGAATCACGATCGGCTGCGGCTCGGTCGGCTCGCGCCCGACGGTCGTTTCCGCCTGGTTCATCCGGTCCAGCAGGTCCTGCAGCAGGGCGGCCATGCGGACGGCATCGCTGTACTGCAGCGAAATCACGGAAAAGTCGCCGGCAAAGGCGAACGGCGCCTCGGGGCTGTCCATCCGCTGGACCAGGTCCTCGATCAGCGGCCAGAACTCCGGCGCAGCGCTGACGATCACCGTGTTGGTCCGCGGCTCAACGGTGACAGTGATCTCCTGGACCCGCTCTCCAGGCGGCCCGGCCATCGGCCCGCGCCGGAAGAGGCCCTGCTGGAACAGGTCCCGCAACGTCCCGGCGACCTGGTTGGCATCCGCGTTCTGCAGCGTGAACTGGCGGACCAGCACGTCCGGCGTCGCCGGCTGATCCAGCTCCTGGACCAGCCCGGCGATCTCTTCGTACATGTCCTCACGGGCCGAGATCAACAATGCATTGCTCCGCGGATCGCCCACGACCAGCGTCTTGGGCGTGGCCACGCCGGCGGCGGCGAGCCGCTGGTCGAGCACCTGCTGGACGGTCGTCGCCAGCTCGGCAGCGTCCGCGTTGCTCAGCGGGTACACCTTCAGCGCCCAGCGGACCAGGATGCCCGGCTTGTCGACCTTGTTGACGATCTGCTCGGCCAGCTCCAGGGTCGCGTCGCGGCCTGCCACCAGCACCGTGTTGGTCCTCGCGTCCGACAAAACCAGCGCGGCATAGTTCAGCGCCTGCCCGGCGGGGCTTTCCGGCATCCCCGGGGGCACCTGAACTGTGGGGGTGGTGTTCGGCGGCGGGATCCGCAGCCCCACGCCGCGTCCTTCGGTAAAGGCGGTCCGCAGCATCGTGGCGACCTCCTCCGCCGTCGCGTACTGCAGCGGGAAAGCCCACACGCGGATGCCCGGGATGATCGGGTGGCTGTCCAGCAACTCGACAATATCCGTCATCGCCACAAGGTTTTCCGGCGTCGTCGAGACGACCACCGCATTGGTGTTCGGCTCGGGAATGATCTTGATCGGCTTTTCGAGGTTCAGCTCCGGCAGTTCCTCACCGCTGGGCGTGCGGATCTTCAGCCGGCGAATGGTCTCGGTGGAGCCCCCTCGCCCGGGCCCCGCACCGGCGGCGCGGGTGATCTCGGCGGAGATCATCTCGCTGAGGACCTCCGCAAGCCGCTCGGCGGGGACGTTCACGAGCGGATAGATCATCATCTCGGCCGTGGCAAAGGCCGGTGGCACGTCGATCGTGCTGATCAGGCTCTCGATCTGCGGCAGGTCCGGCTCGGGCGCGGTGATCAGCAGGGTGTTGGTCCGGTCGTCCGGGGTGATGGTGATCGTGTCGGTCGACATCCCCCGCTGCTGCTGAAGCTTGTTGAGCAGCGTCTGCAGCGTGGCGGCGGCCTCGCTGGCCTGGATGTGCTCGAGCAGATACGTCCTGACCTTGGCCTCGGAGATCATCGGCTTGGCGTCGAGCTGCTGGATCAGGTCGCCGACCTGCAACATCCGGTCGGGAGACGCCGCGACGATCAGCGAATTGCTCCGCGGATCGGCGACGATGCTCACCCGGTCCTCCGGCCGGGGCGTCCGCCCGGGGACCTGCATCAGCTGCTGGAACATCTGCGAGAGCTGCGGGCCGAGCTGGGCGGCCTGGGCGTTCTCCAGCGAAAAGACCCGGATCATCGGCGGGGGCACGCCCTCGTCGAGGCGGCGAATGAGCTCCTCGATGACCGCGATGTCCTCCTCGCCGCCCTGGATAATGATCGAATCGCCATTCAGCGGCGCGTACTGGATGTCGCCCTGCAGCTCCCGCATCGCGCCCGGCGGTACCGGCTCGACCGGCGACGGCTGGGTCAGAATGCCGCGGGTGTCCAGGTCGCGCAGCACGCGGCTCGGCTCGGTCGCCGGCTGGGGCCTCGAAACCTCCGGCCGCCGCGGGGCCGCCTCGACATCAGGCGGCGCCGCCGGGGCCGGCTGCCCGAGAGGGCCGGCCGGCTGATCGGCCCGAGGTTCATCCGGTCCCGGCGGGACCGCACGACGCCCGGGCCGTTGCCCGCCCCGCGGGGCGGGCGGGTCGACCCCCGGGGGAGCATCCTCCCCCGGAAACTCCGGCGCCGGTTCGGCAGCCGGCGGCGGTTCAGCAGCCGGCCGGGTGGGCCGGGCCGGGGCGGTCTGGCCAAGCATCGCGGCCGCGATTGCGAAAGGGACCGGCGAGGCGGGCCGCACCATGGCGACCCCCTCGGCAGGCACTTCGCCCTGTTTCAGCTCCTGCTCCAGTTTCCAGCGGGGAGCGTCGTCTGCATCGCCGCGGCGCCCGCCACCGCGGTTGTTCCAGTTGCGGTTGCCCGGGTTGCGGTTGGGGCTGCTGGTCCGCGTGTTGCCCCCACCAGGACGGCTCATCAGCTCATCGAGCAGGCGCTGGGCCTCCTCGCTGGACATATTGCTCAGCCGGATGATCCGGACCGACTGCGGGCTGGACGGCTTGATCTCCTCCAGCCGGGCGACGAGCTCCTCAACCTCGTCGCACTGATCGGGCGAGCCGGCCGCCAGCAGCGAATTCGTCCGGTAATCCACGCCGATGCTGACCCGCGAGGCTCGGCTGCCGTTGAGCTGCGCGGCGTTCTGGGCACTGTCGTTGACCAGCCGCTCGATGGTCTGGGCCATCTCCTGCAGGTTGACGTTGCCCGCGACCGGGATGATCCGCATGCCGCCGTCGATCTGGTCGCCGTTGGCCTCGTAGCTGTCGACCAGCCCCCTGATCAGCGTCATCTCGGCGGGGCTGGCCCGCACGAGCAGGGTGTTGCTCACCTCGTCGGCCGTGATGGCCGGCGGGACCACGCCGTTACGGGCCATGCCGCGGGCCGGCTCGACGAACACGACCTGAAGCATCTTGGCGACAGTGCCGGCGCGGGCGTGCGTCAGCTTGATCAGCTGCGGCGCGAGGTCCTCGTTCGTGGGCGCCTGGTCGTACGCCAGGACGACCTGCTCGACGATTGTCATGGTCGCCGTGTTGGTCATGACCATCAGCGAGTTGGTCCGCGGATCGGGCACGATCGTCAGCGGACCGAACTGACTCAGGGCATTGTTGCTCCTGCCGCGCTGTTGGACCATCATCTGCATAACCATGGTCTGGAACTGCTGAGCCACCTCGGTCGCCACCGCGTTGCGCAACGGGAAGCTCCTGACGGTGAAGTCGCCGCCGATCACGTCCATGCTCATGGCGAACTGACGGATCTGCTCGAACTGGCCGTCCGGAGCCGTCACCAGCAACTTCTTGCTGGCCGAATCGCCGACGATCTGCACGCGGCTCTGGCCGCCGCCGCGCCGCCCGCGGCCCTGCTGTTCTCCGAAGACCTCGAGCAGCTTGGTGGCGACCTGCTCGGCGTCGGCATTGGCCAGCTGGATCTCTCGCGGGGTGCTCAGGGCCGAAGCGCCCTCGTCCATGCTCTCGGCGAGCTTGCGGATCTCCTCCATCTGATCCGGCGAGGCCTGCACGAGCAGCTTGTTGCTGACCGCATCGCCGATGATCTGCACGCGGCTGTTGCGATTGCGGCCGCCCTGGGTGAAGAACTGCTGCAGCTTCTGGGCGATCTCCTCGGCGCTGGCGTTGGCGAGCTGGATCTCCTGACGAGCATCCATCTCGGACGCGGCCTTGTCCATGCTCTCGGCGAGCTTGCGGATCTGCTCGAACTGGTCCTCGGCCGCGCTGACCAGCAGCTTGTTGCTGTTGGGGTCGCCGACGATCTGGACCCGATTGGCGCCGCGACTGCGGCCGCCTTGCTCGTACATCCGCTGGATCCGCCAGGCGAGATCCTCGGCGCTGGCGTTGGTCAGCTGGATCTCGCGGGGGGCGCCCAGTGATGCGGCGCTCTGCTCCATCCGCTCGACATGACCGCGGATCTCCAGCAGCTTCGAGGCCGGCGCCCAGACCAGCAGCGTGTTGGTGCTGGCATCGACACCGAAGCGGATCTCCTCCTGCGGGTTGCCGCCGCGCCGCCCCCGGCCGCCCGCCGCGTAGGTGTCGCGCAGGGCACCGGCGACGCTGTTGGCGTCGGCGTTGACCAGGGAGATCAGATTGACCTCGGCCTCGTCGGTCCCCTCGACATCCATGCTGGCGATCAGGTTCTTGATCGTGTCGAGGTCATCCTTGCGGCACCGCAGGACCAGGCTGTTGGTGCGGGTGTCGGCGGTCATCGTGACCGGCCCGATGTCGCCCGGGGCGCCGGCCGCGTTGCTGCCGCCCCTGCCTGCGCGGCCGCCGACGAACATCTCGCCCAGCGCGGCCCGAACCTCCTCGACGTTGGCGTGCCGCATCTCAATGGTCTCGATGACCATCGCGACCGACTTCTGGCTGTCGACCTTGGCCACGAAGTTCTCGATCAGGTCGAGGAAGGCCTTCGGACCCGAAACGTAAAGGGTGTTGCTGATGTCCTCGCTGGTGACGGTCACCACGTCGGCCGAACTGAGCGAGGCGTTGATGCCGCCCTCGCCCTCGGGGGTCTCCAGGTCCATCTCCAGGATCTGCTGACGAAGCTCCGAGATCGCCCCGCGCGCCGCTTGCGGCGCCCGGGCCGCCGCACCGGCACCCCTGCCGTCGATGCGGAGCAGGTCCTTGATGATCCGCTCGACTTCACTGGCCTTGAGGTTGACCAGCGGGAGGATGCGAATGTCCTGCTTGTTCTCCGATCTGCGGTCGATCACCGCCAGGACCCGAATGATCTCGGGCATGTCCTGGGGGCTGGCCCGCACGATCACGGCGTTGACGCGGAGGTCGGCGATCGCGCGGACGCGATTGCGGGCGCGAGCGGCAGCCGCAGCCGCTTGCTGGGCCCGCTGCTGGGCCTGCTGCTGGGCCTGCTGCTGGGCCTGCTGCTGAGCCCTCTGCCTGTTATCGCCTTCGCTCTTGTCGGGCTGCTGTTGCGGCTGGGGCGTAGCCGGCACCTCGTTGAACAGCTGCTCGAGCACCTGGGCGGCGCTGCTGGCGTTGATCTCCTTGAGCCTGAAGACGCGGATGGCGTAGATCTCCTCCTCGCCCTCGTAGGCCTCCTCGATCATGTCGAGCAGCTCTTCGATCTGGTCCACCTGGTTCTTCGTGCCCACGATGATCAGCTGCTGGGTCTCGGGATCGACCTTGACGACGATGCTCGGCTCCTGGTAGGCCTGCCCGTCGCCCGTCGGCGCCACGTACGTCTCACTCTCGACGCCCATGCCGGCGCCAGCCTGCGAGGGCGCCGTCTCGGCCTGGCCGAGCATCGTCGCCTGCAGGGCCTGGATGGCCGGCAACAGCCGGGCAGGCATGCCGCGGCCGCCAGAGGCGTCACTGGTGGCCGGCTGGCTCGTCGGGGGCGCCGACGCGCCGCCATCGATGGGCGCGGGCTGCAGCTCCGCCGGAGGCATGACCGGGTGGAGCTCCTCGATGAGCTGTTCGGGCTGCGCACCACGATGCGTGCCGACATGCTCGAGTTCGAGCTTGCCGCTGAGGTACTGCGGGGCATACTCCTGCAGGGCCTTGAGCAGTTGCTCACTGGGCACCTTGATCTGGCGGACCGCGATGATCCGCTTTTCCGGCTGGGCCCGGGACTCGAGGGTCTGGATGACCTCCTTGACCTTGGCGAACTGCTCCCTCCGACCAGTGATGTAGAGCGCGTTGGAGCCCCACTCCGAATCGACCGAGGGCGCATCCTTCTCGCCGAACATCGCCTTGAGGAAATCCTGTGCCCGATCGGCGATGTCATACGGATCGCCGCGCTGCAGATAGTAGACCTCGATGTCGATCTCCCGGATGTCGTGGCTCTCACGCATCGGGTCGTTGATGATGTCGATCACCTTCTCGACCTCGGCCAGCCGGTTGGGCGCCCCGGCAATGAACAGCACGTTCGTCCGCTCGTCCGCGGTCGCCTTGATGCCGTCCTTGCCGCCGAACATCTTTTCCAGGTTCTTGGCGACCTCGACGGCGCTCGTGGTCATGATCTCGTAATTGCGCATCGCCGTGGCCGATCCGGCCGCCACCTCCTCGACATCCTGGATCAGGGCCAGCGCCTTGGCGACCTCGACCTTGGGGCCGGCCAGGATAACGGCGTTGCCCGTGCCGGAAGCGCTGACGCGGACCTGGTTGAGCGACTTGGCCCCGGGGCCCTTCGCCGCGGTCGTCTGGGCGAGGCTGTCCTGCAGGATCTTGGCCACGTCGGCCGCCTGCGCGCTTTCCAGCGAGACGATCTGCCAGGTCATGGCCTCTTCGAGGCTCGACGGCTTGTCCATATCCGCGATCAGCTGCTCGGCGATGGTCTGGACCGACCGCGGACCAGCCACCATCACCGAATTGGTCCGCGGGTCGGCCGCGACCTGGACCGGACCGGCCTTGCGACCGGCGGCGGCGAGCATGCCCTTGAGCACGCCTTCGAGCTGCGTGGCGTCGGCCTGGGCGAGGCTGTACGACTTGACCTCGACGCTGCCGCCGGCCGTATCGAGGCTCGTAACCAGCGCCTTGATATCCTCGTGCAGCGACTCCGGCGCCCGCACGACCAGGCTCTGGCCGCTGGCGGCGAACTGGGCGAGCGGGCCCTTGCGCCCGCGGCCGTACATCGCATTCAGAGCACCGACGACCTGGTTCGGATCGGCGCTTTCCAGCTCGATCGTCAGCGGGGCGCCCGCCATCGGGTCCGGCCCGTCGAGATCGGCGACGATCTGCTGGATCTGGGTCATCACCTCGGCCGGGGCCTCGACGATGACAGCACTGCCGCTGGCAACGATCTTGACGCTGCCGGCCGCACGGCCCTTGCCCGGCCCGGCGGCGAACCGCTGGGTCAGGACGGTGCCGAGTTCCTTGGCGTCGATGTTCTCGGGCTGGAACGTCTTGCTGACGAACGAGCCGGCCGCCTGATCCATTTTGGCGATCAGCTCCTGGATCTGCGACAGGTCACCCTTGGAGGCGTTGCGGACGATCAGGCTGTTGGTCATCGGCTCGGCAACGACCTGGACGGGCTGACCGCCCCGCGCGGGCTTGCCCTGCACCGACTGCTGCAGCGTCTGGGCGGCCTGGGCGGCGTCTGCGTTTTCCAGGGCGATCACGACCGTCCCGCTGGCCGCATCCTCGGTATCCAGGGCGGCGATCAGCTCCTTGATCTCCTCAATGCTCTCGCTGTCGGCCTGGACGAGCAGGCTGTTGGTCCGCGGATCGGCGAACACGCGGGCGACCGCCTGGCCCGGACGCTTGGCGCCCTTCGTGGAAACCGCCTGGTTGAGCACGGTCGCCACGCCGTTGGCGTCGGCGTGCTCCAGCGTGAAGGTCGTCAGCTGCGGCGAGCTCTCCTGGGCCTGGTTGTCGATCACCGCGATCAGCGGCTCGATCCGCTCCCAGTCCGACGGCGGGGCGACCACGACAATCGCGCCGGCCGTCTCGATCGGCAGAAACCGCACGTTGCGGTTGGGGCGGCCGGGCTGGTTGAAGATGCCGGTCAGCGCATTGGCGACCTCGCTGGGCCGCGCCTGGTTGAGCGTGACCACGTGCTCGAGGGCCTGGTCGCTGCTGGCCTCGTCCAGCTGCTTGACGGCATCTTCCACCTGGCGCAGATACTGCGATTCGCCGGCGGCGATGATCACGTTGTTGGCCGGGTCCGGCGAGATGGTCAGGGCCGCGCCCTTGGCGCCGCGCGGCCGCATCTGCATGGCGAACAGCTGCCGCAGGACGTTGTTGACGTCCTCGGCGCGGGCGTTGTCCAGGCTGATCCGCAGGATCGAGCCCGAGGCGTCCTCGACATCGAACTGGGCGATGAGGTTCTTGATTTCGGCCAGGGCGTCCGGGTCACCGGTGACCAGCAGCGTGTTCGTGCCGGGCTCGGCAACGGCCTGGACCGGGACCGACACGTTGCCCGAACCACTGCGCCGCCACCACTGGCCCGCACCGCGGCGACGCGGGCCGGCGCTGCTGGCGAACATCTGCTTGATCGTGTTGACCAGGTCCTCGGCGCGGGCGTGCTGGAGCTGGAAGA
>JAWLBS010000061.1:3357-19119 GCA_041687575.1 Phycisphaerae bacterium | reverse complement strand
CGCAGGCGGCGGCCGGTGCGCCGGCCGCGTCGCCCGCGAAGCGATGGGCCGCGCCGGCGCTGGCGGCGGTGGCGGGGGTGGTTGTGATCGTTCTGTCGGTTGCCCCGCTGCGGTCGATCTGGCAGATGAGCCTGGCCAAGGACGCCTTTGCGGCAAATCGCGGGGCGGAGTCGGTCGAGCCCCTGCGGCGTGCGGCGGCGACCGATCCGCTCGATCCGGCCCCGCGTGCGGCGCTGGGGGAGGTGTGGCGGCGGATCGCCTCTGCCAATCCGCGTCACAAGGCGACCGCTCTCGAGCGATCGGTCGAGTGGCTGGAAAAGGCCGTCGCGCGGTCGCCGGCCGATACGATGCTCCTGAACGACCTTGCCTGGGCACGGGCCGAACTGGCCGGTGTTACACGGGATTACAACGTGGCGGTCGCGGCCCTGGCGGCGATGCGCGAGGCGGTGCAGCGGTACCCGAACTGGCCGAGCGGCCATCTGCGGCTCGCCCGCCTCTATGCCGGGATGGGGGCGCCACCCGATTACCGCCTCGAGATGCTCGAAGCGGCGATCGCCGAGTACGATACCGCCTTGCGGCTGAACGAGGGGTGGCAGGAGCAGGACCCGCGGCGCTTCTCGCCGGAGGAGATCGATTCGATCCATGCCGCGCGGGCAGCCGCCGCCCAATGGCTTCAGCAAGGCCGCGCCGCGAATTCTGCCATGCCCACCACGCAACCAGTCTCGCCCGCGATCGAGGGCAATTCCCCGCCCGCTGCCGTCGCCCCACGGTAGACGGAGGAAGCGTCTTGCGGCTTTGGGTAGTGCTTCGGAAAGGGGCTTGCCTCTCATCCGAGGGTCTACCGCTCCCTCACGGTCGCGGCTCGTTTCTGCAGGATGGAGTCGTGAACATCGGGGCGGGCGGTCGCGTACTACCGGTTTCGAGCGAAATGATGATCGGGATCCAGTGGGAGCGGTGCCGGTCGTCCCCCCGGCCAGATCGAAGCGTGCAGAGGCGGATGGGTCGGGCCGCGGCGGTGGGAGTGGCACTTGAGGGTGCGGTTCCCACAACATCGAATCGGCTGCCTAGAATCCATAGAGGTACGGGGCCAACCTATTACGATGATAAGATCCGGCATGCATATGGATACACTAGCCAGAACGGACATGGACTTCGAGCCGTACCACGGCCGACGGCGGGTCGTGATCAGCGGCGTGCGGCCCGAGATCGACGCCGGCCAGTTTCCCATCAAGCGGATCGTCGGCGAGAAGGTCGAGGTCGAGGCGTGGGTATTCTCGGACGGGCACGACCATGTCTTCGCCGAACTGTTGTACCGGCCGCAAGACCAGGCCGACTGGCGGACGGCGCCGATGGAGCCCGGGCGCAACGACGTCTGGACCGGCGTGTTCCGGCCGGACCGTCTCGGGCCGTACGTCTACACGGTGCGGGCGTGGATCGACGTGTTCGGCACGTGGCAGCACGATCTTGTAAAGAAGTTCGAGGCCGGCCAGGACGTGTCGGTCGACCTGCAGATCGGGCTGAACCTGATCGGCGAGGCCGCCGGACGGGCGCCCGAGCGCGACGGGCAGCGGCTGCGACTCTCAGCCGATGAGGTCGCCGAACAGACCGAGCAGGCGCGGGCGGTTGAGATGGCGACCGACGAACGGCTGCACGAGCTGATGAACCGGTACCCGGACCCGAGCAAGGTCCGCACGTACGAGCGGCAGCTGCCGGTGACGGTCGACCGGGAGAGGGCCCGCTTCAGCAGCTGGTACGAGTTCTTCCCCCGCTCGGCGGCGGCCGAACCCGGCACACCCGGCACGCTGGCAGACGCCGAGGCCTTGCTGCCGCAGGTCGCCGAGATGGGCTTCGACGTGGTCTACCTGCCGCCGATCCATCCGATCGGCCGGACGCACCGCAAGGGGCGCAACAACGCCCGCACCGCCTCGCCGGACGATCCGGGCAGCCCGTGGGCGATCGGGGGCGAGGAGGGTGGCCACAAGGCAATCCACCCGGAGCTGGGGACGCTCGAGGATTTCCGGCGGTTCATCCAGGCCGCCAACGATCTGGGCATGGAAGTGGCGATGGACATCGCCTTCCAGTGCTCGCCCGACCATCCGTACGTCAAGGAGCATCCCGATTGGTTCAAGTGGCGGCCGGACGGGTCGGTGCAGTACGCCGAGAACCCCCCGAAAAAGTATGAGGACATCCTTCCGATCCACTTCGAGACCGAGACGTGGCGGGAGCTCTGGGAGGAGTTGACGGGGGTGGTGCTGTTCTGGGCGGAGAAGGGGGTGCGGGCCTTCCGGGTGGACAACCCGCACACCAAGCCGTTCGCGTTCTGGGACTACCTGATCGGGCGGGTCAAGGCGAAGTATCCGGACGCGATCTTTCTGGCCGAGGCGTTCACGCGTCCCAACGTGATGTACCGCCTGGCGAAGGTGGGCTTCACGCAGTCGTATACGTACTTCACGTGGCGCAACGCGCGCAACGAGATCGTCGAGTACATGCAGGACCTGACGCGGACCGAGGTGGCGGAGCATTTCCGGCCGAATTTCTGGCCGAACACGCCGGACATCCTGCCGCAGGTCCTGCAGTTCAGCGGTCGGCCGGCGTTCATGACGCGGCTGGTGCTGGCGGCGACGCTGAGTTCGAACTACGGGATCTACGGTCCGGTGTACGAGCAGATGGTGTCGGCGGCGGTTGCGGGCCGGGAGGAGTACCTGGACTCGGAGAAGTACGAGATCCGGCACTGGGATCGTCGGCGGGCCGGGACGCTGGTGCCGCTGATCGAGCGGATCAACCGGATCCGGCGGGAGAACGCCGCCCTGCAGCAGACGCGGGACCTGCACTTTCTGGAGATCGACAACCCGCTGCTGCTGGCGTACGCCAAGGCGGACGAGGATGAGACGAACTTCGTGGTGGTGGTGGTGAACCTGGACCTGCACCACCGCCAGTCGGGGTGGGTTCGGATCCCGCTGGAGCGGTGGGAGATGGACCCGTCGCAGCCGTTCATGGCGCACGACCTGCTCAGTGATGACCGGTACATCTGGCAGGGGGAGTGGAACTACGTGGAACTGGACCCGCAGCTGACGCCGGCGCACCTGTTCGTCCTGCGGCGGCGTCTGCGGCGGGAGATGGATTTCGATTATTTCATGTGATTCATGTTGAAGGAGGCGCAGCGCTTGCCTGTTCGGACCGCACAACCCACGGACCCCCAGTGGTACAAAGACGCCATCATTTACGAGTTGCACGTCAAGAGTTTCTTCGACAGCAATGACGACGGCATCGGTGATTTCGCCGGGCTGATGCGGAAGCTCGACTACCTGGAGACTCTCGGCGTGACGGCGGTGTGGCTGCTGCCGTTCTACCCGTCGCCGCTTCGGGACGACGGGTATGACATTGCGGACTACTACAGCATCCACGAGCAGTACGGGACGCTCAAGGACTTCCGGCAGTTCGTGCGCCAGGCCCACAAGCGGGGAATCCGGGTAATCACCGAGCTGGTGATCAACCACACCTCGGACCAGCACCCGTGGTTCCAGCGGGCGCGGCGGGCCAAGCCGGGCAGCGTGTGGCGGGACTATTACGTCTGGTCGGACACGACCAACCGCTACAACGACGCGCGGATCATCTTCCGGGACTTCGAGCGGTCGAACTGGGCGTACGACGAGGATGCCCGCGCCTACTACTGGCACCGCTTTTACAACCATCAGCCCGATCTGAACTTCGACAACCCGCGGGTCCGCCGGGAGATTCTGCGGGTGATGGACTTCTGGCTGGGCGCGGGCGTCGACGGGGTGCGCCTCGATGCGATCCCGTACCTGTACGAGCGAGAGGGGACCAACTGCGAAAACCTGCCCGAGACGCACGCCTACCTCAAGGAGCTGCGGGCCTACCTCGACAGGCACTACCCCGGGCGGATGTTCCTGGCCGAGGCCAACCAGTGGCCCGAGGACGCCCGCGTCTACTTCGGCGACGGCGACGAGTGCCACATGGCGTTCCACTTCCCGGTGATGCCGCGGCTGTTCATGGCGATCCAGACGGAGGAGCGGTACCCGATCCTGGACATCCTCGAGCAGACGCCGGCGATCCCGGACAACTGCAGCTGGGCGATGTTTTTGCGCAACCATGACGAGCTGACGCTCGAGATGGTGACCGACGAAGAGCGGGACTACATGTACCGCGTGTACGTGCACGACAGCCGGATGCGGATCAACCTGGGCATCCGTCGCCGGCTGGCGCCGCTGCTGGGCAACAACCGCCGGACGATCGAGCTGATGCACGCCCTGCTGCTGAGCCTGCCGGGCACGCCGGTGCTGTATTACGGCGACGAGCTGGGTATGGGCGATAACTACCACCTCGGCGACCGCGACGGGGTCCGCACGCCGATGCAGTGGAGCCCGGACCGCAACGCCGGCTTTTCCCGCTGCAGCTCGCAGCAGATCTACCTGCCGGTGATCACCGAGTCGGAATACCACTACGAGGCGGTCAACGTCGAGAACCAGGAGCGCAACACATCCTCGCTGCTGTGGTGGGTCCGCCGGGCCATCGCCACGCGCAAGGCGCACAAGGCGTTCAGCCGCGGCGACATCGAGTTCGTCCGGTGCGACAACAGCAAGGTGCTCGCCTTTATCCGCAGCCACGAGGACGAGCGGATCCTGGTGGTGGCGAACCTGTCGGGCTCACACGTGGCGGCGACCCTCGACCTGTCGGAGTACACCGGCTGGACGCCGGAGGACATCTTCAGCGGCAACCGCTTTCCGACCATCCGCGACGACGAATACATCATTACGCTCGGGCCCCGCGAGTACTACTGGTTCCAGATGTGCATGGCCCCGACCATCGAGGTGGAGGTCCAGGCCGAGCCACAGTTCCCCGATCTGGCCGAAACCGTCTCGTGGCGCACGCTTCGCGAGGGCACGGACGACCGGGAGCTGGAGCGGGTCCTGATGGCGTACCTGCCGCAGCGGCGGTGGTTCGGCGGCAAAGGCCGCCCGATCCGGCGCGTGACGATCCGGCGGCGCGGCGTCGTGGGCACGGGCGCCGCACAGGCGCTGATCCTGCTGGCCGAGGTGGGCTACCGCGAGGGCAGCCCCGAGACATATTTCCTGCCCCTGAGCTTCGCCGCCGACGGCGACGGCCAGGCCATCAGCGAGGAGTTTCCCCAAGCGGTGGTCGGTCGTATCGGCGATTCGGGGCGGCCCGGCCTGGTCTACGACGCGGTCTACAACCCGGGCTTCCGGGACATCCTGCTGCAGATGATCGCCTCGCCTCGCCGCCCCGGGCGGTCGCCGATCGCGGGCATCCGGGGCAAGCGGTTCCGCGAGCTGCTCAACGGCCAGGCGATGCCGCTGGCGTCGAGGGCGCTGCGAGTGGAGCAGAGCAACAGCTCGATCGTCTACGGCGACAGTCTGTTCCTGAAGCTGTACCGCAAGGTCGACTGGGGCATCAACCCCGACCTGGAGGTTTCCCGCTGCCTGACCGACCAGACCTCTTTCCGGAACCTGCCGGCGTTCGGCGGGGCGCTGCAGTGGCAGGACGGCCGGCGCGACCCGCTGATATTGGGCATCCTGCTGGAGCTCGTGCCGAACGAGGGCGATGCCTGGGAGCATACGCTCTCGCAGATCGACGCCTACTTCGACCGGATCCTGGCGATGCCCGAGGAGTTCTGCGACACGATCCGCGAGTGGAGCAAGACATCGCCCAAGTCGTTGCTCGATATCAACGCCGCCGAGCTGCCCGACCAGATCTTCGACCTGGTCGGTTCGCTCTATCCGGAGCTGGCCCGGCTGCTCGGCCAGCGGACCGCCGAGTTCCACCTGGCGATGGCCTCGCTGCGGGGCGACCGGGCGACGCAACCCGAGCCGTTCACCAAGCTCTACCAGCGCAGCGTCTACCAGTCGATGTGGGGCATGCACCGCAACATCCGGCGGCAGCTGCGGTCCAACCTCCGCAGCCTGCCCGAAGATGTCCGGCCGATGGCCCAGCAACTGCTCGACAGCGAGCAGAAGATCTCCGACGTGCAGCGCCGCATCCTGGGCCCGAAGATCAACGCGCTGCAGCTGCGGATTCACGGCGACTACCACCTGGGGCAGGTGCTGTTCACGGGCAAGGACTTCGTGCTGATCGACTTCGAGGGCGAACCGGCCCGGCCGCTCAGCGAGCGCCGGCTCAAGCGATCCGCCCTGCGCGACGTGGCGGGCATGATCCGTTCGTTCCAGTACGCGGCATACAAGAGCATCGTTTTCGGCTCGACCGAGCGGGGCATCGACCTGCCGGCCGAGGAGCAGGTCTACTGGGCCGACCTGTGGTACCGCGTCATGAGCGGCCTGTTTCTCGATGCGTACATGGAGACGATCGGCGATTCGCCCGTCGTGCCGGGCGACCGCGAGCAGTTCGAGATATTGCTGCACGCACTGCTGCTGGACAAAGCCCTGTATGAAGTCGGCTATGAACTGAACAATCGGCCGAACTGGCTCTTGATTCCTATCCGCGGCATCCAGCAGATTCTGCAAGAGGCCCGTTGATGAAAGGCAGGCAAATGAGCGTCAACCAGATAACCGAATCGACCCTGATCACCGATCACGACGTGTACCTGTTCAAGGAAGGCAGCCATTTCGCGCTGTACGAGAAGCTCGGCTCGCACGTCGTGACACGCGACGGCAGGAAGGGCACCCACTTTGCGGTCTGGGCCCCCAATGCCCGCCGCATCTCGGTCATCGGCGATTTCAATGACTGGCGCAAAGGCGTTCACCCGATGCAGGCCCGGCCCGACGGCTCGGGCGTGTGGGAGGCCTTCATCGAGGGCATCGGCAACGGGGCGGTCTACAAGTATCACATCGAGTCGAGCCTGGGCGGCTACCAGGTGGACAAGGGCGACCCGTTCGCCCGGTACTGGGAGCTGCCGCCCAAGACGGCCTCGATCGTCTGGGACGAGCTGCACGAGTGGAAGGACCAGCAGTGGATGCAGACGCGGGCCGGCCGCAACGCCCTGGCCGCCCCGATCAGCGTCTACGAGATGCACGCCGGCTCGTGGCGGCGGGTGCCGGAGGAGGGCAATCGAAGCCTGACGTACCGGGAGCTCGCGCATCAGCTGGCGGACTACTGCACCGAATCGGGCTTTACCCACGTGGAGCTGCTGCCGATCATGGAGCACCCGTTCTACGGCTCGTGGGGCTACCTGACGCTGGGCTACTTCGCGCCGACGCGGCGGTACGGCACGCCCAGCGACTTCAAATACTTCGTCGACTACCTGCACCAGCGGGGCATCGGGGTGATCCTCGACTGGGTGCCCTCGCACTTTCCCGCGGACGAGTACGGGCTGAACTATTTCGACGGCAGCCACCTGTTCGAGCACGCCGACCCGCGGCGCGGCTGGCACCCGGACTGGCAGAGCTGCATCTTCAACCTCGGCCGCAACGAGGTGCGGGCGTTTCTGATCAGCAGCGCGATGTTCTGGCTGAATGAGTGTCACGTGGACGGCCTGCGGGTCGACGCGGTCGCCTCGATGCTCTACCTGGACTACTCCCGCAAGGAGGGCGAGTGGGTTCCCAACCACATGGGCGGGCGGGAGAACCTCGAGTCGATCTCGCTGCTGCGGCGGCTCAACGAGATCGTCCATGAAAAGCACCCGGACGTGATGACGGTCGCGGAGGAGTCGACCTCCTGGCCGATGGTCTCGCGGCCGGCGTACGCCGGCGGGCTCGGGTTCGACTTCAAGTGGAACATGGGCTGGATGAGCGACACGCTGAGCTACTTCCGCAAGGACCCGATCCACCGCCAGTTTCATCACAACCAGTTGACCTTCAGCATCTGGTACGCCTTCAACGAGCAGTTCATGCTCTCGCTGTCGCACGACGAGGTGGTCCACGGCAAGGGCTCGCTGCTCAACAAGATGCCGGGCGACGAGTGGCAGCAGTTCGCGAACCTGCGGCTGCTCTATGGCTATATGTTCACGCACCCGGGCAAGAAGCTGCTGTTCATGGGGGACGAGTTCGGGCAGCAGTCAGAGTGGAACCACGATTCGAGCCTGGAATGGCACGTGCTGCAGTACCCGCTGCACGGGGGGCTGCGGCGGTGGGTGGGCGACCTGAACCGGCTGCTGCAGGCCGAGGAGGCGCTGCACATGAAGGATTTCGAGCAGGCCGGGTTCGAGTGGGTCGACTGCAACGATTACGTCAACAGCGTGCTGACATACATGCGCTACGGGCGCGACCGCGAGTCGTGCCTGCTGATCGGCTGCAACTATACGCCGATCCCGCGGCACAACTACCGGGTGGGGGTCCCGCACGAGGGGGTCTGGACCGAGATCCTCAACAGCGACGCGAAGATCTACGGCGGGTCGGGGCAGGGCAATCTCGGCGGGATCAAGACCGCCCCGGTGCCCTACTACGACCGGCACGATTTCTCGATCTCACTGACGCTGCCGCCACTGGGGGTGGTGGTCTTCAAGTGGGACCCCGCCAGCGCGCCCGAGCGGGTCCGCACGGCGCCCAAGGCCCCGGCCATGCCCCCGCCGCCGAAGCCGGGCGAGGACGAGCCACCGCCCTGGCCGAAGATCCCCGGTTCACCGGAGGGGGCGTAACGGGCGGGGTAATGAGAACGACCTGTTGTCATCCTGAACGAAGTGAAGGATCTTGACCTCGCAGGGCGCCAGACCATGGGCGCGCTGTCCAGCCGTCATCCTGAACGAAGTGAAGGATCTCGGCCAAGCGGAGTGCCAAACCATGGGCGCGCTGTCCAATAGAGATTCTTCGCTGCGCTCAGAATGACAGCCTGGGGCGCTACACCATGAGCACGCTGTCCAGCAGAGATTCTTCCCTGACGCTCAGAATGACGACTTGCTTGTGCTTTGGGCGTCGGCCCGTGGCTGGCCCGGGGTCTTGCCATTTCGGGCCAGAACCACTAATCTGGCGACATCGTTTGTCGGGATGTGTTTTTGCTCGCCTTGCCAGGAAAGCAGTGAATGACCGAAGTATCTGATAGCCATGGACCCTCGCCCGTCAGCCCGGGCGCGTTTGCCTCGTATCCTCCCATGCGGATCGGCCATATGGAGATCTGGCCCCCCGTGCAGCTGGCGGCGCTGGCCGGCTACAGCGACGCGGCCATGCGGACGCTGTGCCGCTCATTCGGCGCGCCGTACACGGTTGCCGAGATGATCCTCGACGCCCCGGTGCTGATCAGCCGCAAGATCCGCAAGCGGATGCAGCTGTGGGAGGAGGACCACCCGATCGCCGCGCAGATTACCTGCAGCTCGCTGGAGAACACCTGCGTGGCCGCCCAGACGCTGGTCGAGATGGGCTACGAGGCGGTCGAGCTGAATATGGCGTGCCCGGTCAAGAAACTTCTCCGTCGCGGCCGGGGCGGGGCGTTCATGCAGGAACCGGCGCGGTCGCTGGAGTTCATCGAGGCTGTGCGGCGGTCGATCCCGCTTGAAGTCCCGGTCAGCCTGAAGCTCCGGATCGCCTGGGACGAGGACCCGCAAAGCCGCCGGGACTTCTACGAGATCCTCGACGGCGCGATTCAGCTCGGCGTCGCGGCGGTGACGGTGCACGGCCGGACCGTCGTGCAGCAGTACCGGGGATTCGCGGACTGGGACGCTTTGGCCGAGGTCCGCCGGTTCGTCGGCGATTCGATCTGCCTGATGGGCAGCGGCGACGTCATGCAGGTGCAGGACGTGTTCCGCATGTTCGAGCACACCGGCGTGCACGGGGTGAGCATCGCCCGCGGCGCGATCGGCAAGCCGTGGATCTTTCAGCAGGTCCGCGAGGTCATGCGGGGGTGCGAGCCGACGATGCCCGACTACCGCGAGCAGGGACGGATCATGCGCCGCCACTGGGACCTGGCGATGCGGTGCTACAAGGACGAGTCGTTCGTCGGCCGGCACCTGCGGAAGTTCGGCATCTACTACAGCAAGTACCACCCGCACGCGAAGCTGGTGCGGCTGGCGTTCCTGGCGGTCAAGAGCAACGCCGATTGGGAGGCGGTCTTGAGCGAGTGGTACGGCCCGGCGGGCGACGCCGAGGCGGGGCCGCGGATTTTGTAGCGGGTGAAGCGCTTCGGGCGAAACGGCCTTCCGCAGATTCCGCAGATTGCACAGATTGGAAACAACAACAGCAGCTGCCAGTTGCCAGCAGCAGTAGTCAGTTGCCAGTGAAAGGCAAAGGCACACAACAGCAGGACGGGGTAGCACGGTCCTGCAGAAACGAGCCGCGACCGTAAGGGAGCGGTAGTGCCGGGTGCCACGGACCTGCGAGGCAGGACGCTGCATGCAGGGCGGGGCGTAAGCAAGGATGTCTGTCGTTCTGGAAGCGCAAGACTCGTGTCCCCTGCAGGAAAGGGCCGCGACCGTGAGGTCGCGGTAGATTCGCCGATGGGTGCGAGCTACCTGTCAGTAGACGGCGCCGGCGCCAACTGCAACGGCCGGCGCGGTCGCGAATACAATAGGCATGGAACCAATAACTCGACTTCTGTTTGAGCAGCCGTATCTGCAGGGCCTGATCGTGGGCCTGGCGCTGCTGGTCGCTGTCGCGGGCTGGTGGTGGGCGCGGTTCGATCCGCCGGCTGCGAAACGCTGGGGCATGGCCACGCTGATCATCCTCGTATTGGGGGCGGTCGGGCAGGTGACCGCACGGTACGTCACGACCGATCGGGAGCGGATCCGGGGGGTGTTCGAGCAGGTCCGCGCGGCCGTCGCAAACGAGGATGTCGCCGGGCTTCTCGCGGTGACGGATCAGAGCCTCGTTGCCGACGGCCGGGACCGCGATCAATTCGAGCGGTGGCTGGACGGGCTGTTCAAGCGCGTGACGATCGAGGACCCGAAGATCCGCAAGGCCGAGATCACTTTGAGCGGTTCCGAGTCGGCCCGGGCGACCATTGCGGGGCTGGCGACGATCGAGGTCGAGGGTTTCAAACGCCCCGTCGCCGCCACGTGGCAGTTCGACCTGGTAAAGCAGGGCTCCGATACGTGGAAGATCGTCACGCTTAAGCCCGTGGAGAGCGCCGATCTGATCCCGTAGACCCCCTCCGCGCCGACGCCCGCGTCGCCGATCGTGGGACTATGGACTGCGGTCGCAGATCCCGAGCTTGTCGAGGGGCGCCGCAGACGCCGCTTTCAATCAAGCTGTCATCGGCGTCAACGCATCGAATCTCAAGCGGGTCGTGCAGCGGCAATATGGAGTGCGGCGGCAGCGACGCCGCTTTCACTCAGGCCGAGCAGCCTTGCGAGCCCCGAATCCCGGAAAGAACGCGACTGCGCGACTATGGACTGCGGCGGCCGTGACGCCGCTTTCACTCAACGCCGCGGAGTTGTGCGAATCCCAAGTCTCGGGAGAGACGTCGCCGCGCCGCTACGGAGCAAAGGGCCGAAGAAGCCGCGTTCGATCAACCGGCCAGTGCGTTTTACAGGAAATTCCCGATAAACAGCACGAACCCCCCAACCACGGCGATCAGTGAGCCTGTCATCCCCAGCCACGCCCACGGCTGCGTCTGCTCCAGGTTGCTCAGCAGGTACCACGAACACAGCGCTCCCGCGGCCCCCAGTTCGATCAGGATGATGCCCGTCACCGGCTGGAGGCCCGTGTATACCGCGATCGGGTCGGGCCCGCGGCTCGGCCAATATGCCTTGCCATGCAGCAGATTCAGAACGACGAGCGACACCAGCGCCCCGGGCGCGAGGATCCCGCCCCAGAGCATTGCCGCCGGAGTGTCATTGTTGTCGTTCATGTCAGTGCCCTCGTTCATCTGCGCATGTCGGACTGCGGGTCACCGGCTCACCGGTAATCCTCCCGCACCGGACTGAACACGTCGATGAACCGGCACCGCGTGATCGCCCGCCCGCCGTGCTCGGCGTGCGGCGGGAAGTGGACGACCATTCCGGGTTGGATCACCCGCGTCTGGCCATCGACGGTCATCTCGAATTCGCCCTCGAGGATGTTCGCCACCTGCTCGTGCGGGTGCGAATGCGGCGGCAGCACCGCCCCGGCCTCGAAGGTCCAGTAGGCGAGTGTCATCTTCTCCGTGTGCACGAACCGGACGTTCGTGCCGGGCAGCATCTCCCGGACGCCAACAGCTTCCAGATCGATGTAAGGCATTGCGGTCTCCTTGCGCGGAATGGTCGTGCCGCGACGCCATCCAAAGCGGCACCTGCGGCGTCGCACTACATCTTGATGTAGTTAAGATCAGGCGAGTTCTTGTGTTGTCAGCGAGCGTCGGCCGAAGACGGGCCTGTCGCCGCGTCACTGCCATGCGTCGCAAGCCGCGGCGTCATCACGTACTCGTCATCCGGTCCGTCGTCCGGCGACGCCGGCCCACGCCACACGCCGCCGCCGAAGGTCGTCACCCAGATCGCCGCGGGGTCGGCCGGATCGACCAGCACCCGGCTGGCCTTGCCGAAGGGAATGCCGTCGACCAGCCGCCAGGTGTTGCCGCCGTCTTCCGTCATGATCATCCCGTGCGTGCCCGTGCCCACCCAGACGCGGTCCGGGTTGCTCGGGTCGATGCTCGGCCAGTGTACATGCACCCAGCTCGGCCCGCCGGGGGGCCACTCGATCTGGAGTCTCTGCCAGGTCTTGCCGCCGTCGGTCGTGCGGTACAAGCCCGCCTCGTCGTGGTGACGCGGCACGGCCGAGACGCCCAGCCAGATCACGTTGCTGTCGTCCTGCTGGACATCAAAGCCGTAGGGCAGGTACATCGGCACGTTCTTCGTCAGGTGTACCCAGGTCTCGCCGCCGTCGGTGCTCTTGAACAGCCCGCACGTCGGCTCGGGGTGATACCGGGCGATCCGCTTGCCGCCGCACAGGGCCAGCAGCGTGCCGTCTTCGTGCAGGCGGATGTCGGTGAAGTGATTGTTGACATCGACGGGCAGGCCGTTGTTCTTCGCCTGCCAGCTCTTGCCGCCGTCGACGCTCTTGTAGACCCCGCCGCCGTAGAAGCTCGCATACAGCACGCGGGCGTCGACCGGGCTGTTCGGGTCGATCTCTACCCCCGTGCACGCCCCGATCTCGGGAAAACCGTCGGCGATGGGCGTCCACGTCGCCCCGGCGTCGGTGCTCAGGCACACCCCGCCGCCGCCGTAGACCCGCCCGGCCATCTTCCAGGCGGGGATGTCATGCTCGTACGCACAGGCCGCATAGATCCTGTCCGGCACCTGCGGGTCGAATTCAATATCGTAGAACGTGTTCTGCCAAGGGCTGCCCTCGGCCGCCCAGTACCAGGTCTTGCCCGCGTCCGTGCTGCGGGCGAAGCCGATGTCGGTATAGCAGATGTAGTGACGATCCGCGTTGTGCGGGTCGATCTTGTAGTGCCACGTCGTGGTCATCTCCAGACCGACGCTCGTCCACGCCTTGCCCGGCCCCGGCTCGCCGTCGGCGCAGCGGGTGTAGGCCTGGCGCCAGGTCTGCCCGCCGTTGGTGGTCAGGTAGAGCTCCATCATGTCGGTGTACATCACGATGTCGCTGTCAGCCGGGTTGACCGCAAAGCCGAGCTTCCGCCCGCCGGTGCCCCGGTCGTAGCGGATCCACGACCACTCGACGTTGCTGCCTTCCCACTCCGGCCGGAAGTACTCCACACACCGCCACGACCGTCCGCCGTCGTCGGTGCGGTAGACGGTGCTGTGCAGGGGCGGGGCGGTGCCGTTGCCGTAGCAGTAGGCGTAGAGCGTCTGCGTCTGGTCGGTCGCCATGGCGATATACGGATATTCGGCCGGCTTGCGCTCGATGTCGTTGTGCGGGCCGATCTGCGTGTTGATGCCCTCGCCCATCGCGCCTTGCCAGGTCTGGCTACGGTCCTCGCTGCGGTAGATGCCGCCGGCGTACCTGCCATTGGCCTCCTTGCTGGGCGTGGTGACGTACAGTGCCGTCTGGCCGGTCTGCGGGTCGGACCCGCCGCAGAAGTCGTTGATCGGGGTGTTGTCCGGCTGGCCCGGGGCGGGTTTCCAGGTCCGGCCGGCGTCCTCGCTGCGGTAGACGGCGTCGGCGGTGGCGACGTACCAGTACCGTGCGGCGCGGCCGGCGTCGAAGGCGTAGCCGATCACCTGTTTGTCGATTCCAAATGCGGGCATCCACGTCCGCCCGCCGTCCTCGCTGCGGAAGAGTCCCTTGTCCGAGCCGACCAGCATCACCCGCGCCGACGGGTCGATGGCGAACTTCGGGGCGCAGGGGCTCTGGCCGTGCCACGGTGTGACCTCGGTCACGGCCTGCCAGGTCAGGCCCTTGTCGGTGCTGATCTTCAGCACGGGTTTGCCGTGGCCGCCGGGCAGGCAGTACATGACATTTTCGTTTTTCGGATGAAAGACGATCGAATCGGTGATCGCCCCGCTGAGGTGCTGGTAGGGGATCATCCGCCAGGTCCGGCCGGCATCGGTGCTGCGGTACACGCCGGACATGTCGGAGCTGCAGAACATAAGGTTCGGGTCATGGGGGGAGCTGACGGGGCAGAAGATGCCCCCTCCTCCGCCCAGTCCGACGCTGGTCCACTGGTGATCCGGGCTGGTCTGTGCCGTCTGCTGCTTCTGACTGGAAGCACAGCCGATCAGGACGGGAAAAACGGCCACGGCCGCCGCCATGCGAAGGGTCCGCTGTATATGCATATTCGGGCTCCTGTTGCGAATTGCGCCTGCACGAAGGCTCAACACCGGCAACAGAATGCCCGATAGCGGCAGGGGTTGTCAACCTCGAAAAGATGGCGACGCACCGGGAACATGCGCCGGCTCTGTCGGGTCGGCGCATGTTCCCGGGCGTTTTTTGCCGCGGATCCTGGCGGTCCGCTCTTACCTGGCTGCGTGCCGTGACCGCATCATCAGCCGGCTTCCCACAGCCGCTCCGCTCAGAAGGAACGTAAAGCCGAGCACCAGCAGGGCGACCAGCGTCAACACGATTGGTCTGACCTGGGCCAGGGCAACGATGCCCAGAGCGACCGTGCCAAGGCCGACCATGAGGTGCGTGCCGCTGACCGGAGAGAGCAAACCGCTCTGTTGTTCGTGCCGCTGCTCAGACTGCCGCTGCTCAACGGGCCGCGTCTCGAGCGGACCGGGCGAGGGGTGGGCCACATCAGGGCCGGGGCCCGGTTCGGTGTGCGGCCGGGCGGTCTCCGTGCGGATCACGTCGATGTCCTCGGCCCGGCTGCGGATGCTGCTGCCGAAGATCATGGCGCTGCCGAAGACAACCACCGCCGCCGCCGACAGCACGACCGGATTGACGCCGACAAGTGCAATGATCCCCAAGACGATACCAACGCACCCGGCCAGGAATTCGGCGCTGACGCCCCCGGCCAGCTCACTGCTCTCGACGGTTCCCTTCGTACGGCTGAGGATCCGGGCATTGCGAGCCGCAATCGCCAACCCCTCGGCGATCAGAGCGGCGCCGACGAACAGGGTGGCCAGCGTCACCATCCACGTCGACCAGGCCCCTGCCAGGCCGATGATGGCCAGGACCGCCGCGATGCCCCCCCCGATCGCCAGGGCGATCGAGCCGCTGGAGGCGATCATCGCGCCCGTCTTGTCAGTCCGATCCGGGCCCTGTGCGGCGTGTTCACCAAACGTAGACATAGGTATGCCCCTTTCTGTGCTACAGCGCTTGCAAGCGTACAGCACCATGTCCAATCGGTAACGCGTATGTCTGGAAAAGACCCCGCCGAAAGAAAGTTGCATACAAGCGAAACAGATCGGGCCTTTCCTGCCTGCTGAAATGCCTTGTGCGCAGGCCCCCGTAATCACTCTATATTACATGCAGCCTACAGGACCGGGTCAAATGGACCGGACCGTCTGCCGCCCGGTCCGCCCGG
>JAWLBS010000061.1:0-3257 GCA_041687575.1 Phycisphaerae bacterium | reverse complement strand
TGGTCCACGACGTTCTCTATTGATGAGCTTGGATCTTCGCCAAGGGCAGGGCAGATGCGAGCAGCTAGCGTCTGGGAGACATGAACTCGGGCATCGCGACAGCCCGCAGGCCCGGGCGGCGGCGCGATGGAATCCGCCCTCCGTCAGCGGCCGCGGAGGCGCCTTCAGCGCCGACGCGCACCCGTCCTGTCGGCAGAGTCGGTCGGGCATTCTCCTGCATCTTGGGCCCCAAAGACTTGACGAGTCCCTTCACGTCAATCAGGATACGCGTGGTAGCGTTACCGGGACTTCGACCTGCCGTACATCGGGGCCGGCGCGTCGGTACCACTGTCTCGGGACCCGGATACGGACTGACCGCCAAATGGCCAATGCAGGCAGACATTATGAAGAGGCCTTCGAGGATTTCCTCGCCGCCGAGGGCATTCCCTATGTGCCTGTCACGCTCGCGCAGCGCCAGGCCTTCCAGGCCGCCAGGATCAAGGCCTTCGATTTCGTGGTCTGGCCCAGCGAGGGGCCCAACTGGCTCGTGGACATCAAGGGGCGGGTGTGCCGCACGGGCCGCCTGGAAAACTGGGTAACCCAGGGGGACGTGGAAGGCCTGGGGGCATGGCAAGGCGTCTTCGGCGAAGGCTTCGTTGGGATGTATGTGTTCGTCTACCTGGTGGAAAACCCCGCCCAGTGGCCGCACCAGCAGGCCCCCCTCCACGAATACCAGGGCAGCTCCTACTCGTTCTGGAGCGTGTCCGTGGACGATTACAGCCGCTGCGCGCGGGTCCGCTCGGCCAAGTGGAAGACCTTCTCGGCGCAGGCGGAGGTGTTCCGGGGCATTGCCGATCCGGTCGGCCGGTGGCTGATCGGCGACGATGCCCGCGACCGGAGCCCTTTCGCCGACTGGCCGGGGAACCTATAATCGGCCAATGGGTAACCCTCGGCGTACAAGCAAGATGAGGAATGTCTGATGAAGTTCACGGGTTCGTTCATCCGGCGGACATGGGTCGCGGCAGGGGTTCTGGCAGTATCCAACCCGGTCGTGGCGGCGATGCCCGAGGCCAAGGGCACCGAGCAGGAGCAGCAGTCGATCGTCTGGATGTGCCTGGCCGGGTTCATCATTGCAACCCTTGCCGTATCGTTCTGGAACAGCAAGCGGGCCGAGGCCGACTAGCCGCAGGGCTGGTTCGGCAGTCGGATCCCCGGTTCGAACAAGAGGAGACACGCCATGCCGCCAAGAGCGAAGCATGCAGTCCTGGTCGTGCTGGTTCTGGTAAACGTTGCGCTTCTGTGCACCGTCCTGGCCAGCGCAGTGCAGCTGCCCCGGGCGCACGCCCAGCCGGCTGCGGCAGGGGGGCTCAGCGACCAGTATCTGGCGGTCGCCGGCCAGATCCAGTCGGCCTTCGATGCCGTCTACGTGCTGGATTCGGTGGAGGAGCGCCTGTACGTGTACGTTCCTGTGCGGTCGGGGACAAGCTCGGCCCTGGAGGCGCGGAGCAGCCGGGACCTGGAGGCGGACTTCTCGCGTCAGCCCAGGCCCGTGGTTCCGCCGCGGCGCCGGTAGGTTGCGGGACACATCGGAGGAGATCCCATGGATAAGAAAGATTTCGCGATCGGCGTCCTGACGGTCACCGCGACGATCCTGCTGACGACGGTGCTGATGCTGAGCATCGTAACGCCCGGCGATGCCCGGGCGTTCGCTCAGCTCGACAAGGGCCGCGGATACACGATGTTCACCGGGCAGGTGTCTGACGCGATCGAACAGATCTACGTGATCAACCAGCAGGCCCGCCTGATGAATGTGTACATGTACGACATCAACACCAACCTGCTCCAGCCGGTTCAGCAGATCCCGCTGCCCGAGGAGCGGGCGGTCGGCGCGGCGCGGCCGGGGGCGACCATCACCCCGCCGCAAGGCGCCCCGGCTGAGGCGCCGGCAGTGCCCGGGCGGTAGGACGAGTTTCGCATGAAGCAGCGGATTCGCGACCTGGCCGGCCTCGTTCTGGCCGGGCACAACCTTTCATCTGAGCAGGCCCTGGACCTGTCGGCGGTGTCCGGGCCGGACCTGCACGACCTGTTCTACTGGGCGAACCGGATTCGCCTCGAGCGGGTCGGGCCGGACGTACACACCTGCAGCATCGCCGCCGGCAAGGTGGGCGCGTGCAGCCAGGACTGCCGGTTCTGCAGCCAGTCGGCCCATTACTGCACGCACATCGAGCACGGCGTGCTCGACGAGGAGGCGATCGTCTCGGCGTCGCGCGAGGCGGCCGCAAGCGGCGCGTCGTGCTTCGGCCTGGTCAACAGCGGCCTGGGCCCGACCGATGACGAGATCGAGCAGTTCGCCGGTGCGATGCAGCGGGTTGCCGGCGAGGCGGGGCTGGGGCTGTGCGCGTCGCTGGGCGTGCTGACCGACGCGCAGGCGCGGCGGCTGTACGAACTGGGCGTGCGGCGCTACAACCACAATCTGCAGACCTCGCGACGATTCTTCCCGCGGATCTGCTCAAGTCACTCATACGACCAGCGGATCGAGACGATCCACGCGTGCCGCCGCGCCGGCATTCAGGCGTGTTGCGGCGGCTTGTTCGGCATGGGCGAGACCTGGGCCGACCGGGTCGATCTGGCGATCGAGCTGCGGGACCTGCGGGTGGAGGTGGTGCCGGTCAATTTCCTGATCCCGATCGCCGGCACGCCGCTGGCCGAGCGGCAGCCGCTGCCGGCGATGGAGTGCCTCAAGATCATCAGCCTGTACCGTTTCCTGCTGCCGGACCGGACGATCAAGGTGGCCGGCGGCCGCGAGACGTGCCTGCGGGACCTGCAGTCGTGGATCTTCCTGGCCGGGGCCAACGGCATGCTGATCGGCAACTACCTGACCACGTGCGGGCGCAAACCGCAGGACGATCTGCAGATGCTGGCGGACCTGGGGATGCTTGCCGCCGCGGAGCCATTGACCCTTTCCTGACAACCGGAGCCGTATCGCATGTCACCGGACAGGCCCGAAATCTGGATCACCGGCGGTGCGGCGGTCACCTCGCTGGGCGATGATCTGGATGCGACCTGGCGGGCGATCCTGCAGGGACGCTCGGCCGGGCGATGGGTCGAGCTGCGGACGCCGGATTGCCGGACGGTGCGGGTGCCTGCCGCCCCGGTCGACGGGCCGCTGCTGGGGGGCATCCCGCTGGAGTCGTCGTGCGAGCGAACGGATGTCATGGCTCATGCGGTCGCCGAGGCGTGTCTCCGTTCGGCGGGATTGACGCGGGAGCAGGTCGCCC
>JAWLBS010000060.1:0-19218 GCA_041687575.1 Phycisphaerae bacterium | reverse complement strand
ACGATCCAACGGGGTCTGACCCCCTGGGGCAAACGCTGCGAGAGGTGCCACGGTCCTGCTTCAACGAGCCGCGACCGTGAGGGAGCGGTGAACCCCGCGGCCCCCTCGAACCCCGCGGGGTCAGACCCCGGTGGCGTGCACAGGCATCCTGGCCGCCACGAGATCACGGCGTTGATTTCGCCAGGAAACGTGCGACTCGGGGTCAGACCCCTGGCAGTGCCACCAGACAAGGATGCACCCGGCGCGCGATGCAACTTACTCGCCCTGTTGGCCCCTGTGCCGCAACACCGCTTCGGCCAGCAGGACATCGACCGGCTCGTCGACGTCGACCGCGTCGTGCGGGCCCTGGACGATCGCGCGGCGGTCCGTTCCTAAAAAGGCGTGCGGATCGTCGCCGGCCGTCGACGGGTCGAACAGCGCCTCACGCGTCACCGCGATCACCGCCCCGTCGTGGTAGTAGACCGGCTCGAGGTCCTGCCGGCGGTGGATGCTGTTGGGGCGGTACTGCACGAGCCGGTCGCCGTCGAGGCGGTGGGTCCAGTCCGGGTGCATTTTGCCGACCGGGGCGACGGTCCGGACGCTGCTGCCGCCGCTGCGGACCAGGTGCTCGGCCGCGCGATCGATCGCGCCGGCTGCGCGGACCGGGATATTGCCGTACAGGATCACGACCGCATCGACGCGGAAGGACCCGGATTGCGATTCATAGGACTCGACCGCGTGCCGGACCGCCTGGTCCACCCGGGCCTGATCGCCCGCCAGGGCGGAGGGGCGCTCGATCGTGGCGATGCCGCAGCGGCGGGCAAGTTCGGCGGCCTCGCAGCTGTCGGTGGTCAGCACCGAACCGTCCAGCGTCGCAGCGGACAGGACGTGGTCGAAGGTGTACGTGATCATCGGTCGGCCCAGCACCGGCACCACGCACTTGTTGGGCAGGCCTTTGCTGCCGGCCCGCGCCAGGATCACCGCCAGAATTGTCTTGCCGTCGATCATGTCAAGGTCGTCCCCACTCGTCGCACCGCTCGCACAGGGGCGGAATCATTCCCGACTGCCGGATGTCATCCTCTAACGCGGTGTCCTGCTCGCCCGATGGTTCCGTGACGATTCCGCTCGCTCGCACAGCCTCGGCGGCAAGATGCTCGCACCAGCCGCGGACGGTCTGCAGCGCCTGGCCCGCCCACACCTCGGCCAGCGTGGCACGGTTCAGGTCGCCGACCCCCTGGCGGGCCGCATAGTCCTGGTCGCACGAAACGACACGTCCGTCGGCGAGCATCACCAGGCGGTGCCGCAGCCGCCTGCATCCCACGCGCATCGGCGGGGCCATCGAGGCGATCTGCAGCGGCTCCATCTGCCGGGCCCGGTCGCTGTACCCCTCGATCCAGCAGCTGCCGACGCGCTGGATCCACTGGTCGAAGAACGCCTCCAGGTCGGTTACGTTGAGGCGGCTCTTGATCATCGCCGGCAGGACCACCGGCAGGATCTGCTGCTGCTGACGGCGGGCCTGTTCGATCGCCATCACCGCCTCGACCGCCGCGTCGAGCCCCGGCTCGCCCTGCGCCTCGGCGTACACCGCTTCGGTGGCGGCATCAAATCGCACAACCAGCAGGTCGGGCGGATCGGCCATGATCGTTTCCGGGCCGATTTCAGCAAGGCGCTTGCCGGTCGTGTGGATGCTGATACCGAACACGCCGGCCCGCCGTACCGCCCGTACCGCCCCGGGCCAGTCTGGGTGGCACAGCGGATCGCCGAAGCCGCCGAGGGTCAACCGGGCGTCGTCACGCCCCGCCAGTTCGCTTGCCACACGTTCCAGGGTCGCCAGATCGAGCGGGCCGCGCGAGGGCACCCGCTTGCCCGCCGGGCGCAGACGGCTGTCCGGCAGCGAATCCTGTGTGGTAAGCTCGACTTCCAGTTCGGCCGGCAGGGCGGGCAGATATTCCCGTCGGTGCCGCCTGATGAAGTCGCAGACCTCAACGGCATCATCGGCCGCGTCGCCCAAATTGCGGAGTACCACCTCGCACCGGGCGAAACCCTCGCCCGTGTCGGCCAACAGCCGCTCCGCCGTCGCCATCACCGCCATGGGCACCTGGTAGCAGCAGGGCCGGCTGATCTGGTCGGGCGTCGCGGCGTCCGGCCGGTACGCCAGGGTCACCCCGGGCGGATAGCCGGCCCGCAGCAGTTCGGCCAGGATGCTCGTCGCCAGAAAGACCGGCGTCAGTCCCGGCGGTCCCTGGCCGAACACGAAGCGGTACTGGTCGCTGACCTTCTCGTAGTGCTTGCGCATGGCCCCGGCCAGTATCGTATTGAGCAGCGGGGCGTCAGCGGGCAGGGCCATGACCGCGTCGGCCCCGGCGTTTTTCGCCAGGGCGAGCAGTCCGGCCGCGTGGAACCACTCGTCGAACCAGCACGAGCCGCCCAGGCCGCCTCGCCAGTTGTCCAGCGACCACATCCGCGTTCGCCGGACAAGATCCCTGTGCGGGCTGGGCGGTATATCGCCGGCGATCACCTGCACGGGCAGCCCCGCCACCAGCTCGGCGACCCGGTCCCGCTCATCCGGCCGGGCCAGCACGTGCACGCCGTCGAGCCCCTCAACCGCCGCCGCCCGCTGCACCGTACGGTGCAGCACGGACAGCCCGTCCAGCGGTTCGGCCAGGCGGCTGGGCGTACCGATCGCCGACTGCTTCAGGTCGGCCAGGATGGCTGCGATGATCTTCATGCCGACCCTCCCGCCGCACGGCCGGCGATGGCCTCGTCGAACCGCTTGCACGCCTCCTGCAGGATGTTCCGCAACTCCTCGGCGGCTGCGATCATGCCTTCGTTGTAGGCCCGGTCGCGTTGGAGCTGGCGCCGGGCCCGTTCGACCGGCTCGAGCTCCAGCCCCTTGAGCAGCCGGTCGGCCGTGGTACGGCGGAACTCGGCGAGCTGCGCCAGGTCGCTGACCATCCGCAAAATCAGGTCGTCCTTGCGGGCCAGCACACGGGCGCGGTCGGCGCGGGCAATCCGGCGGTTGAATTCGGCCGTGCGGTTGCGATCGAGCAGTTGCTCCAGCTCCTCGAGGTCCTTGCCGGTCTGGCGGCACATTCGCACGAACGCGTCGAGCCGCTCGAGGCGGTCCTCGATGCGGCGGCGCCCCTCGGCCAGCCGCGAGTCGTCGCCCCAGCGGGTGCGGCTGCGATAAGACAGCACCTCGGCGGGCAATGGCTTGTTGCAGTGCTTTTCGACCGCCTCGGCAAACGGCATGCGGATCGTCGATCGCTTGGGCAGGCCGCCCTCGGTAGCGTCGATGACGGTCGCGCGGCAGCCGGCGAAGTCCCGCTCGAACTGCTGCAGGTAGGTGAGCATCGTATCGTCGGTGTAGACGGCGTTGCCGTGGACGTCGATGCCGGGCTTTAAGATCTTGCGGTTGCGGACGACCCGCAGCCACTCCATCATCTCCAGGCTGTTGTAGCGGTTCAGCTCGGCGTCCCAGTTCTGATGCGTCGCTACGCCCGGGGCGTAGTACAGCCCGTCGCTGAAGGCCAGGTCCTGCCCGACCAGGATGATCGGGTCGCAGCCCAGATACTCCAGCAGGTAGAACGACAGGTGGGCGACGGTCGCGCCGGCCCGCAGGCCCTGCCGCCCGGCCAGGTCGTCGCCGACGCACAGGCGGGCGTACGCATTGTCCAGCAGCGAGATCGGCCCGCCGTAGGCGTCGATGGTGGCATTGTTGGCCTTGGGTTCGGCGACCAGGTGCACGCCGCGGAAGTCGTCGACGCCCTCGAAGAATCGCTTGCTGATCTCGCTGTAGTCCAGGCTCGTGACAAAGTCGGGCACGACGTTGCGGGCCAGCAGGGTCTTAAAGAGCGTCTGCACGCAGCAGAGCACCGCCCGGCCCGACAGGTCGCCCAGCATGCCCAGGTGCTTGCGAAGCGACGGACCCGCGGCCAGCAGGATGCCCGGACAGCCCGCAAACAGCCCCTTGAGCATGTCGATCGGCGGCGTGGACAGGTAGGTCGGCAGGTTGAACGCGACATTCTGCATGGTGATCTGCGCGTTGCCCAGCGCCGTCTTCAGCGACATGTCGGCGTAGGCGACATAGTCGGTGATCCCCTGCGACATATCCCTGTAAAAGTCCGGGGCCAGTCGCACGGCCGGGTCGTAGGTGACGATCTGCACGCCCGAGATCAACAGCAGCTGGTGCGGTTCCAGCCGGTTCGGCAGGTAATCCGCATCGTCGCGGACCAGCAGGACCAGCCGCTGGTCGCGGAGCGGTTCGACCAGATCCACGCAGTGCAGCGCGCGGAAGATCATCTCGATGTCGTGCTCGATCACAAAGAGCATGCTACGGCCCTTGATACGCTCTGTGATCGTTTCCGCGGCGTACCCCAGCGCCAAGCCCATCAGTACCACGCAGCCCTTGTCGGCGCCGAGCTCGGGCACGAACTGCTCTGCCTGCTTGCGGGGGTCGTACCGGCTGTGGAGCCACACCTGCCGCCCTTCGGGGGAGGTCGCGGCCACCGTCGGCGCATCGGTCCGGGTGGGGACCAGGTTGTCCAGGAGCGAATCGGGCAGGTCGTCGAGCTGCTGGGCGAGCGACGGGTCGGTCCGCCACAGCGCAGCCATATTGCGCAAAAACAGGTCCCGTGGGCCTGTTTGCCTCGGACGGGTGGCAATGGTATCCGTACCGGTCATCATCTCGCCTTCCCTGGCTTGCCCCTACACGGTGGGCCCCATGCCGGATTGGCGCCGGTTATACTCCGATGCCCTCCATCCGACAAGGGCGCTGCACGCTCCCCGGTTGCACGCTAGAATAGGCGTTCGGCTGTGGCCGGGGGTAAAGGCCCCGCAGGACATTCGGCAGCATCCGGGGCCATGCCCCGTCAAAGAGGCAATATGACAAGACGCAAGACAAAACAGGTTCTGGTCAAAGACGTCGCCATCGGCGGCGACGCCCCGGTCAGCGTCCAGAGCATGACCAGTACGCATACGTATGATATTGACGCCACCGTCGCCCAAATCGGGCGGCTCGCCGCGGCCGGGGCCGACCTGGTCCGTGTGGCGGTCCCCAACCGGGTCGATACCGAGGCCCTGCCCGAGATCATCGCCGCCTCGCCCGTGCCGATCGTCGCCGACGTCCACTTCGAGATCCAGCGGGCCCTCGAGGCCGTCGAGGCGGGTGCCGCCAAGATCCGGCTGAACCCGGGCACCGTTTCCGACCGCTCCAAGGCCCTGAAGGTCATCGCCGCGTGCAAGGAGCGAAGCGTCCCCATCCGCATCGGCGTCAACGAGGGCAGCGCCGTCGAGCGGTTCGACGCCGAAAAACGCGGCGAGCACGAGCGGCTCGTCGCCGCCGACCGCCGGGCCGGGCTCGTGCGGATCATGGTCGACCGCCTGGCCGAATACGTCCGCCTGTTCGAGCAGCACGACTTCACCGATCTGGTCCTGGCTGCCAAGAGCCCCGACCCGCTGATCGTGATCGATGCGTATCGGGCCCTGGCTGACACGTTCGATTACCCGCTGCACCTGGGCGTCACGCACGCCGGGACGCAGACGACCGGCCGGATCCGCTCGATCGCTGCCCTTTCGGCCCTGCTGGCCGATGGCATCGGCGACACGGTGCGGATCAGCTACGCCGCCGACCCGGTCCGCGAGGTCGAGGACGCGGTCGAACTGCTCCAGTGCCTGGGCCTGCGCCCGCGACGCGGGCCGGAGCTGATCGCCTGCCCGACGTGCGGGCGGCTCGAGGTCGACCTGCTGAGCATTGTCGACCGGGTGCAGCAGCGGCTGCGCGAGGTGACCTCGCCGATCAAGGTGGCGGTGATGGGCTGCGTGGTCAACGGTCCCGGCGAGGCCGAGGGCGCCGACGTGGCGCTGTTTGCCGGCAAGGGCAAGGCGGTGATCTGCGTGGACGGCGAGCAGGTCCGCACGGTCGGCGAGGAGCAGATGCTGGATGCCCTGATGGAGGAGGTCCGACGGTACGAAGCCCGCAAATGGAAAGGTCGGACGTGAGCCGGAAGATCACGCGACGCCGTGCGATCGAGATGTTCGGGTCGCTGGGTTTCGCGGTTGCCGCCGGAGCCCGCCCCCTGCACGGGGTCGTCCCCGCGGCCGCCCCGAAATTCCCGGCGTCGTCCTCCGCAGCCGCCGGATCGCGCCCGGCAGAAAGGTCCCGCGTGAACGTGCACGAAATCAAGACCATCAGCTGGCAGAAGGGGCTCTACCACGGCTGGCCCACCGTCACCCGGACGAAGACGGGCCGGCTGGTCCTGGTCTGCAGCGGCGGTCGCGAGGAGCACATCTGCCCCTTCGGCCGCGTCGAGATCATGCACTCTGACGATCAGGGCGAGACGTGGACCTGGCCGCGCAATGAACAAAGGCGAGACGCTCCAGTGCGAATCCAGCGACGGCGGCAAGACCTGGACGGCGCCCGAGCCGATCGGGGTGTGGGGCCTGCCGTCGCACCTGCTGCGACTCAAGGACGACACGCTGCTGATGACCTACGGTCACCGGCGCGAGCCCTTCGGCGTGCAGGCCCGCGTCAGTCGCGACCATGGCCGGACCTGGTCGGACGCCATGATGATCAGCACGGACGGGACCAACCAAGATCTGGGATATCCCTCGACGGCGGAGTTACCGGACGGTGCGCTGCTGACCGTCTGGTACGAACAGCGCCCGGATTCGCCCCACGCCGTGCTTCGCCAGGCGCGGTGGACGCTGGCCTGACGCCTATAGTGTGGCAAGAACAGGCCACGTGAGTCGACTACATGTCGAGAGAGAGGAGACGTCGTCATGAAGCCAAAACGTATCTGGAAGATCATCGCGGCGGCCGTTGCGGTGTTCCTGGTCCTGATCGCGGTGGGATGGCTGATGATTGATGGGCTCGCCAAAGGCGCCGTCGAGCGCGGTGGGACCTACGCCTTGGGCGTGCCGACGACGGTGCAGTCGGTGGATTTGAGCCTGATCGGCGGTTCGCTGGAGATGGATACCCTGCAGGTCGCCAACCCCGCCGGCTATGCCACACCGCATATGATGAAGTCGGGGCGGTTCCGGCTCCAGGTCGTGCCCGGCAGCGTGCTGTCCGAAACGGTCCGCGTTCCGCTGCTGCAGCTCGACGGCCTGGACATCCATATCGAGAGCAAGGGCCTCGGCAGCAACGTCGGCGAGATCCTCGAAAACGTCAAGAAGCTCGGCGGCGAGAAGAAGACGGCCGCCCCTGCCGAGCCCGCCCCGGCCAAAGAGGGCGGCAAGAAGGTCGCGGTCGACCGGGTGGTGATCCGCAACGTTGTCGCCCATGTGAGGCCGCCCCTGCCCGGCGCGCAGCCGATCACGGTGAAATTGCCCGCCATCGAGATGAACGACGTCAGCTCCGACAAACCGATCAGCATCGCCCAACTGGTCGGGCGACTGGTCCCCGCGATCCTCGCTGGCGTGCTTGAGCAGGGCGAGGGCCTGATCCCGGGGGATATGCTCGCCAGCCTCAACACCCAGGTCGCCGGCACTGTCAGCGCCCTTGGCGCCCAGGCGACGCAGCTGGTGCAGCAGACCACCGAGATGGCGGCAGCGCGCGTCCGCGAGACGATCGACCAGGCCGGCCAGGCCGCGAGCGAGCAGGTGGGCAGGGCCGTCGGCGACGTGACCCGCCAGACGCAGGATACCCTGGGCAAGACCGTCGAATCGACCTTGGGCAAGATAAAGGCCCCCGGCGCCGAGGCGGCTGCCGATGAAACCGGGGCAACCACGGCGGACAAGCCGAAGAAAGGAGTGGGCCAGACGCTCGAGGGCCTGCTCAAGAGCGAGAAGTGACCAAGGATTGCGGTCCCGACGGCGGACCGCGGGACCGACCCGGCCGGACAGCGTGCCGTAACCGGGCGGGTACTCGGTGATGACCCTGGAGACGATATGCTCCTGTTACCGATCGGCACCAACGCGCCGCTGAAGAACCGGCCGTACGTGAACTACGTCCTGATTGCGATCAACGCCGCTGCGTTTATTGTGTTCGATATCTTTGGCGCGACGCCGGCCGGGGCGTCGCTTCCGCAGGTCAAGAACCAGCTGATCCTGCATCCGGGGATGCCGGAGCTGTACCAGTTCTTCAGCTACCAGTTCCTGCACGGCGGCTGGGTGCACATTATCGGCAACATGTGGTTCCTCTACCTGTTCGGCAACCCGGTCAACAGCAAGATGGGCGACCTGCCGTACTTGCTGTTCTACCTGGCTGGCGGCGCGTTCGCGGGCATCGGTTTTTCGCTGACGGAATTGTACAGCCCGGTTTTGGGCGCCAGCGGGTCGGTCGCGGCCGTGACCACGGCCTACCTCGTGCTGTTTCCGCGCACCGTGGTGCGGATCTTCTACTGGATTTTCTTCATCGGGGACATCGAAATCGGCTCGATCACGCTGATCGTCGGCAAGATGATCATCTGGGACAATATCATCGCGTCGAATCTGGTGACCGGCCCCGGCGGCGCCCAGCGGGCCATCGCCTACGAGGCGCACCTGTCGGGGTATGCCTTCGGCTTTGTCGCAGCACTGCTGATGCTGCTGGTCCACGCCCTGCCGCGCGACCCGTTCGACATCGTCTCGCTGTGGAATCGCTGGCACCGCCGGCGGGAGTTCGCGGGGGTCTATCGCGAACCGGGGGTCCGCGCGCCCGTTGCGCACACGAGCAGGAGCTCCTGGGGCAGGCACCACGGCAGCGGTACGCTGCCGACCGGACCGCAGGCGCGGGCGGATGAGCTCCGCGCCGAGATCGCCCGGTCGACCGACCGGTTCGATACGCCTGCCGCCGCCCGGCTGTACCGCGACCTGCTCAAGATCGACCCCAGCCAGATCCTCGCCCGCTCCAGCCAGCTCGACGTCGCCAACCAGCTCACCGAGGAAGGTGATTTTCCCCTGGCCGCCGACGCCTACGAAAAGTTTCTGGATCGTTACCCGACCGGCCCGACCGCCCAGCAGGTGGGGTTTCTGCTCGGGGTGATCTATGCCCGCCACCTGCAGGACTACGGCCGGGCGGTCAAACATCTCGAGGGGTGCCGCCCGAACCTGTCCGACCCGAACATGATTCAGCAGTGCGAGTACTGGCTGGACGTCGCCCGCCAGCAAACCGGGGGCTCTGACGCCCCATCGGAGCCCGCATAGGGCCAGTGCCGCGGGCAAAAGCAACAGAAACAACGGCTATCCGCAGCTTGCGCAGATTACATAGATGAGAAACAACAACGGGTGCGCCCGGTTTCGGGTCTTGCGGGAGACGGCGCGCACCGCTCACCCGGGACCGTGCCCCCAAGTCCTGCCGACGGTCGGGGTCAGGAGCCAAGGGTGAAGTTTTTGGCCAGCATCAGCAGATCGATGGCGTTGACGGTGCCGTCGTCGTTGATGTCGCAGGCAGGGTTGTACTCTCTGTCGCCTTCGACGCGGTTCCAGCTGTTGGCCAGCATGAGCAGGTCCAACGAATTGCAGGCCCCGTCGCCGTTGATGTCGCCCGGTACGGTAAAGACCGCCGTGACGGTCCGGTTCTGGTCCATCACCACTGTGATCGGGTTGCTCGAGCCGGAGGCGTCCGTCTGCCAGCGGAGGAAGGTCCACGGCGCATCGGCCGGCACGGCGGTCAGCTGCACGGTCGCGCCCGGCTCGTAGGTGCCGCCGGGCGGGTCGACCTGGACGGTGCCGGAGCCCTGGATGTTGATCGTCAGCGTACGTGTCCCGGTGATCGGCGCGAGCGCCAGGGCGGGGTCGCCCTGGTAATTGATCCCGAACTGAAGCCAGCGGTAGGCGCCGTTGTAACCGGACCAGCCGGCGCTGGCGGCCTTGTGGGCGTAGAACGCCTGGGCGAGGCCGGGGCTGCCGAGGCGGAAAACCTGGTCGTAGAAGTCGCGGGCGAATGCCATGGAGGTGCCCCCGGTGGTCCAACTCCCGGCCGGAGGACTATCGGGGCTGTACCAACCGTATCGGCTCGAGCCGAAGTAGGCGACCGGGCCGCCGCTGGCACGCAGGAACGCCTCGCTGAGGCATGGGTCACCGCTGCCGTCGAACATGGCCGTCGAGCACGAGCCGGTGTAGATCACGCCCAGTTGTCCGGTCAGGCTCGTCGCGCTAGAGGTGGTGAACGAGCCGCTCTCCAGAGACCAGGACGAGGCCGAACCGTGGGTCATCATGAACACGTGGTACCAGCCCTGCTTGAGCCGATAGGACAGGGTGGAGCTGTTGAGCGGATAGTCGCCGGCTGCGGCGGTGTCCCACGAGGTCAGCGTGTCGAACAGCAGGCCCAGGGTGGCGGGCTGGTAGTACGGCTGGATGATGTCGCGGTACATGCGGCGGGTCCACATCTCGACGTCGCTGACCGGCGAGTGCGAGAGGAAATCGAGGTGCCCGTCGTCAACAGCGTCGGTCGGGCGCTCGGCATCGGCGTACGGGCCGTAGGACGGCGACGCATTCCCGCCGATGTGGACGCCCGCCAGGAGCATCCTGTCCGCCGGAATCGGGTTGGTCTCGAACTGGATCACCTTGTTGATATAGGCGCTGGCGTGGTAGTCATATCGGACGGGGATGCGACCGACGTAGACGTCCGGCGCCAGATCGCCCTCGTCGCCGACCGCGGTGTCGGCCTCGCCGTAGATGCCGTCGCCGTCTTCATCCCAGTTGCCGTCCAGGCCGGCGTAGTAGAGGTCGGTGGGCATGGCGCTTTCGGTGTATGTGCCGCAGGTGACACGGCAGTCGCGGTCAGGAACGACGGTGTTGTCGCCCCCGAGCACGACATAACTCGTCCCGTGGTTGTAGACGTAGTCCTGGATGCACGCGCGGATCCGGGCCTGCAGGTCGATGCCGGGATAGGTCGCTCCGATCGTCCCGGTCGTCACGATCGCAGTGGTGAAACCGTTGTGGCTGGCCCGCCAATCCGCCAGCGGCTGAAACGCGCCAACCAGCGCGGACGACGTGATGATCAGGTAGTCGGTACCGGTGGCCGGCTCGTCGGTGAGGGACGCGGTGCCACTGGTCGGGGCTGCGGCGACCGGCTCGTCGAGCATCTCACCGTTGACGACAATCTCACGAACGGCGGCGGTGAAGAGATCGCGTCCGCGGTCGGCGACGAGGGCCGTGGCGACCTGTCCGGGCCAGGCAAGAGCCAACTGCACGGTCACGCGGGTTGCCAGATAGAGTTCGCCTGCAGCCGGGACGTAGCGAACGGGATTGATCCGCAGGCTCACGAAGTGGTGGCCGCGCATGGTGTGTCGCCCGACGAGTTCGGCGACGGCGGCCGGCACCGGCGACGTGCCGGCGTAGGCGACCGGGTCGGGCTCGACGGCCTCCGGTATGGCGGGCAGGGGAGTCGACACGGGGACGGACGGCTGCGTCGGCCAGACGAGCACGTCCGTGGCCAGCAGCATTTCATCGGCCTGGACATCCACGGCCTGGACGCTTGCGCCGGCCGGGAGCAGGACGTTGACGTGGCGGGCGGGCAGCAGGGGATCCCCGGGCGTCACGGCGGCGGACCGGCAGCCTCGCACGTCGATCCGCCAGAATCGGCCGGCGGGCGTCAGCGAGACGTCACCGGGCGCGAACGTCAGATGGACATCGAGACCTGTCGGTGTTCGACTGACCGAGACGTTGTCGGCTGCGGGGCGGCCGACCGGCTGGACGGGTGCACTCCAGGCCAGTGTCTGCCAGGCCAGAATAGTGATAGACACAACGATCACACGCGCAGCGGAACCCGCCGCAGAACTGCCGGTAGGCATAGTGTCTCCTCTGAAACGGTCTCGGAAGCCGGCCCTGGACGAACGATCTCCTGGAGAGGCGCATGCTCATGCCGGTACGGACCTGACCCGTTCAGGATGCCGGATCCCTCGCACAAAGTCAAGGGAATCATGTGGAAGATACATCGCGTCGCGATTACAGGGTCGGCGGGGCGGTGGTCTCCCGCTGGACAAGGCCGACCCGTATGACACGATGCTCGAAGGGGGCGTCGGGCTGAGAGAGACGGCGCTGCAACAGTTCGATGCCGGCCCGGCCGATCTCGTCAGGGCCGAGGGCGATCGTGGTCATCGCCAGACGGTCTGAAGGGGAGTCGATGTCTCCGATGCCGACGAAGCTGACGTCCTCGGGGACGCGTCGCCCGCGGGCGAGGGCGGCATCGATGGCGGCCGCGGCGCCCGAGACGGCCACGAAAGCGGTCGGGGGGTCGTCCTGTTGCAGGACAGCGCTGACGGCGCGGTAGGTGGCCTGGGCGTCGAACTGCATATCGAATCGGAGCCCCTTGAGGCTGGGCACCCCTGCCTCCTGCATGGCCAGTTTATACCCTTCGTAGCGCCGGATGTGGGCCGGGTCGACCACTTCGTCCGGCCGCGACGTCCGCCAGTTGCCCAGAAAGCCGATCCGCCGATGTCCCAGGTCGAGCAGGTGTTGCGTCGCCAGCCGGCCAGCTTCGCGGTCGTCCGCGGCGGCGCTGTCGCAGAAGTCGAAGGGGCCGCCGGCATCCAGGGCGATGGTGGGCATCCGCCGGGCGAGCGCCTGGAGGGCTTCGGGCTTGAACACGCCCAGGGCGAGGGCGGCGACGGCCTCGTCGAGCTCGTCGGTGTGCTCCCGCCAGTCGTACCTGAACTGCATCTTGCGGGCGTCGTGGGTGAGGAGGCGGACGTAGAACTGCCGGGCGGCGGCGGTTCGGCACGCCTCGGCGATCAGTCGCGTGTAGAACGGGAGCGTGAACATCTGGGCGGCGGAGGTGAAGAAGACCAGGGCGATCTCGCCGGTGCGGCGGGCGCGAGGCGTCTTTTCGACGATGATGGTGCCCAGGCCGCGACGCCGCTCGACGAGCCCTTCGGCTTCGAGGATCGCGTAGGCGGCACGGACAGTCTTGCGGGAGACCTTCAGCTGTCGGGCCAGGTCGAGTTCCGGCGGCATCATCGCGCCGACCGGGCGGCGATGCAGGATCTCCTCGCGAAGGATCTGCAAAACCTGGTCCCGCAAGAGGGGATGTCTGGTCACCATGTCCATGTCCATGCGGCACCTCATGCCTGTCTCAGGGGACAGGCGCCTCACTCAATACGTAGCGAAATAGCGCGCCAGGGTCAACAGGTCGATCGCGTTGACCGAGCCGTCGCCGTTGAAGTCGCAGGCCGGGTCGAAGCCCGGCTCGCCGAGCGAGAGCGTCCAGCTGTGCGCCAGGCGGAGCAGGTCGATGGCGTTGCAGTGGCCGTCGCCGTTGATGTCGCCGGGCAGGCGGAGCTCGTCGACATCCTTTTCCAGGATGCTCACGCCGCGAACGATTTCCTGGGCCATCCGGAATGAATCGAACCGATTCGGCGGAGAGCCGCCCTCGTAGTGGCCGATGTCGAACCAGCGGCCCCACGTGTAATAGTAGAGCACGCTGTTGCCGTAGGCGTTGTACATGTGTTTCGTGTCGCTGGTACGCGAGCGGATGTACAGGCCCTGCTCGGAGGGGGCCTCGCCGGGCAGCGTGGACAGGTAGATGTCGTTGAGGCGGAAGACCTGCACACCGACGCCGAGGCGGTCGGGGTCGGTGCCGGCCTCGTTGAGGTTCGTGGGGCTGACCCCGAACAGGTCATAGCCGATCACCATCCCGAGTTTGCGCAGCGGCGAGAACTCCATGGAGGGCAAAGCGTTTCCCAGGGCATCGGCAAACGCGGCCGCCGACCGGGGCGCCCCGAGATCGGCCGGGTACTTCTGTGCCGCCAGGGGGCGGTGGTTGCTGGAAAAGCCCGAGGTGAACATCACCTCCACGCTGGAGCCGAATCGGTCCTGGAGGGTGTCCATCACGCAGCGGGGGTAATCGCCGAAGTAGTCGCGGGTGATCGGGTGGACGGTGAACTTGACGATGATCCCACTCATCTCGTGCGTGTCGACGCTGCGGAAAACGATCATTTGCAGGTACGAGTCCAGCGGGCAGTCGAAGTGCTGCTGGACCGGCGAATTGAAGGGGCGCCCGTCGAGCAAACCGCCGATGATGTTGCCCTGGTCGTCATACTCCCACAGCACATCGGTGCTCGGCCGACCGGGGTAGGGGTCGTAGAGGTAATTGCTGAAGCTGCTGGTCGCGTGCGTCGCGTCGGTGAACAGGTTCCGATGGGTGTTGTGGCTGGTGCCCATGTCCTTGTTCAGGAAGCCCACCTCGACGGGCCGGGCATTTGCCATCGCGGCGGTCAGCAGGTCATGCGGGAAGATCTCAACCCCTGCCACGCCGTCGCCGCCGTTGTGGACGTGGGTGTAGAGCACCATCACGTGGTCCTTGGGGATGCCGAAGGCGGCGTGGATCTGGTCTCGCCACGCGTGGACCTGCGACGTCTTCACGTAAATGGAATCCGCCTGCAGGATCACGTACTTGTCCTGGCCATCGTCCGACTCGAGGTAGCAGCAGTGCAGGAAGTACATCGGGTTATCGAGGTACTGATCGCCGCTGTGGAAGAAGCGGACGCGGGCGAACCCGGCCTTCATCTGACCCGCGGAGAGGCTCTTGTAGAAGTCGATCGAAGGCAGCTCATAGCGGCTGTCCGTCAGCACGAAATCCTTGCGCTCGGTGAGCCGCTCGAGCAGGGGATATTCGACCCAGGGCACCGGCCGGGGCATCTTGTTGTTGTCGGCGTCGAGGTCGCTGTAGGTGGCGGGCTGGTCGTTGACGCGGATGCGGATGCGGCAGTGGTGGCCGCGGTCGCCATCGACGAGCCACTCGGCGGTCTTGCCGGCCCCCGGGGCGATGGTGCCGACGGCCCCGACGGCGTGGATGCGGCGCTGGCTCCAGGTCGCGCCGCCATCGGTGCTGAGCTCCAACCAGACGTGAACATAGTCGCCGGCGGCAGCCAGGTCGTACGTGATCGTGCCGGCGTAGACCGGGCCCGAGCCCTGAACGGTGCGGGTGATGGCGACAGCGTCGACTTTGATGTTGGTGACGCTGACATCGCCGGTGGCGTCGATAGCCGGGGCGTAGGGGCCGGCGACCGTCGGCTCAAGGCTGAACTCGTTGCTGATGCCGTAGGTGGCCTCGCGGGGCGGCAGGGTCAAGACGGCCGGGACGTTGGACAGGTCCGAGGTGTTGGGCGGCTGGCCGTCGTCGGTGGTGCGGATGGCGAAGTAATACGTCGTGTTCGGCTGGAGGCCGCCGGCGGTGAAGGTCTGGGTGGATCCGGCCGGCAGGGGCGCCGGGCCGCCTGCGAACGGCGCAGCCGTCTCGAAGGAGGCGTTGTCGGTGATCGGCGAGGTCGCGTGGCGGATGTCGTAGGCGACGGCGGTGCCGGTCTGGCCGTCATCGCCGGGGGCGGTCCAGGTGAGGGTGACGGTGCGGTCGGTGACGTTTGCGGCCGCCAGATCGGTAATGGCGGCCGGCGGGGTGACGTCGGGCGGTTCGGTGGTGCCGGCGGCGATGTTGGACAGGGGCGAGACGTTGCCGCTGCCGTCGGCGGTTTTGATGGCGAAATAGTACGTCGTCTCGGGCGTCAGGCCCGTGACGGTGAAGGTCTGCACCTGGCCCGGCGCGGCGGGTGCGGGTTCGCCTTCGACCGGTATGGCGGCATCCCAACTCGCCTCATCGATGGCGGCGGCAGCGTAACGGATGTCGCAGGAGGCGGCGGCGAAATTGCCGGGCTCATCGGCCGGGGCGGTCCACTGCAGCAGGGCGGTGGCCGAACCGGTTGAGGTCACAGCCAGGTCGGTCACGGCGGCAGGGGCCTGCGTATCCGGTTCGGCGGTGATGATCATTCCGCTGACCTTGCCGAAGCCGACCGACGCCCGCGCCAGCTGCAGGGCCTGTCCCGGGGAAAGGCCGATCCGCACGGTGACGGCCCAGTCGTCGGGATATGTGCCGCCGGCGCTTGGCCACTCCTTGAGATCGACGTCGATACCGTTGACCAGGATCCGCTCGTCTGCCACGGTGTAGGAGGGATCCCCGACCAGCAGCGTGATGTCGTAGGTCCCGCCAGGCAGACCGCGGACCTCGAAGCACGACTCGCCGACCGCCTTGGCCGGCTGCAGGAAGTCCCGCAGGAGGTCGTCGGCCTCGGGCACCCCGCTGGCACCGGCGCCGCGGTCGCGGGTGGTGCAGAACGACCAGGCGACCGCCCCGGCGGTGACACCGTCGCCGAGGCTCACGGCTGTGCCGTTGTCGAAGCGGTTTTCGGCGTGGACGCCGGTCCAGCCTGCTATCGTGGGGCTGGTGGTGCCGTGGTTGAAATCGATCCGCAGGTGTACCGGCTGGGCGGTCGCGACGCTGGCGACGGCGGCTGTTGTTGCCAGTATCGCTGTGATTGCCCCGAAACGCAGGTCATCGATTCGCATCTTCCCTCTCCAGACGAGTCGACGGGCCCCGCTACGGCACGGCAACGCCGATGGCCGGTTGTCCGGATTGCGGACGGCACGTGACAGACCTTCTGAGTATAACCGGGGTACATATGGGATACAATGGTTTTTTCACAGGGACTGCTTCTGGGGCATGCATCCGGCGATCGGCGGCGGACGGGCGCTTGACGGAGGTCCGACCCCTGGTAGCACGCCCACACCCGAATCCCCGCATCCGATTCCCTTGGGGGCACCAATACCTGAAGGATCCAACGGGGTCTGCCCCCCTGGGGCAAACGCCGCGTTGGGTTCGGTCCCGCTTCAACGAGCCGCGACCGTGAGGGAGCGGTAAACCCCGCCGCGCTTCTGCCAGCCCCACGGGGTCAGACCCCGGTTACGTGCATAGCCATCCAGGCCCCCACGAGATCACGGCATTGATTCCGCTGGGAAACGTGCGACTCGGGGTCAGATCCCTGGAATCGCCACCGAATAGCGGATGCCCCTGAGTGATGGCCCGCCTGACAAAAGGCCGACGGGGGATTACCATCGGCGGCAACTTACATTGCGCGGAGAATTCGAAACCATGAATCCTGAGCGGCTGGACGAGATCCTGGAGCGGGCGGCCGGGCTGAAGGTGGCCGTGGTCGGCGACTTCTTCCTGGACAAATACTTCGACATCGACCGGGGGCGGGCGGAGGTGTCGCTGGAGACGGGGCGCGAGGCGCACCAGGTGGTGGGGGTTCGCTGCTATCCGGGCGCGGCCGGCTCGGCGGCGCAGAAGCTGGCGGCGCTGGGGGTGGGCGGCGTGGTGGCGGTCACCGTTGTCGGCCGCGACGGGGAGGGCTTTGACCTGAGGCGGGCCCTGGAGCAGGACGGGGTCGACACGGGTCACGTCATCGAGGCGGAAGGCCGCCGGACCGGCACCTACATCAAGCCGATGATGCACGAGGGCAGCGGGCCGGCGCAGGAGCTGGAGCGGCTGGACATCAAGAACTATGAGCGGCTCGGGCAGGACCTGGAGAACCGCGTGATGGCGGCCGTCAACGGGATGATCGACGAGGTCGACGGGGTGGTGATCGTCGACCAGGCGCCCGAGCCGGACTGCGGGGTGATCACCGCGCGGGTGCGGCAGTTTCTGTGCAACATGGCGGCTGTACGGCGTGAGAAGGTCTTCTTCGTGGACAGCCGTTGCCGCGTGGGGGAGTTTCGCGGGGTGATCGCCAAGCCGAACCGCAGCGAACTGGCCGAGGCCGTCGGCATGCGCAGCGGTGACGTCGCCAGCGGCGAGGAGATCGAGGTGGCCGCGCAGAAGCTGGTGGCGCTGACGGATCGGCCGGTGCTGGTGACGCTGGGGGCGGACGGGGTGCTGGCGGTCGATCGCGACGGGGCCCGGATGGTGCCGGGGTACGTTGTCAGCGGCGAGATCGACATCGTCGGCGCGGGCGACAGCGTGACAGCCGGGGTGGTGACGGGGCTGTGCGCGGGGGCGAGCCTGGTTGAGGCGGCGCTGCTGGGCAACCTGACCGCGTCGATCACGGTCCAGCAGATCGGGGTGACGGGCACCGCCCGGCCGGAGCAGGTGAGGAGACGGTTGGGGGAGTACCTCGAGCAGCGCCGCTGAACATTGGTCGCCATGATCATACAATCATGCATATCCGGTAACGCGGTCCCAACAGGTCTGGAGGGCTATCGATGAACGTGACGAGTCCGGCATTCGACATGAACCAGCCGATCCCGGTGATGTACACCGAAGACGGCGAGGACGTCTCGCCGCCGATCCACATCGGGGCGATGCCCGAGGGGACGCAGGAACTCGCCCTGATCATGGACGACCCCGACGCGCCGATCGATGAGCCGTGGGTGCACTGGGTGCTGTGCAAGTTGCCGGCCGAGACGCTGGTGATCCCCGAGGGGGTCGGCCAGGACGAGCGGCCGGTGGGTATGCCGCTGGCGCTGCAGGGGATGAACACCTGGGGCACGATCGGCTATCGGGGCCCGGCGCCGCCGAAGGGGCACGGGGTGCACCACTACCACTTCCGGGTGTACGCCCTGCGCGAGCCGCTGGACGTGCGGGGCCCGGTCGGCAAGCACGACCTGCTGCAGGCGATGATGGGGATGGTGCTGGCTGAGGCGGAGGTGGTGGGGACGTACGAGCGGAAGTAGGCGGCGGTCAGGACGCTGGTGTCGATGTAGGCGTTCAACATCGCTCTTCTTCCCGCATCTCGAGGAGCGTTTCGGTGAGGGTCTTGCCCCGCAGTTTGATCGAGCCGCGGAATGCGGCCAGGTCGGGGAAGGTCGGGCGCTGCGTCTGGACGGGGACGATGCGGGCGACCGGCTTGCCGTAGCGGGTGATGGTCGTTTCCTGGCCGGATTCAGCCGCGTGGATCACCTCGCTGAGGCGGGTGCGGATTTCTTTCACGCTCAGGTTCTTCATGGTCGGCTCCGTGTTGTGCATATCTTTATTGTGCACCATCGAGGGGGGGATGCAAGGTCGGGTTGCCGGATCGTGGCGAGGGGGCGGGTTGGGCGGGCGGATGGTCCGCCCTGCGCGAACGGCGACGGAGCGAGACCGAAGACAGCGGCGGGACGGATACCCTCGCTTGTGCCTCGGGCTCGTTTGGGCGCAACCATGCCAGGGGTTTTTGCGGTCGGTCGGCGTTTACCGCTCCCTCACGGCCTCACGGTCGCGGCTCGTTGGGGCAGGACCGTGGGACCGGGCTTGCGCCGAATCTCGGCGTGCCTGCTGACTCAACCGGTGCCGGTACAAAGGGTTGAGTTCTTCAACCCCGACAGGTAAGATAGTATTCATCCGGCTCCCGATGCGGCATTCTTGGGTTGTGCGGGGGCATCGTTTCAGGTCGACTGCATGACGGCTGGCGCGAGGTTCGCCGGCCGCGCAGGTGCATCTTTGGGAAGGGAGTGACGGATGGGCATGTCGAGCGGTCTTCGCGTCTGGCTGGGGCTGATGGTCTGCGC